>NZ_CP076103.1:4511048-4811785 GCF_018732085.1 Lysobacter capsici | reverse complement strand
CTGTTGCTCAACACTGTGGCGCACACCACCCGCAACGTCGCCAAGGGCAGCGAGGATTGCGATGAAGTCGACGGCGGCACCGACAAATCCAGCGTGCGGCTGCGCTACGACGGTCGCGAATACGCAGTGCCCAAGGACCTGCGCGGCTTCGAAGACGACTACATCGGCAACAGCGGCGGCTGAGCGACGGCGCGGATGAGCGGTATCGCCCGCGCGCGTTCGCTATCGGAGCAGGCGTCCGGCGTCGACGCCCGCAGCTTGTACCAACGCATCCTCGGCGCCGATTTCGAGCGCCTGCCGGCGAGTCTGCGCGAGCTGCATGCCCGCGGCGGCGCGCAGCGGTATGCCGGCGAAGCCGAGGCCTCGCGCGGCACCGGCAGCCTGTCGCGGCTGTGCGGCTGGATCGCGGGCCTGCCGCCCGCGCATGCCGGCGCGATCGAAGTCGAGATCGATGCCGATCGCGACGGCGAAACCTGGATGCGCCGCTTCGGCCACGGCGCCATGCGTTCGCGCCTGCGCGAGCGCGGCGGCCTGATCCAGGAACGGCTCGGCCCGATGGCGTTCGCGTTCGCCCTGGAACCGGTCGACGACGGGCTGGTCTGGCGGCTGCGCAGCGTGCGCGCGCTGGGCGTGGCGCTGCCGTTGCGTTGGTTCGACGGCATGCACGCGCGCGAGTTCGAACACGATGGGCGCTATCGGTTCGACGTGCGCGCGGCCTTGCCGGGGATCGGTTTGCTGGTGCATTACCGCGGCTGGCTGGCGATCGGCGACTGAGGGGCGGGTGGCGTGGTCCGGGCCGACGCCGACCTGCGCGAATTTCGCGCCGCTGTGTTTCCGCGGACAGGGTGCGCGGCGGGCGCGTGGCGTTCTATGCTGCGGGCGTGGTCGGGCAGGGCGAAATCCCCGGATTTTCAGGGGAATCGCTGGGGCGAGACGGGTTGGTGCGCGGCGTGGATGAGGGTGGCGTGGTGAGTCGTGGTGTCGCGGTCGCGGCTTGCGCCGCTCCTACGGGGGGCAACGTAGCTTCGATCAGGCCCTGTAGGAGCGGCGCAAGCCGCGACCGCGACACCACAACTACGACCGACCTCGCTGCAACCGATCTTCCAACCCTGACCGCGCATTTCGATTCCGCACCGCACCCCCGCGTCCATTCGCAATCCGCCCCAAGCACCACCCTCCCGCAAACGGACCGCGGGTGCATCGGCAAGGAAGCGCCCATTCCGCATCGCGCATCCGAGTACCGCCCATGAGTGCCATCGGCTCGTTCCCTTCAGCGTTCAACCCCGGCATTGCGGCTGCGCTGCCGCCGGTTCGCTCGTTTCTTCGCAAGCCGTCGGCTGCTGGCGCGATGGTGGACGGGGGACGCGGCCGGTGAACGTCGATGCCATGATTCGTAACGGGGGACGCGGCTGGTGAACGTCGACACCAAGACTCTGCGGCGCTCGTGGTTCGTCTCTGGCGACCTCAATGGCTTCTTCGGCCTGGTCGTCGACAACCTGTCGATCCTGGGCTTCATCTCGGCCGCGTTGATCGGCATCTTCGGTTTCCCGGCCGAGGTGATCTACACGCGGATGTTCCCCGGCACCGCGTTCGGCGTGCTGGTCGGCAATCTGATCTACACGGTGATGGCGCGACGACTGGCCGCGAAAACCGGTCGCGACGATGTCACCGCGATGCCGCTGGGCCTGGACGCGCCGACCAGCATCGGCATGGCGCTGCTGGTGCTCGGCCCGGCCTTCGTCGGTTTCAAGCAGGCCGGCATGGACGAACAGGCCGCGGCGACCGCGACCTGGCAACTCGGCATGGCCTCGCTGATCGTGATGGGCCTGCTCAAGTTCGTGCTGTCGTTCGCCGGCGACACGGTGACCCGGCTGATTCCGCGCGCGGGCCTGCTCGGCTCGATCGCCGGCGTGGCGCTGGTGCTGATGGGCTTTCTGCCGCTGATCGAAACCCTGCGCTCGCCGATGGTCGGGTTCATGACCCTGGGGCTGTTGCTGTATGTGTTGATCGCGAAAGGCCGGCTGCCGATCAAGTTGCCGGGCGTGTTCGTCGCGTTCGTGTTCGGCACGGTGTTGTTCTACGGCTTCGGCGCACTCGGCCTGGGCGCGCCGGGTTTTACCTTTCCGGCCGCGCAACCGCTGCATTTCGTCCTGCCGCTGCCGACGCTCGGCTTCATTGATGGCCTGCCGTACACCGTGCCCTACCTGCCGCTGCTGCTGCCGTTCGGCCTGCTCATGGTGGTCGGCGGCATCAACGTCAGCGAAAGCGCGCGCGCGGCCGGCGACGATTACCGCACCCGCGACATTTTGCTGGCCGAGGCGTTCTCGACCTTGGTCGCCGGTTTCGTCGGCGGCGTCGCCCAGACCACGCCCTACATCGGCCAGCCCGCGTACAAGCACATGGGCGCGCGCAGCGGCTACACCTTGTTGACCGGTTTGTTCATCGGCCTGGGCGGCATGCTCGGCATCGTCTCGGGGCTGGTGCAGTGGCTGCCGCTGGCGGTGCTCGCGCCGATCATCGTCTACGTCGCGCTCGACATCACCACCCAGGCGTTCCAGGCCACGCCGAGCAAGCACGCCACCGCGATGGTGTTCGGCTTCTTGCCGTCGGTGGCGTACATGCTCGCGATCAAGACCGGCAACCCCGGCTGGATCGCGCCGGAGCATCATGCCCAGCTGATGAGCGCGCTCGACGGCCACGGCCTGCCGGAGTTGGCGGTGATCGTGACCCTGGGCAACGGCTTCATCATGACCTCGATGATCTGGACCTCGGCGGTCGCGGCGATGGTCGACGGCCGCCTGCGCCGCGCCGCGGCGTTCCTGCTCGCGGGCGCGGGCCTGAGCCTGTTCGGCATCATCCATTCGGTCGACCCGCGCGGCGGCGTGTATCTGCCGTGGGCGCTGGAAGGCCTGCAGCGGGTGATCGCCTGGCAGTTCATCGGCGCCTACGTCGGCCTGGCGGTGTTGCTGATCGTGCTGTCGTTGCAGCGCGATCCGGTCGCGCCGTCGGCTCAAGCTTGAGACGGCGGCCTTTCGACCCTAGATCGTGGATTCCCCTTTCGAACCGGCCCACGCCATGTCCCTGCAATCCGAACTCGACGCCGTGCCCGGCGTGACCGCGCAAACCGAAGCGGCGACCCGCGATTTCGTGTTCAACCACACCATGCTGCGGATCAAGGACCCGAAAGTCTCGCTGGATTTCTACACCCGCGTGCTCGGCTTCACCCTGGTGCGCAAGCGCGATTTCGCCGAGGCGAAATTCAGCCTGTACTTCCTGGTGCTGGTGAACGACCCCGCGCAGATTCCCGCCGAAGAACCCGCGCGCGGCGTGTGGCTGCTGAGCCAGCGCGGCGTGCTTGAACTGACCCACAACCACGGCACCGAAGACGACGCCGATTTCGCCTATCACCACGGCAACAGCGAACCGCGCGGCTTCGGCCACATCTGCGTATCGGTGCCTGACGTCGAGGCGGCCTGCGCGCGCTTCGAACAACTCGGCGTCGCATTCCAGAAGAAGCTCACCGACGGGCGCATGAAGGACATCGCCTTCATCAAGGACCCGGATGGGTACTGGGTCGAGATTCTGCAGCCGACTTCGCGGGTTTGATCCGCGAGCAGGCTCCGTTATCGTGAAAGAGACAAGCCGGCGCAAGCCGGCTTGTCGGTTTGGGACGAGTGATTCGGCGTGCGGCCTCAAAGCCGCATAGGACGACTCACTTCAACACCGTGAAATGCATGCGCCGGTTCTTGGCCTTGCCCTCCTCGCTGGCGTTGTCGGCGATCGGCTGATCCTGGCCGTAGCCCTTGCCGACCAGTCCGTCGCGGGCGACGCCGAGTTCGGCGAGCCTGGCGATCACCGCGTCGG
This sequence comes from Lysobacter capsici, assembly GCF_018732085.1. Classification (NCBI taxonomy): domain Bacteria; kingdom Pseudomonadati; phylum Pseudomonadota; class Gammaproteobacteria; order Lysobacterales; family Lysobacteraceae; genus Lysobacter; species Lysobacter capsici. Next base: position 4,807,921 of record NZ_CP076103.1, on the reverse strand, counting down.
CGCGCTGCTGGCTCAAGGTGAGGTTGGCCGCGGCGTCGCCGGTGTTGTCGGTGTGGCCGCCGACCTCGATGCGGATGCCGGCCGGCGCGGCCTTGATCGCCTTGGCCGCGTGGTCGAGGGTCTCCAGGCTGTCGCGGGTGATGGTGGCCGAGCCGCTGTCGAAGTAGACGTTCATCAGGTTGAGCGCCCCGACCAGATCGTCGCCGCTGAAGCCGGGCTTCAACCCGCTCAGCGCCGCGGCGGCGCGATCCCACAGGCCGCTGATCTGGAAGCCGCCGAATGCCTTGCGCAACTGCTCGCTGACCGCGATGCGTTGATCCTCGGGCAGGCCGGAGGTGTCGATGCTGAGCGTGTCGCCGTCGAAACCGAACTTCAGGCCGCTGGCCTTGAGCTGCGGCAGCAAGCCGATCAGCTTGTCCATCCAGCCGGCCGGCAGCGTCGCGGGATCGACGCGGATGTCGCCGCCGAGATTGGCTTCGCCGAACGCAGCCTTGAGCGCGTCCCACAGCTTGAGCTTGTCGGCGTCGCTGGCGACCTGGCCGTTGACCGTGACCTTGCCGTCGACGTTGCTCAGATCGAAGCGCGCATTGGCTTGCGCGACCGGCGCGGCCGACGCCGCCGGCTCGCTGGGCGCGGTCATCGCCGGTGTCGGTGCCGGTGCGGTGGCGTCGTCCTTCCCGCAACTGCGCATCAGCACAAACCCGGCGAGCAACAGCAGCAGCGGAACCAGCCATAGCAGCCAGCCCGGGCGGCGTTCGGCCTTGCGCGCACTGGTCGGCGCGACGTGGTGCGCGCGCGGCGCGGGGGCGCCGTTGATCAGCGCCAGGACCTCGGCCGGCGCCGTCGACGGCTCGCCGTCGCGGGTCAGCAGGCCGATCAGCTTGGGCAACAAGGTGGCGCCGGCCAGGCTGATCGAGACCTTGGGCACGCCGAGCTTGGCGGCCATCGAGGCCAGGGCCTCGTCGCCGACCGCGGCGCTGAACTGGTCGGGTTGCAGAACGTTGTCGACGACATGCGCGCCGATCCAGGAGCGAAACAGATCGCCCAGGCCGGCCTGGGTGAAACGCGAACGCAGGCCGGAGAATCCGCCCTGGGCCGGATCGAAGATCAGGCCCAGCAACAGGCCGATGAAGCGTTCGGCCTTATCGCCCAGGTTGAATCGCTCCGCGGCGTCGCGGATGAGTGAATTAAACATTGAAACCCCCGTTTTTGTGCCTTGAAAGAGCCGTTTTGCACGAGCTTCCGGCCTGTGCGAATCCAGCAAAACACGCGGTTCGGGGCGGGTTGTTAATCAGCGGGTAACAAAATAATCGTGTCCGTATTGAATATGCCGGGACTGGGTAAATAGCGTGATAAATGGACACGCGGATTCGGCCTGGCGCGCGCATTCGCGGTGAGTTTCAACCTCGCCCCGCACAAGGCCTAGGCGACCGCCTCGTGGATCGCGGACGACGCTCGTCGCTGCTGGCCGGGCCAGCGCCGCCCGGATCGCGACGGCTGAAGCCATCCTCGTCTCCAGTCTCGCCAAGTCTTGAAACACCCGCCACAGCCCGCATTAACAGGTCATTCGCGGCCGTCGCGCGACACTCGCGACCGCCGGCCGCCACACCTTTTCGGAGAACCCTCCATGCGGATGGACAAGCTCACCTCGCGCTTCCAACAGGCCCTGTCGGACGCGCAATCGTTGGCGGTCGGGCGCGACCACAGCGTCATCGAACCGGCGCACCTGCTGACCGCCTTGCTCGACCAGGCCGGCGGCAGCACCAAGCCGCTGCTCAGCCAGGCCGGCGTCAACGTGCCGCTGCTGCGCGAGCGCCTGGGCGAAGCGCTGGAAAAGCTGCCCAAGGTCTCGGGCCAGGCCGGCAACATCTCGGTCGGCAACGATCTGGCGCGGCTGCTCAACGTCACCGACAAACTCGCCCAGCAACGCGGCGATGCCTTCATCGCCAGCGAATTGTTCCTGCTCGCCGCGCTCGATGACGGCGGCGACGCCGGCCGCGCGCTCAAGGCCGCCGGCGCGAGCAAGGCCAAGCTCGAACCGGCCATCGACAAACTGCGCGGAGGCGAGAGCGTGCAATCGGAAAACGCCGAGGAACAGCGGCAGGCGCTGGAAAAATACTGCATCGACCTGACCGCGCGCGCCGAGTCGGGCAAGCTCGACCCGGTGGTCGGCCGCGACGAGGAAATCCGCCGCACCATCCAGGTGCTGCAGCGCCGGACCAAGAACAACCCGGTGTTGATCGGCGAACCCGGCGTGGGCAAGACCGCGATCGTCGAAGGCCTGGCCCAGCGCATCATCAACAACGAAGTGCCCGAGGGCCTGCGCGGCAAGCGCGTGCTCTCGCTCGACATGGGCGCGCTGATCGCCGGCGCCAAGTTCCGCGGCGAGTTCGAGGAGCGCCTCAAGGCCGTGCTCAGCGACCTGTCCAAGAACGAAGGCCAGGTGATCTTGTTCATCGACGAACTGCACACCATGGTGGGCGCCGGCAAGGCCGAGGGCGCGATGGACGCCGGCAACATGCTCAAGCCCGCGCTCGCGCGCGGCGAGCTGCATTGCATCGGCGCGACCACGCTCGACGAGTACCGCAAGTACGTCGAAAAAGACGCCGCGCTGGAGCGCCGCTTCCAGAAGGTGTTCGTCGGCGAGCCGACGGTGGAGGACACCATTGCGATCCTGCGCGGCCTCAAGGAGCGCTACGCGGTGCATCACGGCGTGGAGATCACCGACCCGGCGATCGTCGCCGCGGCGACCTTATCGCATCGCTACATCGCCGATCGCCAACTGCCCGACAAGGCCATCGACCTGATGGACGAAGCGGCTTCGCGCATCCGCATGGAGATCGACTCCAAGCCGGAGGAACTCGACCGCAAGGAACGCCGCCTGATCCAGCTCAAGATCCAGCGCGAGGCGCTGAAGAAGGAGAAGGACGCCGAATCCAAACAGCGCCTGGCCGATCTGGAAGCCGAGATCGCCACGCTGGAGCGCGAGTTCAACGATCTGGAAGAAATCTGGAAGGCCGAGAAGGCGACCTTGCAGGGCGCGACCAAGATCAAGGAACAGATCGAACAGGCCAAGCTCGACCTGGAAGCCGCGCAGCGCACGCAGGATTTCGCGCGCATGAGCGAAATCCAGTACGGCCGACTGCCCGAACTGGAAAAGCAGCTCAAGGCCGCGCAGGAAGTCGAGACCAAGGGCTTCAAGCTGCTGCAGGACAAGGTCACTGCCGAGGAAATCGCCGAAGTGGTCGCGCGCTGGACCGGCATCCCGGTGTCGAAGATGCTCGAAGGCGAGCGCGACAAGTTGCTGAAGATGGAGCAGGCGCTGCACGCGCGCGTGGTCGGCCAGGACGAGGCGGTGCGGGTGGTGTCCGATGCGGTGCGGCGTTCGCGCGCGGGCCTGTCCGATCCCAATCGCCCGAGCGGCTCGTTCCTGTTCCTCGGCCCGACCGGCGTGGGCAAGACCGAACTGTGCAAGGCGCTGGCCGAATTCCTGTTCGACTCGGCCGACGCGATGATCCGCATCGACATGAGCGAGTTCATGGAGAAGCACGCGGTCAGCCGTCTGGTCGGCGCGCCTCCGGGTTATGTCGGTTACGAGGAAGGCGGTTATCTGACCGAAGCGGTGCGTCGCCGTCCGTACAGCGTGATCCTGCTCGACGAAGTCGAGAAGGCGCATCCGGACGTGTTCAACATCCTGCTGCAGGTGCTCGACGACGGCCGCCTGACCGACGGGCAGGGCCGCACGGTCGATTTCCGCAACACCGTGATCGTGATGACCTCGAACCTGGGGTCACAGATGATCCAGGAATTGAATTCCGACGATACGCCCGAGAGCTACACCCAGATGAAGGCCGCGGTGATGGGCGTGGTGCAGGCGCACTTCCGCCCGGAGTTCATCAACCGCCTCGACGACATCGTGGTGTTCCATCCGCTCGACAAGAGCCAGATCCGCGAGATCGCCAAGATCCAGCTGCACGGTCTGGAGAAGCGTCTGGGCGAGCGCGGCCTGAAGCTGGCGTTGTCGGAGGCCGGTTTGAACCTGATCGGCAACGTCGGCTTCGACCCGGTCTACGGCGCGCGTCCGCTCAAGCGCGCGGTACAGCAGCAACTGGAAAATCCGCTGGCGCAGAAGATATTGTCCGGCGAATTCGTCAGCGGCGACACGATCCAGGTCGAGGCCGAAGCGGGGCATCTGGTGTTCCGCAAGGCCTGACCGTCGGGCACCGCGTATGCGATCGAACGGCCCGCCCTTGCGGGCCGTTCTGTTTTCCCGGCATCTCGTGCGTTCGCACCGCAGTGCGGCTCAAGTGGGGTGGGCGTCCGGCGACTGCGGCGGAAACCAGATCTGCGGGCAGTAGTCGGCGGTCACGTCGAAGAAGCCCACCCGGTGCTTGTCGGCGAGCGCACGCACCGTCGAATACGCCGCGTCGGCGACCGGCCAGCGGAAAGCGATGTAGAGGATCGAGTAGCCGAAGGCGTATTCCGCGATCCTCAAGTCGCCTTCGTCCAGACCGCTGGAATCGATCGCGCGCAGGTTCGGGAACTCATGCAGCATGTCGAAATACACTGCGGCCAGCGACGCACACGTCGTCGCCGGATCGCGGTAGTCGTGCGGTTCGGGCCATTGCACCTGGGCCCGGTACCAGCGCAGGAACTCCAGCCGGTCCCTGGGCGCGACGCCGGGATCGAAAACCATCAAGTCGTAGCTCATCGCGCCGTCCCGATCCGTCGTGGCTTGAATGCAGGATGTGCGATCGCGATCGCGATCGCGAACGAACTCGCGACCGCGCCGCTCAGTCGGCCGCCGCCTTGCGCGGCTCGATCCCCAGCGCCCTTTCGATCTGTCCCGGATCGTAGCGCTTGCCGCCCTTGAACACCGCGTCGACCTTGCGGATGTCCTCCATGTCGCGGATCGGGTCGCCGTCGATCAACACCAGGTCGGCGAGCTTGCCCGGCGCGATCACGCCGCGGTCCTTGTCCACGCCGAGCACCTGCGACGGCGTCAGCGTCGCCATGCGCAACACTTCGGCGTTGGGAATGCCGGCGCGCGAATAGATCGCCAGTTCCGAATGCAGCATGTACCCGGCCAGCGCGTCGGTGCCGGGCATGATGGTCACGCCGGCGTCGTACAGCGCCTTGAGCAGCCGCATCATCGCCGGGAACGATTGCGCGTAGGCATGCTCCTCGCCCTTGGGCGCCTTCAACGCGCCCCAGCTGAGGTTGCGCTGCGCCTGCGGCGGCAGGCGCGCGGCCACCGTCTTCAATCCGGGCGGAACTTTGTCGGCCGGGTTGCCGGCGAACAGATCCTCTCCAATGCCCATGGTCGGATCGAGCACGGTGTGGTGGCGCTTGAGGAATTCGATGAACTCGCGCACCTCGGGTTTTTCCGGCGGGAATTCGGCGGCGTGCGCGGCGACTTCGGTCAGCCGCTTCATGGTGTGAGTCTCTTGCACGCGCGGGTACATAAAGTTGAGTTCGACGAACAGCAGGTGCTGCAACTCGTCGGCGCCGCCTTCGATGAACTGCCGCGCCGACATGTAGGCCGGCACGTGGCCGCTGTAACGCAGGCCGCGCGCGTGGGCGCGGTCGGCGATCACCGGCACGAGTTCGGGTTTGAGCGAGGAATAGCTCTTGATCTGCATGTAGCCGTGGTCGGCGTACCAGTCCACCGCCTTGATCGCCTCGGCCGGCGTGGCGACCAGCATCTTGGTCGGGCCGGCGTAGGGGCCGGGGCCGTCGATGAAACCGGCATACAGCACGCGTGGGCCGATCTCGGTGCCGGCGTCGAAGCGCTTGACCTTCTCCAGGAACGCGTCGGTGTTGTTGGCCACGTCGCGCGCGCTGGTGATGCCGTTGGCGATGTCGAGCGCGCCGTCGGCGTCGGAGTAGTGCTTGTGCACGTCCCACAGGCCCGGCATCAGGAAACGGTTGCCGGCGTCGAACACTTCGGCATCGGCCGGGGCCTTGATCGCGCTGTCGGACGCCACCCGCACGATGCGTTCGTTCTCGATCAGCACGCTGGTGTTAGGCGTCACCGACAGGTCGCGCGGGTCGTACAGGCGCGCGTTGCGGATCAGCAGCGGGCCCTTGGGCGTGTGCGCGAGGTCGCGCGCGAGCTTGAGCGACCACTGCGCCGCGGCGCGTTCCTGGAATTCGATCAGCTTCGGCAAGGCATCCAGGTACTCCGGCGCGATCACTGAGACCCAGCCCGAGGCCATGATCAAGGCGGCGGTATTGCCCTGTGCATCCAGCCACACCGAGCCGGGGGTGTAGTCCAGGCCGCTGATGCGGTACAGCGACAAGGTCGCCGGGCCATTCTTGGTCGTGGCCTCGAAGGTGCCGGCGGCTTCCAGCCGCGCCTCGCCCGCCGGCAGCAGCGCCAGGGTATGGCCGGGCGCCTTGAGCAAGGCGCGCGCGAGCACGCCCTGCATTTCCGGCGGCGCGTTGAGCGGCAGGTAGAACGCCGGCGCGCTCAGGGTTTTCTCGCCGTTCTCGCTGTCGTTCTTCCAGCTCGCCTTGCCGTTCTTCAGGCTGAAACGCTCATGCACCGGCACCTGCAGATAATTGTTGCCTTCGGCATTGAATTCGACCGGCACGCCGGCCGCGTCCAGGCTCCAGCGGGTCTTGGTGTGATCGCCGCGGCCGCGGTCCTTGAACTGGTACTCGACCCGGGTGCTGCCGTCTGCGGCGGTGTCGACGGTCTGTCCGCCGGCCGGCTTGCCCTGCATCAGCACGGTCTGTTGTTGCTTGCCGGCGGGTGCGGCGATCGCATTGGAAATGCCCAGGGACAACAACAACGGGACGAGCGACAGCAACAGCGGGGCGGTCGGGCGCATGGAGACCTCGTGGCTTTGCCTGCGGATCGGAATGGGACGCGCGCGACGGGTGCCGCGCCGGTCCTCGTGTATAGCCGATCCGCGCCGCCGCGGGATGTGCCGGTGTGGACATAAGCAAACGGCCCGGGATCGCCGGGCCGTTTGTTCAAGCGCGAACGTTCGTTCGGTGGCTCACCACTTGTAGCCGATCTTGAAGTAGCCGAACGCGCCGTTGAAGCCGAACGGCGAGGCGGTGTTGTACGGCAGGTAGTTGCGGGTGCCGCGCACCAGCTTGGATTCGTCCGGGTATTCGTTGAGCACGTTGTCGCCGCCGAGGGTGAATTCCCAGTTGTTCAGGCGATAGCTCGCGGCCAGGTCGAGCGTCCACTTGGCGCTGAAGGTCTGGTCCTGCAGCGGGTCGGTCGCGTGCAGTTCGGTGAATTCGCCGTAGCGCGTCGCGGTGGCGTTGAAGCCCCAGTTGCCGGTCTTCCAGTCGCCGGCGAGGAAGAACTTGTCCTTCGGCGCGCCCTTGGTGATGCGGCCGATCTCGGTGCGGCCGATGCGCACCGCGTTGGGATCGATCGCCGCCAGTCGCGCCGGGTTCGGCGCGATCTTGTCGATCTCGGTCTTGGAATAGTTGTAGCCCAGGGTGAGGTTGAGCTTGCCCGAACTCAGGTCCCACGCCTGCGTCGCCACCACATCGATACCCTGCGTATCGGTATCCACGGCATTGGTGAAATAGCGCCCGCCGCCGATGCCCGGATAGCCGTTGGCCTGCAGGTAATTGCGCACCGCGGCGCTGGTCAGGTTTTCCGACAGCAAGATGCGGTCCTCGACTTCGATCTTGTACGCGTCGACGGTGATGTACAGGCCGTCGGCCGGCTGCAGCACCAGGCCGAGGCTGTAGTTGGTCGATTCCTCGGCCTTGAGCGCTTCCGAGCCCAACGCGACCGCGGCCGGGTTGTCGACCCGGAAGGTGCCGATTTCATACGGCACGCCGCTGATGAAGTTGGTCGCGATCGACTGGAAGAACTGCTGCTGCAGCGACGGCGCGCGGAAACCAGTGGAGGCGGTGGCGCGCAGCGCGACCTTGTCGGTGAAGGCGTAGCGCGCCGACAGCTTGCCCGAGGTGGTGTCGCCGAAATCGCTGTAGCTTTCGAAGCGCGCGGCCACGCCGGCGGAGAACTTCTCGGTCAGGTCGGCTTCGGCGTCGAGATACAGCGAATAGCTGTGGCGATCGAAGTCGCCGGCGTCGCTGGCGCGGAATCCGGAGAACACCTGCGCGCCCGGAATGATCTGGCCGTTGGATGCCGGCACGCCGCCGTTGGCGTACGACAGCGGCTCGCCGGCGCGTTCGGAGAACTCTTCGCCGCGCCACTCCGCGCCCCAGGCGAAGGTCACCGGGTATTGCCAGCCGAAGTCGACCGACTTGGTGAAGTCCAGGTTGAGCACGTGCTGGGTGACTTCCAGCGCGCCGGCGTAGAAGTTGGTCGGCGAGGTCGGGCCGAGGCTGCGGTTGAGGGTGTTTTCGATGTCGAAGGTCAGGCCGTTATGGCCGTAGTTGTAGCTCAGGTCGATCTGGGTGCCGCCGGCGGTTTCGCTGCGCAGGCCGACCACCGCGGCGCGGTCCTTGCTGATGTTGTGGATCTGCGGCAGGAAGCCGCCCGGATAGATCGACGGGATGTTGCGCGGGTCGGCGGCGAAGCGGAAATAGCCGTTGGAGAGCACGTCGCGTTTGCTGTAGCTGCCGAACGAGTAAAACGTGAGGTAATCGGTCGGGCGGTATTCGCCGTTGTACGAGATCGCGCCCTGGTCGATCTCGGGATCGCCGTAACGCTGTTCGACCACGCCCTGGAACGGACGCGCGCGGTTGGTCTGGTCCTGATGGCCGCCCTGCGCGGCCAGATGCAGCTTGCCGTTTTCGCCGAGCTTGAAACCGGCGTCGCCGGACAGCTGGTACTGCTCGCCGTCGCCGGCGCTGTACTGGCCGTAGCGCGCGGCGAGGCTGCCGCCCGAATCGCTGCCCTTGAGCACGATGTTGACCACGCCGGCGATCGCGTCGGAGCCGTACTGGGCCGAGGCGCCGTCGCGCAGCACTTCCACCCGTTCGATCGAGGCGATCGGGATCGCGTTGAGGTCGACCGGCGAGGAGCCGCGGCCCTGGCTGCCGTTGAGGTTGATCAGCGCGGTGGTGTGGCGGCGCTTGCCGTTGACCAGCACCAGCACCTGATCGGGCGCGAGGCCGCGCAGCTGCGCCGGACGCACCGCGTCGGTGCCGTCGGTGATCGCCGGGCGCGGGAAGTTCAGCGAGGGCAGGGCGCGGGCCAGCGCGCTGGCCAGTTCGACCGTGCCGGTGGCTTCCAGGGTTTCGGGCGTGATGATGTCGATCGGCGCGGTGGACTCGGCCACGGTGCGGTCCGACACGCGGGTGCCCGTGACGATGACCTGGTCGAGGGTCTTGGGATCGCTGCGCGGAGCGGGGTCCTGGGCCTGGACGACTGACGCGGACAGGGCGAGCAGCAGGCCGAGGGCCAGGGGGTGGCGCGGACCGGCTGGGGTACGGCGGACGGGCATGACGACTCCTTGCAGGGGGATGACAGCGATGTCATCGGGTTTAACACGGTTCTAACAAGTCGGTCAATAAAGCGGCCAGGATCCGGCTAACGCAAGTAGCCAAAAGGTGCTAGGCGTCTTGGAATCGGGAATCGGGAATCGGGAATCGGGAATCGGGAATCGGGAGTCGGGAGTCGGGAGTCGGGAGTCGTAAGAGCAAAAGCGATTGCGCTTCTGCTTTTGCTCGTCATTCCCGCGAACGCGGGAATCCAGTGACTTGAACGCAGGCCCGGGGCGCGACGTCGTAGCCGATGTTTCGTCAAAGTCACTGGATTCCCGCGTTCGCGGGAATGAGGGCAGGAGAGGATGCGGATATCTGGCCGATCATCGCGTCGTCGCCTTTACGACTCCCGACTCACGACCACCGACCATCGACCATCGATCTGCTTTTGCTCGTCATTCCCGCGAAGGCGGGGATCCAGTGACTTGAACGCAGGCCCGGGGTGCGACGTCGTAGCCGATGTCCCGTCAAAGTCACTGGATCCCCGCCTTCGCGGGAATGACGGTAGGAGAGGATGCGGATATCTGGCCGATCATCGCGTCGTCGCCTTTACGACTCCCGATTCCCAATTCCCGACTCCCAGCTCCCAGCTCCACAAATAAAAAACGCCGGGCCGCAAAACACGCGAACCCGGCGTCCGGAAGAAGGAGCGCGGCGCGCGGCCGCGACGGTCAGCTGATCAGCGCGCCGCCGTCGACATCGATCACCGTGCCGGTGACGAAGGCGTTGTCGATCGCGAACAGATAGGCCGAGGCGATTTCGTCGGCGCTGCCGACCCGGCCGACCGGCAGACGGTCGCCGACCCGCGCCAGCATCGCCATGCGCGCCATCGGCTCCAGGCCGTTGTAGCTGTCGCTGTCGGTCAGGCCGGGGCTGACCGCGTTGACCCGCAGCGGCGCCAGTTCGCGCGCCAGTACCTTGACGCTGGCTTCCAGCGCGGCGTTGATCAGGGTGCGGCCTAGCGCGCCCGGAGTGGCCTTGCGCGCGACGATGCCGGTGGTCAGGGTCACACTGCCGTGGCGGCTCAGATAGGGCAGGGCCAGCTGCACCGCCTGGATCGAGCCCCACAGCTTGCGTTCGAACGCAAGCCGCACCTCGTCCAGGTCCAGCTCGGCCAGGCGCAGGCCCGGCGAGGGCGCGCTGGCGGTGATGACGAGGTGGTCGATCTGGCCGGCGTGCTCGAACAGGCGGCGCAGGCTGTCGGTGTCTTCGAGCAGGGCCTGATGGGTCTCGATGGTCGACTTGGCCAGCGGCCGCAGGCTCTGCGCGGTGTCCTCCAGGCTCGGCAGGTGGCCGCAGGCGAGCATCAGCTCGCCGCGGCGGCGCGACAAACGTGCCGATACCGCACGGCCGATGTTCGACTGCGCACCGATCACGAGACTGCGGACGATCGGCGCGGGGCTCAGGCGGACATTGGCTGCGCTCATGGCGTGGCTCGGTTTACGGAGAATGTGCCTATCCTGCGCAACAGCCGGAACTGGATGAATCAGACGCGTCCGAAATGTGCCGGCAACTTCCCAAATGAACACGGCGGCGCCCATACCGTGGCGTTTGTGTGGGACGCCGCTGCTAAGATGCCCGCGCTCAAGGTGATCGCCGGCACGGTTCGGCGATTGAAACGGGAATCCGGTCGCGTCGCTGTCGTTCGTCAGCGCGTTCAAGCCGGAGCTGCCCCCGCAACGGTAGGCGAGTAGACGCAGCGCAATCGGCCACTGTGTTTCGACACGGGAAGGCGCGCTACGGAAGAGGCGGCATCGCTCGGTCCAGCAACGACCGCGCCGGCCGCGCTTCGCTCGCAAGCCCGGAGACCGGCCCGGAGCGCGAACCGACAGGCGGAGGGCCGGTCTCGGGCGTCGTGCGTCCGCGCGCGCCTGCGTTGCATCCCCCGCGTGTCACGACCCTGTCTGGACCGCGCGGGTGAGGCGCGGCCGTGGAGACCTGCCAGTGACTTTGCGTACCCGTTCCTTTTCGTGCCCGCGGCGTGTGCCGTCGCGGGCGTCCACGCTGCGTGCGCATATCTTGACCGCCAGCGTGCGCCTGACCCTGAGCGCCATCGCGCTGCCCGCATTCGCCGCGCCGGCCGCGGTCGATCTGGACCAGTTGGTGGTGACCGCCACCCGCACCGCGCAGACCCAGGACGCGACCCTGGCGGCGGTGACCGTGATCGATCGCGATGAGATCGAACGGCGCCAGCCGTCCTCGCTGCCCGAACTGCTGCGCGGCACCCCGGGCGCGTCGCTGGCCAACAACGGCGGCGCCGGCAAATCGACCTCGCTGTTCCTGCGCGGCACCGAATCGGACCACGTGCTGGTGCTGATCGACGGCATCAAGATCGGTTCGGCGACCAGCGGCGGCGCTTCGTTGCAGGACATTCCGGTCGAACAGATCGAGCGCATCGAAATCGTGCGCGGGCCGTTCTCCAGCCTGTACGGCTCCGAGGCGATCGGCGGGGTGATCCAGATTTTCACCCGTCGCCCGCAAGGCCCGTTCGCGCCGAGTTTCGGCGTATCGATCGGCAGCAACGCGACCCATCGCGCGAGCGCCGGCGTGGCCGGCAAGGGCGAGCGCGGCTGGTATTCGATCAACGCCGCGCACGAAGACACCGACGGCATCAATGCCTGCCGCGGCAAGCCCTCGCCGGGCGGCGCGGGCTGTTTCACCAACTCGCCCGATCGCGACGGCTATCGCAACAGCTCGTTGACCGCTCAGGGCGGTTATCGCTTCAACGACCAGTGGGACGCCGAGGCGCGCGTGTTCCGCGCCGAAGGCAACAACCACTACGACGGCAGCCAGAACAACGAGGCCGACAACGTCCAACAAGTGGCCGGCGCCAAGCTGCGCTACCAGCCCAGCGAGCGGATCACCCTGACCGCCAACGCCGGCCACAGCGCCGATCTGAGCGACACCTACAAGAACGGCAAGTATTCGAGCACCTTCGACACGCGTCGCCAATTGGGCTCGGTGCAGGGCGATTTCGGTATCGGCTCAGGACTGTTGAGCACGGGTTTCGATTGGCAGCGCGACGAAGTCGAAAGCAATACGGCGTATGCGCGCGACCATCGCATCCTGCGCGGCGCGTTCGCCCAATGGCAGCGCAGCTTCGGCGCGCACGCCGTGCAGGCCAGCCTGCGTCGCGACGACGACAGCCAGTTCGGCGGGAAAACCACCGGCAGCGCGCTGTGGGGCTGGGACCTGAGCGAATCGCTGCGGCTGACCGCGAGCTACGGCACCGCGTTCAAGGCGCCGACCTTCAACGAACTGTATTACCCCGGCTACGGCAATCCGCTGGTGCAACCGGAAACCTCGCGCAGCGTCGAAATCGGCCTGCGCGGTACTTACGGCGCGCAGCGCCAGCACGTGTGGTCGCTCAATGCGTTCCAGACCCGGATCGACGACCTGATCGCCTACGACGCCTCGATCGGCGCGCCGGGCAATGTCGATCGCGCGCGCATCCGCGGCCTGGAAGCGGTGCTCGATACCCGCCTGGCGCAGTGGGACCTGCGCGCCAGCGCGACCTGGCTGGACCCGCGCAACGACAGCCCCAACGCCTATCGCGACAACTACCTGCCGCGGCGCGCTCGGCAGAGCGCGCGCATCGACGCCGATCGCCGTTTCGAACTGGGCGCGGCCTCGTCCTGGTCGCTCGGCGCCAGCGTCTACGCCGCCGGCGAGCGTTACGACGAGTTGGCCAATACCCGCCGCCTGGGCGGCTACGCCTTGACCGATCTGCGCCTGGGCTATGCCTTCGACGCGGCCTGGAGCCTGCAACTGTCGGCCAACAACGTGTTCGATCGCCGTTATGAAACCGCGGCCTTCTACAATCAACCCGGTCGCAACTATCTGTTGAGTCTGCGTTACCGCCCCTCCCGCTGACGGATCAGCCCCCCGCCGGCCGCCCGCGCGGCCGGTTCGCAACGAGAGAGCCGCCGATGAATGTTTCGTCCCGACCCGCGCAATACGGCCTGTTCGCGGCCTTGCTGACGCTGATGCTCGCCACCCGTTTCCATCATTTCGGCGATGCGCTGCATCTGCCCGACGCCTCGATGGCGGTGTTCTTTCTCGGTGGCCTGTATTTGCGCCGGCACGCGGCGTTCGTCGCTTATCTGCTCGCGGCGGTGGCGATCGACTACATCGCGATCACCGGGCGCGGACTGAGCTTCTTCCAGCATTACTGCGTGACGCCGTCGTACGCGTTCCTGCTGCTGGCCTATGCGGTGCTGTGGTACGCGGGCCGGATGTATGCGCCGCACATGGCGGCGCGTCCGCGCGCCTTGCTCGGCGGGCTTGGGGTGGCCTTGCTGGCGGCCAGCGTGTCGTTCCTGATTTCCAACGGCGCGTTTTATTGGTGGGGTGGGCGCTACCCGCAGCCGCATTTCGCCGAGTACATCGAGCGGGTGTGGAAGTGGGGGCCGTTGTTCGTGCGCACCACGCTGGGTTATGTCGCCGCGGGCTTCCTTGCCCATGCGCTGATCGCGCGTTATGCGCGGCTTCGCGAGGCGCGGCCGCTCGCCGGGGCGTGATCGCGCCGGATGCATTCACCTCGTCGTTCGCGGCGTGGTTGTTCGAAACCGATCTTCACGGAGTCTCATGATGTCGACGATCGATCCCGTTGCTTCCACCGGATTGCCGCTGCGTTCGCGTCCGGTCCAGGCCGCCGCCGGCCTCGCCCTGGCGGTGCTGATGATCTGCACCCGCGGCCAGCATTTCGCCAGCGTCGATGCCTTGCCGAGCGCGTCGTGGGCGGTGTTCTTCCTGGCCGGCGCGCTGCTGCGGCCGGGCTGGACCTTTCCGGCCTTGTTCGTGCTGTCGTCGTTGCTGGACCTGGCGAGCCTGGCCTTGGGCCGGGTCACCGACTGGTGCCTGTCGCCGGCGTACTGGGCGCTGGCCTTCGCCTACGGCGCGCTGTGGCTGGGCGGACGCTATTACGCGCGGCTGCATCGCGATCACTGGAGCACCGTGCCGCGCCTGGTGTTGGTGCTGCTGGCGACGTCGGTGGTGGCCTACCTGATCTCGAAAGGCGGGTTCTACTTCCTGTCGGGCCGTTATCCCGACGCATCGTTGGCGGGTTTCATCGATCGCATTCCACAGTATTACCCGCGCACGCTCGGCACCCTGGCCGGTTACGTCGGCGCCGGTTTCCTGGTCTATGCGGCGTTCCGTTTCGCCTCTATCCGCCAACGCAGCGGAGCGGCCGCATGAGCGTCGGCAGCGAAGACACGAAAGATCGCGCAGGCTATGCCGCGACCAGCGACGAACGCCATCGCGAACGCATGCAGCGCAAGAAGGAACTGATCGATCGCAAGATCGCGCGCGCGACCATCGAGCGCGGCGTGCTGGTGGTCAACACCGGCAACGGCAAGGGCAAGAGTTCGTCCGGCTTCGGCATGCTCGCGCGCTCGTTGGGCCACGGCTTTCAGTGCGGCGTGGTGCAGTTCATCAAGGGCAGTTTCTCGACCGGCGAGGAAGCGTTCTTCCGCCGTTTCGAGGAACTGGACTATCACGTGATGGGCGAGGGCTTCACCTGGGAAACCCAGGACAAGGAGCGCGACATCCGCGCCGCGCAGGCGGCCTGGGCGATCGCCGCGCGCATGCTGGCCGATCCGGGCTACGACTTCGTCCTGCTCGACGAGTTGAACATCGCCCTGGCGCATCGCTACATCGCGCTGGACGACGTGCTCGCCGCGGTCGCGGCGCGGCCGCCGCAACAGCACGTGGTCATCACCGGACGCGGCGCGCCCGATGCGCTGATCGAAGCGGCCGATACCGTGACCGACATGCGCGTGGTCAAGCATGCGTTCAAGGCGGGGATCAAGGCGCAGAAGGGGATTGAGTTGTGATGGGGGCGGGAATCGGGAATGGGGAATCGGGAATCGTAAAAGCGGATACGTCGGAGCTTGTTGCTCCTGCGATTCCCCATTCCCCATTCCCGATTCCCGAGGGCAGCGCCAGCTGCCCGGCCCTGCTCGTGTCCGCTCCCGCCTCCGGCCAAGGCAAGACCAGCGTCACCGCGGCGGTCGCGCGCTGGCATGCGCGGCAGGGGCGGCGCGTGCGGGTGTTCAAGACCGGGCCGGACTTTCTCGATCCGATGGTGCTCGAACGCGCCAGCGGTCACGTCGTGCAGCAGCTCGATCTGTGGATGTGCGGCGAAGCCGACGTGCGCGCGCGCCTGCATACGGCGGCGCGCGAGGCCGATCTGATCCTGATCGAAGGGGTGATGGGCTTGTTCGATGGCAATCCCTCGAGCGCCGATCTGGCCCAGGCGCTGGGCGTGCCGGTGCTCGCGGTGATCGACGGGTCGGCGATGGCGCAGACCTTCGGCGCGCTCGCCACCGGCCTGGCGCGTTATCGCGAAGGCTTGACGGTCTACGGCGTCGCCGCCAATCGCATCGGCAGCGCGTATCACGCGCAGTTGCTGCGCGAGAGTCTGCCGGCCGATCTGCGTTGGCTCGGCGCGTTGCCGCGCGATCCGGCGCTGGCCTTGCCCGAGCGCCATCTGGGGCTGGTCGCTGCGGGCGAGTTGGGCGATATCGATGCGCGCCTGGATGCGCTCGCCGATGCCTGGGCCGCGCATGCCGATGCCGAATTGCCGCCGCCGGTGGAATTCACGGCGAGTGAGCCGGTCCACGTGCCGCCGCTGCTGCAGGGCCGGCGCATCGCGATCGCCCGCGATGCCGCGTTCTGTTTCGTCTACCCCGCCAATCTGCAACTGCTGATCGAGGCGGGCGCCGAGTGCATCGCGTTCTCGCCGCTGGCCGGCGACAGCCTGCCCGACTGCGACGCGGTCTGGTTGCCCGGCGGCTATCCCGAACTGCATCTGCCGGCGTTGTCGGCCAATGCGGCCTTGCGCGAGGCGCTGCATGTGCATCGCGATGCCGGCAAGCCGATCCTCGCCGAGTGCGGCGGCCTGTTGTACGCGCTCGATACGCTGAGCGACCGTGACGGCAACTCCGGCGCGATGGCCGGCCTGTTGCGCGGACATGCGCAGATCCAGCCGCGCATGGCCGCGCTGGGCCTGCAATCGGTGGAATTGCCCGAGGGCATCCTGCGCGGGCATACCTTCCACTATGCCCAGGCGCAGATTCAGGCCACGGCGATCGCGCAATCGAGCAATCCCAACGGCGGGCCCAGCCGCGAAGCGCTGTATCGCGACCGGCGCCTGAGCGCCAGCTTCGTCCACTTCTACTTTCCGTCGAACCCGCAGGCCGCCGCGCGCTTGCTCCTGCCATGAACACCGCGTCGCTGTCGGCCACGATGCTGTGCGGCGTGGTGTTGGACGCTTGGCTCGGCGAGCCGCGGCGGCTGCATCCGCTGGTCGGTTTCGGCCGTTTCGCGCGTGCGCTCGAAAGCGCCTTGCACGCCGACAGCCGCAGTCGCGGAGTGATGGCGTGGTTGCTCGCGGTGGTGCCGTTGAGCGCGGCCGCGTGGTGGCTGCAACGCAGCCTGTTCGAGTATTCGTTCTGGCTGGGCGCGGCATACGCTGCATTCGTTTTGTATCTGGCGATCGGCCTGCGCAGCCTGGACGAACACGCCGCGCCGGTGGCGACGGCGTTGCAGGCCGGCGATCTGGCCGGCGCGCGCGCGGCGGTTGGACGCATCGTCAGCCGCGATGTCGATGCGCTCGACGGCGAACGCGTCGCCGCGGCGGCGACCGAATCGGTGCTCGAAAACGGCAGCGACGCAGTGTTCGCCGCGTTGTTCTGGTTCGCCGTGCTAGGACCGGCCGGTGCGGTCGCGTATCGGCTCGCCAACACCCTGGACGCGATGTGGGGCTATCGCACGCCACGTTATGAACGTTTCGGCTGGGCCGCGGCGCGGATCGACGATGCGCTCAACCTGATTCCCGCGCGTTTGACTGCGCTGACCTATGCCGCGCTCGGCGACACCGCGACCGCGTGGCGTTGCTGGCGCACCCAGGCGCGGCACTGGGACAGCCCGAACGCAGGACCGGTGATGGCCGCCGGCGCGGGCGCACTGCGGGTCCGGCTGGGCGGCGCGGCGCCGTATCACGGCGTATGGGAACCGCGGCCGCTGCTCGGCGAGGGCGATGCGCCGAGCGCGGATTCGATTTGGCGTGCGTTGAGTCTGGTGAAGCGCGGTGTGGCGATCTGGGTGTTGGCGTTTCTTGCGGTGGCCTGGGCGGGGTGGGTGTATGCGCATGTATGAAACGCAGGCCGACGGGATGAGCGGGGCGATCGGACTCAGTGCATTTTTTCTGGCTGAAGCCGGAGGTCTTTTGTGGGAGGGTCTTTCAGGCCCGACGCTTTTCGGTCGGATCGCCGCGGCGCAGCGAACAGCGTCGGGGTTGAACCCCCTCCCACAAAAGACTTCGCGACATTCGCAGGGAACCTATCGCAATGCTTGAACACGGCGGCCGCCTGTTGCGCGCGGCACGGCAGTACGGCATCGCCGTGCAGGATTGGCTCGACCTGTCCACCGGCATCAACCCGGTGGCCTGGCCGGCGCCGGAGATTCCCGCGCGTGCCTGGCATCGCCTGCCGGAAGACGACGACGGATTGATCGAGATCGCCCGCGTCTACTACGGCGCCGCATCGTTGTGGCCGGTCGCCGGTTCGCAGGCGGCGATCCAGGCGCTGCCGGAACTCCGCGCGGCTTCGAGGGTCGGCGTGCTCGCGCCGGGGTATGCCGAACATGCGCAGGCGTGGCGGCGCTGCGGCCATCGCGTCGAGCTGCGCGGCGCCGCGGAGTTGTTCGCGCAGGCCGACGATTTCGACGTGATCGTGCTGATCCATCCCAACAACCCGGGCGGCGAACGCTTCGAACGCGCGGCCTTGCTCGACCTGCACGCGCGGCTGGCCGCGCGCGGCGGCTGGCTGCTGATCGACGAAGCCTTCATGGACGCCACACCCGAACGCAGCCTGTGCGGCGACAGCGCGCGCGACGGGTTGATCGTGTTGCGGTCGGTCGGCAAGTTCTTCGGCCTGGCCGGTGCGCGCGCCGGTTTCGTCTGCGCGAACGAGGTGTTGCTGCAGGCGCTGCGCGAACGGCTTGGCCCATGGACCGTGACCGGCCCGACCCGGCATGCGCTGCGGCACGCGCTGGCCGATCGCGACTGGCACGCCGCGATGCGCGCGCAATTGCTGACGAACGGCGAACGGCTGGCGTCATTGCTGACCGCGCATCGCCTGACTCCGAGCGGCGGTTGCGCGTTCTTCCAATGGCATCGCGACGACAAGGCGCTGGCGCTGCACGAAGCGCTGGCCCGCCGCGGCGTGTTCACTCGTTACTTCGATGAGCCGCGCAGCCTGCGTTTCGGCCTGCCGGGCGGAGAAGATCAATGGCAGCGACTCGACGCGGCCCTGGCCGAGGTCATGCACGAGAGGACGCAGTCATGACGGCGCGCGTGATGATGGTCCAGGGCTGCACCTCCGATGCCGGCAAGAGCGCGCTGGTCACCGCGCTGTGCCGCTGGCTGCATCGGCGCGGGGTCGCGGTGGCGCCGTTCAAGCCGCAGAACATGGCGCTCAATTCGGCGGTGACCGCCGACGGCGGCGAGATCGGCCGCGCCCAGGCGGTGCAGGCGCAGGCGGCCGGGCTGGCGCCGCATACCGATTTCAATCCGGTGTTGCTCAAGCCCAACAGCGACACCGGCGCGCAGGTGATCCTGCACGGCCGCGCGGTCGCCAACATGGACGCGCGCGGGTATCACGACTACAAGCGCGTGGCGATGGACGCGGTGCTGCAATCGCATCGGCGCTTGATCGAGGGCTTCGCTGCGGTCGTGGTCGAAGGCGCCGGCAGCCCGGCCGAGATCAACCTGCGCGCCAACGATATCGCCAACATGGGCTATGCCGAAGCGGTCGACTGCCCGGTGCTGTTGATCGCCGACATCGACCGCGGCGGCGTGTTCGCGCATCTGGTCGGAACGCTGGCCCTGCTGTCGGACAGCGAACGCGCGCGCGTCGCCGGTTTCGTCATCAATCGTTTTCGCGGCGATATCGCCCTGCTGCAACCGGGCCTGGACTGGCTGGAGCGCGAGACCGGCAAGCCGGTGATCGGGGTGTTGCCGTACCTGCACGGCCTGCATCTGGAGGCCGAGGACGCGTTGCCGCGCGAGCGTGCGGGCAACGCGAATGCCGCGGCGGGCGAACGCCTGCGGGTGGCGGTGCCGGCGCTGCCGCGGATCAGCAACCACAACGATTTCGATGCGCTGCGCGCGCATCCGCAGGTCGACTGCTGGTTCGTAGGTCCGGGCGAAACTCCGCCGCCGTGCGACCTGATCGTGCTGCCGGGGTCCAAGTCGACCCGCGCCGATCTGCAGTGGCTGCGGCGCAACGGCTGGGCGACGGCGATCGCGCGCCATCTGCGCTACGGCGGCAAGGTGATCGGGATCTGCGGCGGCCTGCAGATGCTCGGCCAACGCATCAGCGACCCGCTCGGCATCGAAGGCGAGCCCGGCAGCGACGACGGCCTGGGCTGGCTTGAGCTGGACACGGTGCTTGAGCCAGAAAAACAGCTGCGCAATGTGCGAGGTCGGCTGAACCTCGACAACGCTAGCGTGAGTGGCTACGAAATCCACTGCGGCGTCAGCACCGGCGCCGCGTTGCAACGGCCGTGCCTGCGTTTCGACGACGGCCGCGCCGACGGCGCGATCTCCGCCGACGGCCGCATCCTCGGCAGTTATGTGCATGGCCTGTTCGACGAACCCGAGGCCTTGGCGGCGTTGTTGCGCTGGGCCGGATTGACCCAGGCGCAGCCGCTGGATCTGCGCGGCCTGCGCGAGGCCGCGATCGATCGTCTCGCCGACGCGGTGCAGGCGCATCTGGATATCGCGCGGCTCGAAGCCCTGTTCGGATTGGAGGCGGTATGCACAGCTTGATTCTCGGCGGCGCGCGCTCGGGCAAGAGCGCCTTGGCCGAACGCCTGGCCGCGCCGTTCGCGGACGTGGTCTACATCGCCACCGCGCAGGCGCGCGATGCCGAGATGGGCGAGCGCATCGCCCATCATCGCGCGCGGCGGCCGGCTCACTGGGGCTGCATCGAGGAGCCGGTCGCGTTGGCTGCGACCTTGCGCGCGCATGCTGCGCCAGGACGCTGCGTGTTGGTGGATTGCTTGACCCTGTGGCTGAGTAATCTGCTGGGCGATCGGGATGGCGATGCATTCGAGCGCGAACGCGACGCCTTGCTCGCGACCTTGCCCGGATTGGACGGGACGGTGCTGCTCGTCAGCAACGAAGTCGGCCTCGGCGTGGTGCCGATGGGCGAATTGACCCGGCGCTATGTCGACGAAGCCGGGCGCCTGCATCAGGCGCTGGGCGCGATGTGCGAGCAGGTGGTGTTCGTCGCCGCGGGCTTGCCGCTGGTATTGAAAGGTCCTGCGCTGTGAGCGCGGGACGCAACGAATCGCACGGGAGCCAAGCAGTGAACGACACAGTATCGACCGATCCGGCCTCCACTGCGGACGCGTGGTGGCTGCGCCCGTGCAAGCGGCCCGATGCGCAGTTGCAAGCGCAGGCGCGCGCGCGTCAGGCGCAGCTGACCAAGCCGCCGGGATCGCTCGGCGTGCTGGAAGACCTCGCGGTGACCTTGGCCGGTCTGCAGCACACGCCCACGCCGACGATGGAACGGGTCTGGATCAGCGTGTTCGCCGCCGACCACGGCGTCGCGGCCGAAGGCGTGTCGGCGTTTCCGCAGGCGGTGACCGGCGAGATGCTGCGCAACTTCGCCGGCGGCGGCGCGGCGATCGCGGTGCTCGCGCGCGCGCTCGATGCGAGCCTGGACGTCGTCAACCTCGGCACGGTCAACGACCCCGGCGCGGTGGCCGGCGTGCATCGGGCGGTGATCGCGGCGAGTACGCGCAATTTCTGCGAAGGCCCGGCGATGAGCCAGGCGCAGTTGCACGCCGCGCTCGGCGCCGGCGCGGCCAGCGTGCGCGCCGCGCTCGATGCCGGCGCGCAGTTGTTCATCGGCGGCGAGATGGGCATCGCCAACACCACCTCGGCGGCGGCGCTGGCCAGTGCCTTGTTGCGGCGTTCGCCGTCGGATCTCACCGGGGCCGGCACCGGCCTGGACGCGGGCGGCATCGCCCACAAGATCGCGGTGATCGAACGCGCGTTGGCATTGCATGCGCAGGCCGACAGCGATTGGGAACGGCTGTGCCGGCTCGGCGGTTTCGAGATCGCGGCGTTGACCGGCGCGTACGTGGCCGCGGCCCAGGCCGGTTTGCCGATCTTGGTCGATGGTTTCATCGCCAGCGTCGCGGCGTTGGCCGCGCAGCGGCTCAATCCGGGCTGCGGCGAATGGCTGCTGTACGCGCATCGCTCGCACGAACGCGGCCATGCGGCGGTGCTGGAGGCCCTGCGGGCGCGGCCGTTGCTCGATCTGGGCATGCGCCTGGGCGAGGCCAGCGGCGCGGCGATGGCGGTGCCGCTGCTGCGCCTGGCCTGCGCGCTGCACAACGGCATGGCGACCTTCGCCCAGGCCGGCGTGTCCGAATCCGCCGCGCAACAGGCATGATGTGGCTCCCGCGATGACACCTCGCATCGCCATCGATCGCGCACAAGGAAAGGAGCTGCGATGAGTTCGTCCACCACCACCACCCAGATCGATCTGCTGCGGCACGGCGACACCGGCCATCGCAGCTACCGCGGCCAGCTCGACGACACCTTGCTCGAACTGGGCTGGCGGCAGATGCGCGACGCCGTGCTCGGGCGCGAGTGGGATGCGATCGTCAGCTCGCCGCTGCAGCGTTGCGCGGCGTTCGCGCAGGAACTCGCGCAGTCGCGCGGCCTGCCGCTCGCGCTGGAACCGGCGCTGCGCGAATACCATTTCGGCGATTGGCAAGGACGCACGGTCGACGCCATCGCCGCCAACGAAGGCGAAGCGCTGGCGCGGTTCTGGGCCGATCCGGTCGCGCATCCGCCGCCGGGCGCGGAGCGCTTCGTCGATTTCGCCACTCGCCTGACCGGCGCGGTCGGCGACTTGCTGCGCGATTACCCGGGGCGGCGCGTGCTGGTGGTGACCCACGGCGGCGTGATCCGCCTGCTGCGTTGTCTCGCCGCGGGCCGGCGCTACACCGACCTGCTCAACATCGATGTCGCGCATGCCTCGCTGCATGCCTTGCCGTGGCCGCCGAAACCGGCGCGCGACGCGGTCGATCCGGCGCGGGCCGGTGACGTCCGCCACGATCCGGCACGGGCCGATCCGGTCGACGGCTGATGCAGGCGTTGCTCGCCGCGATCGGTTTTCTGACCCGGATTCCGGTGCCGGCGCGGGTGTTCGAACAGCCGCGCGCGCAGTCGCGTTCGCTGGTCTGGTATCCCGCGGTCGGATTGCTGATCGGCGGCGTGCTGTGCGCGTTGGCGTGGTCGTTGCAGACGCGACCGCCGTTGATGTCGGCGGCGCTGCTGCTGACGGCGTGGGTCGCGCTGACCGGCGCCCTGCACCTGGACGGGCTGGCCGACAGCGCCGAT
The DNA here is from genome assembly GCF_018732085.1 of Lysobacter capsici. Lineage (NCBI taxonomy): Bacteria > Pseudomonadati > Pseudomonadota > Gammaproteobacteria > Lysobacterales > Lysobacteraceae > Lysobacter > Lysobacter capsici. The sequence continues at coordinate 4,785,063 of NZ_CP076103.1, read as the reverse complement.
GCCTGGGTCGGCGGCATGCGCGCCGATCCGGCCGCAAGCCGCGAACGCACGCTCGAGATCATGAAAGATCCGCGCAGCGGGCCGCTCGGCGTGGTCGCGGTGGTGTTGGCGCTGCTGCTGAAATTCGCGGCGTTGGCGAGCCTGCCCGCGCCGGCCTGGGCCGCGCTGCTGCTCGCGCCGTTGCTGGCGCGCACCGGTTTGACTCTGGCGTTCCTGATGCTGCCGTACGTGCGCAGCGGCGGTCTCGGCCAGGCGCTGGCGGATGCGCCGCGCGCGGCGTGCTGGGTCGCGGTCGCGATCGCAGTCGGCGGCTGCGCCTTGGCTGGTTGGCGCGGCGTGCTGGCGGTCGCGGTCGCGGCGGTGGTGTTCGCGGTCTGGCGCCGCGCCTGCTTGCGTCGTCTGCAGGGCATGACCGGCGATGCCTGCGGCGCGTTGACCGAACTGATCGAGGCGGCGGTGCTGGTCGCGCTGGCCTTGTCGTACTGAGGCCCCGGATCGGACGGGCGAGGGCGGATCGCGAAAGCGCAAGATAGGAACCGCCGCCGCGTCGGCGGTCTGCGAATCTGAGCCTCGACCCATCACTCACCCGCAAGGAACGAGCGCATGCCTCCCGTCAAGGATCATCCTGTTCGAGCCGCGGCGGCGGCCGTTGCCGCCGCCGGCGAAAGCGCCGCGCCTGCCGCCGATGATGGCGCCCACGAACTCGCGCCCGATCGCGCCGGCCCCGCGCTCAAGGCCGGCACCCGCGACGCGCATCAGCGCCGCATCGAACGCGCGGTGGCGCTGATTGAACAATCCATCGCGCGCGGCGAAGACCCGCCCGAACTCGCGCGCCTGGCCGAAGCGGCGTCGTTCTCGCCGTTCCATTTCCATCGCGTGTACCGCGCGATGACCGGCGAGACCACCGGCCAGACCGTGGCCCGGCTGCGTCTGCTGCAAGGCCTGCGCCTGCTCGCCAGCGCCGATCGCAGCGTCACCGACGCCGCATTGGCGGTCGGCTATCAGACCCCGCAGGCCTTCACCCGTGCGTTTCGCCAGGGCGTGGGCGGCACGCCGAGCGAGCTGCGCGCCGAACCCGAGCGTTTGTGGCGCGAGATAGATCGCCTGTCGCTGCCACCGGATTCGGGTATCGAGCCGTCGCCGCCGTTGCGGGTCGAAGTGGTCAGCGTCGATCCGTTCCAGGTGGTGACGCTGCGCGTGACCGGTGCGTATCCCGAGCAGAACCAGGGCTACGGTCGTCTGTTCGGCTGGGCCGCCGAACACGGTTTGCTGGATGCCTTGAACGGGCTGTACGGCGTGCCGGTCGACGATCGCCGCGACGTGCCGCCGCAGGCCTGCGTGTTCGACTGCATGCTCGCGCTGGGCCGGCCGTTCCGAATCGAACCGGACAGCGGCCTGGGCACGACGCGATTGGGCGGCGGCCGCTACGCGCGCATCCGCCATGTCGGCGCCTTCGACGGACTGGAGGCGTTGACCGACGCGCTGCTGGCGCACTGGTTGCCCGGCAGCGGCGAAACCCTGCGCGATGCGCCGCTGCACCACGAATACCTCGACGATCCCGATGAAGTGCCGGAGGCGCTGCTGCGCACCGACATCTATTTGCCGCTGCAAGGCTGAGCGTTCGCTGGCGTTGCCTTTGCTTTTGCCGTCGCCCGCGACGCGGCTCCGAAGTTTTTTGTGGGAGGGGCTTGAGCCCCGACGCTGTTCGCTCCGGCGCGGTGATCTGAAAGAAAAGCGTCGGGGTTGAAACCCCTCCCACAAAAAACCTCGCGGCAATGCGGTGAGCGGTCATTCCAGGTGCGTGCGCCGCACTCCGTTCCGCTCGAATTCCGCCAGGCAAGACGACCGCCGAGAGGTTTGTTGTGGGAGGGGTTTCAACCCCGACGCTTTTCTTTCAGATCACCGCGCCGGAGCGAACAGCGTCGGGGCTCAAGCCCCTCCCACAAAAGACCTCGATGCAGCGCAGTGAGCGGTTATTTCGGGTGCGAGTGCGAGCGATCCGCTCGATTCTCGATTGAGCTTCGCCGGACCAAATAGACAGCCGAGAGGTTTGTTGTGGGAGGGGCTTGCACCCCGACGCCGTTCGATCGGGCGCCGCACTCCCACCCGAAAGCATCGCGGTTCGCGGCCCCGGTGAGCCGCGAACGAACTCAGGCCCCGGCCGCTTCCAGCCGCGCTTCCAGTTCCGCGACCTTCGCTTCCAACGCCGCCAACCGCTCGGCCAGCGCCGACTGCGCCTGCGATCCGCCGCCCGAACCGCCATCGTCGCCGGACGAGGACACGCTGCCGTTCCACACCGGCTCGCCGCTGAGCAGATGGCCGTAGCGATCCTCGCGCTGCCCGGGCTGGCGCCCGAGCAGGCGCACCAGCGGCGGCTGATGCTGGGCCAGCCGCTCCAGCGCGTACTGCACGTCGCCGACCGAATCGAACTTGGCCATGCGTTCGCTGCGCGACAGCAGTTCGTTCACGGTCTGTGGACCGCGCAGCATCAGCAGCGCGATCACGATGGCCTGTGGCCGGGTCACGTCGAGCGCGGTGGTGGCGCGGTGCGCGTAACGCTCCGCGCGCGAGTGATGCTGCGACTTGATCCAGCCGCGTGGCTCCAGCCGGCGCAGCGCGTTGGCGACCTCGCCGGGCTCGAGCTGCATCATCGGTTCGCGCGAGGTCTTCTGATTGCAGGCGGTGACGATGGCGTTCAAGGTCAGCGGGTACACGTCGGGCGTGGTCGCTTCCTTTTCGATCAGGCAGCCGATGACCCGCGCCTCGACCGCATTGAGTTGCGGCGCGGTATTTTCAGGCGTGCTGTCGGGCGCGTCGTGGGAGCCGGACGGTTCGCTGCTGGACGGGTCGATGTCGCTCATGGTCGTTGGGTACTGAAGAAGGGCGGGCTCAGACTAACCGATCGCGTGGTCGGGCTCGGGACGGCGCCGGCTCACGCCAGCGCCGTCGACGGCGGCAGATTGCGCGCGCCGCGGTACACCGGCGCGGCCAGCACCATCTCGGCCAGGCTGTGCGCCAGCTCGCGCTCGGCCATGACCGCGCCGTCCGCGCCGTGCTGGAGCAGATGCTTGACCTCGTTGTCGCTGTGCGCGCGCGCGACGATGCTCAGGGCCGGATTGAGTTCGCGCAGCTTGGCGATGATCTCGCCGGCTTCCAGCGCCTGCGGAATCGCCAGCATCACCGTGGTCGCGCGCTCGGGCACCGCTTCGCGCAGCACCCGCTCGTTGACCGCGTTGCCCAGGATGGCCGGATGCCCGGCGGCGCGCGCCTTGTCGATCAGGCTGTCCTCGCCGTCGATGACTACCAGCGGCACGTGGTGATCGGTGAGCAACCGCGCCAGCTCGCTGCCGACCCGGCCGTAGCCGATCAGGATCACGTGACCGCTGATATCGGCCGGCACCGGCGGCACCGCCGCGTCGGCGCGTGCATCGGCTTCGGCCGCGTCGGCGCGCGCCTGTTTGCGGTCGAGCCAGCCGAACAGCAGCGGATTGACCACGATCGACAGCAGCGCGCCGGCCAGGATCAGGTCCTGCCCGTCCTTCGACAGGATGCCTTCGTCGATGCCGAGCTGGGCCAGGATGAAGGAGAACTCGCCGATCTGCGCCAGGCTGACCGAGATCATCAGCGCGGTCGAGTTCGGCTTGCCGAACGCGCGCACGATCGCGTACGCCGCCACCGACTTGCCGACCACGATGATGCCGAACACCGCCAGCACTTCCAGCGGCTTCTCCAACAGGATCATCGGGTTGAACAGCATGCCGACCGAGACGAAGAACAACACCGCGAACGCTTCGCGCAGCGGCAGGGTTTCGTTGGCGGCCTGATGGCTGAACTCGGATTCGTTGAGCATCATGCCGGCGAAGAACGCGCCCAGCGCGAACGACACGCCGAACAGTTCGGCCGAACCGAACGCCACGCCCAGCGCGATCGCGAGCACGCACAGGGTGAACAACTCGCGCGAACCGGTGCCGGCCACGCGTTCGAGAATCCATGGAATCACCCGCCGCCCGACGATCAGCATGAAGGCGATGAAGGCGCCGACCTTGGCCAGGGTGATGAACAACTTGCTCCACACTTCCGACGCGTCGCTGACTTCGCCCTTGAGCAGGCCCGACAGCGCCGGCAGCAGCACCAGCGCGAGCACCATCGCCAGATCCTCGACGATCAACCAGCCGATCGCGATGCGGCCCTTGCCGGTTTCCACCAGCCGCCGCTCCTCGAGCGCGCGCAACAGCACCACGGTACTGGCGACCGACAAGGCCAGGCCGAACACTAACCCCGCGCCATGCGACCAGCCGAGCAGCTCGGCCATGCCCCAACCCAATGCGGTGGCCACCGCGATCTGCACGACCGCGCCCGGCAAGGCGATGGCTTTGACTTCGAGCAGGTCGCCGAGCGAGAAATGCAGGCCGACGCCGAACATCAGCAGGATCACGCCGATTTCGGCCAATTGCGGCGCAAGGGTCTGGTCGCCGACGAAGCCGGGTGTGAAGGGGCCGGCGATGATGCCGGCGATGAGGTAGCCCACCAGCGGCGACAGCCGCAGGCGTTGCGCGATCATTCCGAAGATGAAGGCCAGGACGAAGCCGGCTACCAGAATCGCGATCAGGGACGTGTGGTGCATCGGCTCTCCTGGGGTCTGGTCCTTTTAAGAATGTGTGCTGAGCCGGTCGGATGCAAGCCTTTCTCGTTTGGCGTGTCGTCGCAAATGATTGTTTCTGCGACATTTTCCGCGGTTGGCCGACGGTCGGCGGGCAGGCCTCGGCGGTGTCGGCGTCCCGTCCCAGCGGGCTTGAGACCACGAGGGTCGGCGTTGGTTCACGCTGCTATTTTGACCTTCGCAAACAGCGAGGAATGCATGAACGGCGATTCAGTCGCGCGGTGGCTGATGACGCGTGTGACTTGGATTTGCGCGAAAGCGATGCGAACGATGGTGGCCTGGGCGACGCCCGAATGCGGATGCGGCGGGGTGCATTGCATGCTCGTCATGCTGCATGCATCGCCTCGCCAGACCATCATCGTCATGTGCGCAATCGCGGCCATAAAAAAACCACGCCTCCGAAGAGGCGTGGTGGGTGTTACTCAGGCATCGGAGCGACGTCTGGGTTTGCGTTGGTCTTCCTGCACCCAGAACAAGCCGTAGTCCTTACGACGCAGTTTGGCCATGCGACCGTCGGGGTGGTGGAACACCAGACCTTCGATCTCGCGCGAAGCCAGAAAATGGCCTAGTGCTTCGAACGAGCGATCCGGCAGATCAACGGTTTCCCGGCCATGGCGCCAGAGCGTATGTCGGGCCAGCGCATACGGATTCTTGGCCACGCTGGGACCCACCAACTCGTAGCTGCAGCCCTCGATCAACGGCTCATCGAGGTGCTTGAGCGCCTCGTTGTGCCAGCGATCCTCGGGCTGGTCGGCCGACACCGGCACCCAGCCGGGCCAATGGAAGGTCACCGGATCGGGCGCGTCCTCGCAAGGCTCGAAGCCCGGCGGCGGGGTCTTGAACAAGCTGTCGCGCGACGCGCCGTCGAGCAGCGGCCGCAGGTCTTCGCCGCGGTCGTGCCGACGTTGCGCCTGCTTGTCGAGTTTGCGGTCGTAGCGTTTCCACAGACGGCCGTCGTGCCAGCGGCAGGCCGAGCCGTCGAACTTCACGGTGGCTGTGCCTTCGCCTCGGATCACCCATTCCAGTCCGGGACGGACGTGCGGGGTCAGGGCGTCCTTCTCGTAGTCCATGACGAACACGGTCGGGATCTTTTTCATACATCACCTCATTGGTTGATTGACGAATTTCGAGTCCCGTCCATCAGCCATCGCCCGGGCCTGCGCCCGAACGAGCGCGCAGGATATAGCAGTGGCGGCGCGATGCCAGTGCGCGCCGACGAGCGGTGCTAGGTGAGGTGGTGCCGTATTTGTCGGGTCCAGCAGGATATGAGGCCGCGACAGGTCGATCATCGGCCGGGAGGTTTTTGGCCGAGAGGTCTTTTGTGGGAGGGGCTTCAGCCCCGATGCTTTTGTTTCAGTTCGCCGTGTCGGATCGGAAAGCGTCGGGGCTGAAGCCCCTCCCACAAAAGACCTCGTGGCTTCGTGGTTGGGTTGAGCTGCAGCGACATGTGTTACGCAAACGAATCAGGGCCGCTTTGGGCGGCCCTGATTCGATGCGGGTGCGATAACGATGCGACGTTCAGTCGCCCATAGCGCGAGGGTTCGGTCGCTTATCGCGCGATCGCAGGTGCTAGAGCCGGTAGGCTCGCATCACACGACACACGACACACGTCAAACATCAAACATCAAACATCACGCCGATGCTCCGACGCTTCCACGGCTGCGAAACCACCCTCACCACTTGTACCCGACCTTCGCATACGCGAACGCGCCGTTGAACCCGAACGGCGAGTTGCCGCTGTACGGCAATTGGCCGCTTTCGCTGTTGGCGTAGATCGATTCGTCCGGGTACTCGTTGAGCACGTTGTCGCCGCCGACGGTGAATTCCCATCCGTCGATGGCGTAGGTCGCGGCCAGGTCGAGGGTCCACTTCGCGCCGTAGGTCTGGTCGCGCACGCCGCTGGGATCGTCGTTGAAGCTGTGGAATTCGCCGTAGCGCGTGCCGGTCGCGTCGAAACGCCACGGGCCGGTGCTCCAGCTGCCGCCGAGGAAGAACTTGTCGCGCGGCGCGCCCTGGGTGATGCGGCCTTGCTCGACCCGGCCGATGCGCTGCAGGTTCAAGCCACCGGCGGTGAGCTCCGGCGGGTTGGCGGCGATGCGCTCCAGGGTGGTCTTGTTGTGGTTGTAACCGGCGGTCAGATCGAGCGCGCCGCTGCCGAGCGTCCACTTGTAGCTGCCGACGATGTCGATGCCGCGGGTGCGGGTGTCGACCGCGTTGGTGAAGTAGCGGCCGCCGGTGATGCCCGGATGGCCGCGCGCTTCCAGGAAGCTCGCCACCGCCGGGCCGCGCAGGTTTTCCGACAGGATGATGCGGTCGTCGATGTCGATCTGGTACGCGTCGACGGTGATGTACAGCGATTCGATCGGCTGCAGCACCAGGCCCAGGCCGATGTTGGTCGATTCCTCGGCCTTGAGCGGCTCGGCGCCGAGCGCGACCGCGGCCGGGTCGTCGACGGCGAAGGTGCGGACCTGGAATGGGGTCGGGTCGCCGAGCACGATCACGGTCTGGGTCGATTGGTAGAACTGCTGCTGCAGCGAAGGCGCGCGAAAACCGGTCGACACGGTGCCGCGCAGCGCGATCTTGTCGGTGAAGGCGTAACGCGCCGACAGCTTGCCCGAGGTGGTTTCGCCGAAGTCGCTGTAGCTTTCGTAACGCGCCGCCGCGCCGAGCGACAGCTTGTCGGTCACGTCGGTTTCCAGGTCGGCGTAGAACGAATGGCTGTTGCGGTTGCGGCGGCTGGCGTCGGACGGGGTGAAGCCGGGGAACACCTGCGCGCCCGGCGCGCCGGGTTCGGGACCGGCGACATACGACGCCAGTTCGCCGGCGCTCTGGTTGAACTTCTCGCCGCGCCATTCCGCGCCGAAGGCCACGGTCAGCGGGTACTTCAGCCAACCCACGTCGAAGGCCTTGTTGAAATCGGCGTTGAGCACGTTCTGGGTCACTTCCAGCGCGCCGATGTAGAAGTCGTGCGGCGAGGCGACGCCCAGGGTGCGGTTGAGGCTGTTGCGCACGTCGAAATCGAGCTGGTTCTGGCCGTAGTTGTAGCTCAGGTCGAGGTTCCAGCCGCCGGCGGTCTGGCCGCGCAGGCCGAGCACCAGCGCGCGGTCCTTGCTGACGTTGTCGATCTGCGGCAGGAAGCCGTCGGGATACACCGAGCGGATGTTGTTGGCGTTGCCGGGCGCGCGGAAATAGCCGTTGGAAATCGCGCGGCGGCGGCTGGCGGTGCCGAAGGAATAGAACTCCACGCCCTCGGCGGCCTGGTACTGCGCGTTGAAGGCGACCGCGGCCTGATCGATTTCCGGATCGCCGTAGCGATGCACGACCTTGCCCGGCGGGTTGCTGGTCGGCGTGACCGGGCCGAGGTAGGGCCGCGCGCGGTCGGTGTTGTCGCTGTGGCCGCCCTGCGCGGACAGATGCACGCTGCCGTTCTCGCCGAGCTTGAAGCCGGCATCGCCCGACAACTGGTATTGCTTGCCGTCGCCGGCGCTGAACTGGCCGTAGCGCGCGGCGATCGAGCCGCCTTCGCCGCTGCCCTTGAGCACGATGTTGATGACACCGGCGATCGCGTCGGAGCCGTACTGCGCCGAGGCGCCGTCGCGCAGCACTTCGACCCGTTCGATCGCGGCGATCGGAATCGCGTTGAGGTCCACCGGCGAGGAGCCGCGGCCGATGCTGTCGTTGAGGTTGATCAAGGACGTGGTGTGGCGGCGCTTGCCGTTGACCAGCACCAGCACCTGATCCGGCGCCAGCCCGCGCAGCTGCGCCGGACGCACCGCGTCGGTGGCGTCGGTGATCGCCGGGCGCGGGAAATTCAGCGAGGGCAGGGCGCGCGCCAGGGCGGTGGCCAGCTCGACCGTGCCGGTCGACTCCAGGGTCTGCGGGGAAATGATGTCGATCGGCGCGGTGGATTCGGCCACGGTGCGGTCGGCCACGCGGGTGCCGGTGACGATCAGGGTGTCGAGGTTGGTGGGGTTCGAGGCCGGGGCGGACTCGGCGGCGCCGGCGTCCTGGGCCCAGGCGGGCGAGGTGGACAGGGCGATCGAAACGGCGGTGCTGAGCAGGGAAATACGACGGGACATGGAGACTCCGGGCGGTCGATCGGGGGACGTCGGGACGAACGCCGCCGCCGCGGCCGGCGCGAGGGGCGCTTTGCCGCGGATGGCGAGCTCGTTGACGCGTGGGGGCGGTCTGAGGCCGACGTCCCGATTATTCGATGCCCGCCCCGGGCGCGGCCGAACATGTGCTCATGAGCAAATACCGATCAGTCATGCGACCATATCGGCATGATTTCTTTCCGTGATTTCGCCATGCGGCGCGGCGAACGCCTGCTGCTGTCCAACGTAGACCTGACCCTGCACGCCGGTTGGCGGGTGGGCGTGATCGGTCGTAACGGCACTGGTAAGTCGTCGCTGTTCGCGGCCATCCAGGGCGAGGTCGAGGCCGATCGCGGCGATATCGACGTGCCCAACCGCGTGCGCATCGCCAGCGTGGCCCAGGAAACCCCGGCCCTGGACGACCCCGCGCTGGACTTCGTCCTGTCCGGCGACTCCACCGTCTACAAGGTCCTCGTGGCCGAGCGCGAAGCGGTCGAGCGCGAGGATTGGGAAGCGGTCGCCGAGGCCCATCACCAACTCGAGGAACTCGGCGGCTACGACGCCACCGCGCGCGCCGGCAAGCTGCTGCACGGCCTGGGCTTCTCGCCCGACACCCACGAACGCGCGGTCAAGGAATTCTCCGGCGGCTGGCGGGTGCGCCTGAATCTGGCGCGCGCGCTGATGACCCCGTCGGACCTTTTGCTGCTCGACGAACCGACCAACCACCTCGACCTCGACGCGGTGCTGTGGCTGGAGCAATGGCTGCTCAAGTACCCGGGCACCTTGCTGCTGATCTCGCACGACCGCGAGTTCCTCGACGAAGTCACCACCCACACCCTGCACCTGCACGACGGCAAGGCCAAGCTGTACACCGGCGATTACACCGCCTTCGAGCGCCAGCGCGCCGAACACCTGCGCCTGCAGCAGATCACCCACGAAAAGCAGCAGGCCGAACGCGCCCACCTGCAGAGTTTCATCGACCGCTTCAGCGCCAGCGCGGCCAAGGCCAAGCAGGCGCAGTCGCGGGTCAAGCGCCTGGCCAAGATGGTCGGCACCGAGGCGGTGCGCATGGAACGCGCGATGCGGATCGAGTTCCCGGCTCCGGCCAAGCTGCCGCACGCCTTGCTGCGCGTGGTCCATGCCGATTGCGGTTACGGCGACCACGTCGTGCTCGATGATGTCAGTTTCATCCTCGAAGCCGGCGATCGCATCGCCTTGCTCGGCCCCAACGGCGCGGGTAAATCGACCCTGGTCAAAACGCTGGTGGGCGAGCTGGAATTGCTCGCCGGCGATCGCAGCGGCCATCCGGATCTGCGCATCGGCTACTTCGCCCAGCACACGGTCGAATCGCTGCACGAGGGCGTCAGCGCGATCGACCATCTGATCGAGATCGCGCCGGGCGTGGCGACCCAGCAATTGCGCGATTTTCTCGGCAAGTGGAATTTCCCCGGCGACCGCGCGTTCGAATCGGTCGACGGGTTCTCCGGCGGCGAACGCGCGCGTCTGGCTCTGGCGATGATCGCCTGGCGCAAACCGAACGTGCTGCTGCTAGACGAACCGACCAACCATCTGGACCTCGACGTACGCGAAGCCCTGGCCGAAGCGCTGTCGGATTTCGAAGGCGCGATCGTGCTGGTCTCGCACGACCGCCATCTGATCGGTCTGGTCTGCGAAACCTTCTGGCGCGTCGCCGATGGCGTGGCCCAGCCGTTCGACGGCGACCTCGACGCTTACGCGGTGTGGCTGCGCACGCGCGACAACAGCAACGACGGCAAGGGCGCGGCCGCGTCCAAGGCCGCGGCGGCTGCGGCCGCCGCGAGCGCCGCGGCACCGGCGGGGAAATCCTCGCGCAAGGCCAACCCGCTCAAGCTGGCCGAAGCCGAGAAGCGCATGGCCGAGCTGGAATCGAAACTGCACACGCTCGACATGGACCTCGCCGATCCGACCAAGTACGCCGGCGGTGGCGACAACGCCGCCGAGCTTGCGAAGCAGCGCGAGAAAGTCGCCGCCGAGCTGGTCAAGGCCGAGGCGGAGTGGATGGCGTTGTACGACGCGGCTTGAGTCGCGTCGTAGGTCGCGACGTTATCGATGCGTCGTAGTTGGGTGGTGGCGGCTCGCGCCACCTTCGCAGGTAGAAACGAACGTGCGCCGCTGCTTGCAGCGGCGGCGTGAGCCGCGACCGCGATCTGACAATCACTGCGCAACCACGAGGCCGCCGATGGTGTCCACGTGCGACTTGTCGTCGCCTCCACATGCGCCCGTCTATCGTCCCGCCACGTAATCGCTACGGGGGGACGGCCCATGAGCCGCGAACTGATTTATCTGCTGCTGATCTTCGGCCTGCTGGTCATCCCGCGCGCGTTGCAGCGCTTCAAGATTCCCGCGCCGTTGACCTGCCTGCTGTTCGGCATCGTGGCGATGCTGGCCTGGGGCGAGAAATCCCACGACACCGTGGTCGGCATGCTCGCTACCTTGGGCATTTCCTCGCTGTTCCTGTTCGCCGGGCTGGAAGTCGAACTCAAGGCCCTGCGCAAGGGCTTGTGGCCGCTGTTGACGCACCTGGTGATCCGCGGCGCGACCTTGGTCGGCGTGGGCTGGCTGGCGTGGCGCTACGCCGGCATGAGCTGGCAGGCGGCCGGCCTGCTCGCGCTGGCCTTGCTGACCCCGTCCACCGGCTTCATTCTCGACACGCTCTCGCGCCTGGGCTTGAACGAGGAGGAGCGTTTCTGGGTCACCAGCAAAGCCATCGCCGGAGAGTTGCTGGCGCTGGTGGCGTTGTTCGTGGTGCTTCAGGCCGGCGACCCGATGCGCATGGCGCTGTCGTCGGGCGCGTTGATCGCGATGCTGGTCGGCCTGCCGCTGGTGTTCGTCGCGCTCGGTCGTTGGGTGGTGCCGCATGCGCCGGGTTCGGAATTCTCGCTGTTGGTGATGGTCGGCATGATCGCCGCGTTCGCCACCGCCAAGCTCGGTGTGTACTACCTGGTCGGGGCGTTCGTCGCCGGTCTGATCGCGCGATTGCTGCGCGAGCGCATGCCGAGCCTGGCCTCGGACGAGAATCTACACGCGGTGCGGTTGTTCGCGTCGTTCTTCGTGCCGTTCTATTTCTTCAACGCCGGCACCAAGGTGCCCAGCGGCGCGCTGAGCTTCGAGGCGCTGGGCCTGGGCCTGTTGCTGACCGCGGTGGTGCTGCCGCTGCGCATCGGCATTGTCTGGTTGCAGCGGCGCGCGCTGTTCGGCGAGAACCACCGCGCCAGCCTGCGGGTCTCGGTGGCGCTGGCGCCGACGTTGATCTTCACCCTGGTCCTGGCCGCGATCCTGCGCGATCGCTTCGCCTTGTCCGATGTCTGGTTCGGCGCGTTGCTGCTGTATGCGACCTTGACCACGATCCTGCCGTCGCTGGTGTTCCGCTCTCCGTTCGATGTCGATCCGGTCGAGGAGCATCCGCTGGCGCCCGCGGACCCGGCCGGCGGCGAGCCCGAAGCGGCCGCGATGCCGCAAACGGTTTCCGAGCCCACCGCGATGCCGGCGGCGGCCGGCGTGCATCCGCCGGGCCATTGATCGTGCGCTGGCCGGTCGGTCGGTGGCCGCACCGGCCGCCATGAATGCCATGACCGCCGGTCCGGCGAACGGGTGGCGCGCGTGGAGGCGAGCGCGGTGTACCCGTGGTCGGATTGCGTGGTCACCCAGACCCGCCCGCAGTGCCGCAACGTCCGGTCGAACCGGCGTATTGAGCCGGGCGACCGGGCCGTAGGCCGCGTCGCGGCCACCACTGGCGCTTGCATCGGCGCGATCCGCCCCCACACTGCCAGTCCGTCGTTCCCGAACACAGCCCACCGCCATGCCCATCTACGCCTTCCAGTGCAGCGCCTGCGGACACAGCTTCGATCGCCTGCAGAAGCTGTCCGACGCCGACCCGACCGTGTGCCCCGAATGCGGCGCCGAAAAGGTCGGCCGCCAGTTGACCGCGCCGCAGTTCCGCCTGGCCGGCGGCGGCTGGTACGAGACCGATTTCAAGAAGGACGGCGACAAGAAGCGCAATCTGGCCGGCGAGGGCAGCTCCGGCGGTTCCGCGTCGGGCGGGGCGGGCTCCGGTGGCGGCGACAGCAAGCCGGCACAGAGCAAGCCTGCGGAAAGCAAGTCCGAAAAGAAGGCCGATCCGGCCCCGGCGAGCAAGCCGGCGAGTGGTGGTAGCGCGAGCTGACCGGTTCGCCGGCAGGGCGCTACGGCCCGTCGACACGGTCGATGCCGCTGCGATCCACACCGACCTGATGGGCGCCGCGAGGCGCCCTGTTTCGTTTAATTGGCTCGCCGTCCCGGCTTACCGTAGCGACGAGCCGCGCCGGTTCCAGCCGTCATCCCCGCGAAGGCGGGGATCCAGGGTTTCATCCAGGCATGACGCTGAAGTCTCTGGATCCCCGCCTTCGCGGGGATGACGGTCGTGACATCTACGACTTCAGGGACGCGGGCATCAGCATCGCTTGAGCCTGCGGATAAGCTGGTTTGGCCCGGGGCATAAGGCGCATACGCCTTTGTCTAGTATTCTAGACAGCTCGGTCCCGGCCCCCGGCCGCTGAGCGATCGCCCCCGGCCACCCGCCGCGGCCGGTCCGGACCCGCCTGCTGTACCCCCCACGATCCACAGATCGACCAATTCGGAGTTTCCATGCGTACCCACTTCTGCGGCCTCGTCGACGAGGCGCTGATCGGCCAGACCGTCACCCTGTGCGGCTGGGTCAACACCAATCGCGTCCAGAGCCACGTGGTGTTCACCGATCTGCGCGATCACGAAGGCGTGGTCCAGATCGTGGTCGATTCGGACATGGCCGAGCTGTTCAAGACCGCCAGCGACCTGAGCGTGGAAAGCTGCGTGCGCGTCACCGGCACCGTGCGCGCGCGCGGCGCTGCCAACGACAAGATCCGCAGCGGCAAGGTCGAAGTGCTGCCGAGCTCGATCGAAGTGCTCAACAAGGCCGAGCCGCTGCCGTTCCACGCCCACGAGAACGCCGGCGAGGAAACCCGCCTGACCTATCGCTATCTCGACCTGCGCCGTCCGGAAATGCAGAAGATGATGCGCACGCGCATCCGTCTGGTGCAGTCGCTGCGCCGTTGGCTCGACGCGCGCAATTTCCAGGACATCGAAACCCCGATCCTGACCAAGGCCACGCCCGAGGGCGCGCGCGACTTCCTGGTCCCGGCGCGCATGCACCCGGGCGAGTTCTACGCGCTGCCGCAGTCGCCGCAGTTGTTCAAGCAAATCCTGATGGTGGCCGGCTTCGATCGCTATTACCAGATCGCGCGCTGCTTCCGCGACGAGGCGCTGCGCGCCGACCGCCAGCTCGAATTCACCCAGCTCGACATGGAGTTCGCCTGGGTGTCCGAGCGCGACGTGCAGGACACGGTCGAGGACATGATCCGGGTGGTGTTCAAGGAAACCATCGAGGTCGAACTCGACGCGCAGTTCCCGCGCATGACCTATGCCGAGGCGATGCGTCGCTACGGCTCGGACAAACCCGATCTGCGCATCGAGCTTGAATTCGTCGACATCGCCGAACTGGTCAAGAGCTGCGAGTTCAAGGTCTTCACCGACTGGGCCAACCACGAAGACGGCCGCGTGATCGCATTGCGCGCGCCGGGCGCCGCGGGCTGGTCGCGCAAGCAGATCGACGAGGCTGGCGCGCACGCCGCCAAGTACGGCGCCAAGGGCCTGGCGTGGATGAAGGTCGAGGACGCGAGCAAGGGGCGCGAAGGCATCAACTCGCCGATCGCCAAGTTCCTCGACGACGCGACGCTGGCGAAGATCGTCGAAGCCAGCGGCGCGCAGACCGGCGATGCGATCTTCTTCGGCGCGGCCGACTACAAGACCGCGAGCGATTTCATGGGCGCGCTGCGCCTGAAGCTCGGCAAGGACCTGGGCCTGATCCAGGACGGCTGGAAGCCGTTGTGGGTCACCGATTTCCCGATGTTCGAGTGGGACGAACAGGCGCAGCGCTACGTGGCCCTGCATCACCCCTTCACCGCGCCGGCGGTGGACGACATCGCCGACCTGCGCGCCAACGCCAAGACCGCGGTGTCGCGCGGCTACGACATGGTGCTCAACGGCAACGAGATCGGCGGCGGTTCGATCCGCATCCACCGTCCGCAGATGCAGTCGGCGGTGTTCGACCTGCTCGGCATCGGCGCGGAAGAGGCCGAGGGCAAGTTCGGCTTCCTGCTCGACGCGCTCAAGTACGGCGCGCCGCCGCACGGCGGCATCGCCTTCGGCATCGACCGCATCGCCGCGTTGATGGCCGGCACCGAATCGATCCGCGACGTGATCGCGTTCCCGAAGACCACCACCGCGCAATGCCTGATGACCGGCGCGCCGTCGCCGATCCCGGACGCGCAATTGGCCGAGGTGCATGTGATGGTGCGGCCGAAGAAGGATCCGGCCTGATCCGGCCGCGTCGGGCTTGATCCGGCGCTGATCGGCGCATCGATCCGGCGTCGCGCCGGGTCGGTGCTTCGATGCAATCGGGTTCGACGCGGCTCGACCTGATCCTGTTCGACCTGATCCTGTCCATGGCCGCGCCGACACACCGTCGTTCCACGCGAGGCGTTATGACCAGCGAAACCCCGCAGTTCTCGATCCGCCGCGCCGTCGTGGCCGACGCGGCCACCGTGGCCGACATCGCCGCGCGCACCTTCGTCGAAACCTTCGGCGACATGTATCCGCCGGAGGATCTGGCCTTCTTCCTCAAGGACAGCTACTCGGTCGAGAAGCAGGCCGTGATCCTGTCGCACCCGGACTACGCGATCTTCCTGCTCGAACGCGACTGCATCGTCGTCGGCCACGCCGCGGCTGGGCCGTGCGGTCTGCCGCATCCGCAGGTCGCGCCGGGCGACGGTGAGTTGAAGCGTTTGTACGTATTGCGCGAGGCGCAGAACGGCGGCTGGGGTGCGCGTCTGTTCGACACGGTGTTGGCTTGGCTCGAACGCGATGGTCCGCGGACTTTGTGGATCGGGGTGTGGTCGGAGAACTTTGGTGCGCAGCGGTTTTATGGGCGCTACGGGTTCGAGAAGGCGGGCGAGTACGAATTCGTCGTGGGAAGTACGCGCGATCATGAATTCATCTTGCGGCGCAACGCGGTGAGATGATGTTTGTGGGGTCGGTGCTTTGGTGCATCGACGCTCATTTGGCTTGAATCGTTATCCGCGAGGGGTGAGCCTTGCCTTGCCTTGCCTTGCCTTGCCTTGCCTTGCCTTGCCTTGCCTTGCCTTGCCTTGCCTTGCGCCTAGATTTTGCCTGCGGCTGCGGTCATGAACCGTCGCCTTTGCTTTTGCCTTGAGCCTGAAGTCGCGGCTCCCATCCAGCGCTGCGAGGCTTGTAACTCGCGTTAGCAACAGCACACCCGGAGGGCGACGCGCATGGATGCGCGTCGCGCGCCACCGGGACATGGATGTCCCGTGTGGCGCGTGCCTGCGTCGGCATCGCTCTTGCGGGCCTTTGATTCACAAAAAAGCGTTTTTCTTTGGTTACCTTTCTTTTGTCGCTTTTGACAAAAGAAAGTAACTCGGCCGCTTGCGGACGAAAGCTGTTGATCCTGCCTTTGGCTTCAAAGGCTCTACAGCTTCAAAGCTTTGAAGCTGCAAGCAGGATCAAAAGCTTCCGCCACTAAAGCGGCGGGTCACTTTCTTTTGTCTAAAGCGACAAAAGAAAGGTAACCAAAGAAAAACGCTTTTTTGTGGATCAAGAGCCCGCGCGTGCGGAGCAGACGCAGGCATGCGCCACACGAGACATCCTGTCTCGGTGGCGCACGGCGCACATCCATGTGCGCCGCCCTGCGGGTGTGCTGTTGTTCTCGCAAGTGCGTTGCCTCGCAGCGCTGGATGAACTGCAAGACTTCAGGCGAAAGCCGCATGGCCTCCCTGTAGGAGCGGCGCAAGCCGCGACCGCGCCATTGCGACGACGACGAAGGTTGCATCACCTCGAATTCCTCAAGCCGTCATTCCCGAAGGCGAGAATCCAGGGCCTAACCGCAGCATCCACATGAAATCGAGCGCACGCACGAACACCCCGACGCGCAAGCAACCGCAATAACACCCATCACCGCTCGCGGCCTCACAGCGGCAGCACGCAGCTGCAATCCCCAAAAACAAAACAGCCCTCCCTCGCCTGCGCGAGAGAGGGCCGCATAGCAAACGAAACCCCGGACCTCAGCGCCCGTCGAGCAACACGTTCAACGTCGTAACATCCAACGCACCCCGCTTCTGCCCAAGCTTGAGCAACATCGCCTCCAGGTCCCCGGCCGCTGCCGAGGTGCGCGTGGAGGCGGTCGCCGACTTCAACTCGGTTGCCGGTGCGGTATCGATACGAACCTGCCGACCCTTGATCACCAACGGCTGCGGCTTGGCCTTCGCACTGGAACCGCCGACGTGCTCGATCAGGATGCCGTTGTAGCCCAGCACCGGATCGGGCGCGGCGCCCGATTGCGCGGGCGCGGCCAGCGCATCGGCCAGGCGCGTTTCGATCGCGCGCAGCGAAGCCGCGTCGGTCACGGTGATGGTCGGGTCGGGGCGGCCGGAATAGACCAGGTAGGTGATCTTCACCCCGGGCGCGTCGGCGGCCAGGGCGAAGGCGGGCGCTGCCAGCAGCAACAGGCCGGCGAACAAGGTTTTGAGCGAGCGCTGGGACATGGATCCTCCGTGGGCCGCGAACTGGGATGAGGCGCGTGCAGCCGGTCGATGCTTAGTTGATCTGTTCATGGCCGCTGCCCTCGATGCTGTCGGACCACACGCGGAAGAATCCGCAGAAATCCGTGTAGGCGCCGCGATTGGCGGTGCGCGGGTCGGTGATCTCGTTGCCGGAATTGTCGCGGTTGGTTGCGGCGGTGCCGCCGGGTTTGTGGGTCCACTTGCCGTTGCTGTCGCGACGGTACCAGTGATAGTCGTAATTCGGTCCGACCACCAGCGCGGCGATGTTCTTGTAGCTGCTGGCGTTGATCAGCGTGTCGGCGACCGGTTCCAGGCCGTCGCGCACCGCCGCGGCATGCACCGCGGTGCAGGTCAGCGAGCTGTACATCGAACCGGCGGCGCGGCCGGGCTGGGCGAAGGTGTTGGTGGCGCGCGCGTTGGCGTAGTTGTAGCAGTTGTTGTTGCGCTGGCGGGTGCTGCCATCGTTCCAGTAGGTCGGCTGGAAGGTGGTGCGTCCCGGAGCCATGATGTCGCCCAAGCCGCCGCTGGCGTCGGCCGTCAATGCGCGGTTGTAGACCAGCACTTCGTCGGCGCGATCGTTGAAGCGGTAAGACGGGATATTCATGTGCCCGCCGATCTGGAACGGCAGCGCGGTGTTGTCGATGTTGGCCAGCATCGGCGAGGGCTGGGTGGTGGTGCGCTGGCCGTCGATGTAGAACGAGATCGTGTACGGCGCGCTGCTGCGATTGACCACCGCGGCGATGTGGTGCCAGCGGTTGGGCGACATCGCCAGGCTGCCGTCGGAGACGTAGTTGGCCCAGGTGGTGCCGTCGTTGAGCTGCAGCAACACGTTGCGGCCCTGGTCGACGCCGAACGCATAACCGCGACCGCTGCCGCCGCCGCGATTCTCGATCAGGGTCTTGACCCCGGAGGAGGTCGGCGCGGCCATGCGGATCCACGCGGCAAGGGTGAAGCTGCCGGTGCCGAAGTTCAGGTTCGACGAATTCGGCACTTCCACGTACTTGCCGCCGCTCAGGTCCGCCGCCGTGCCCAGCCAGCCCCACGACGACGCGGCGCCGCCGAGCACGGTGCCGTTGCGAGCGTTGCCGCTGGTGTCGTAGGCGGTGTTGCCCGACAGGTCCAGATGCCACTCGCCGACCAGGCCGCTGGTGACCCGTGGTGGCGCCGCGTAGGCGGCGAGCGAAGGCGCGAGCGCGAGGCTCAGCGCCAGGAACCATGACGATCGATTCATACCGACTCCCGGGTGATCGCCCACGTCGGGCGTGGCGGGAATCTAGAAGCCGGCCCCGGCCGCGACCGTGACTGCGCGCGCGGATCGCGGCGGTGTCATCGTTCGCGCTTATTGCGCTTCGCGCTTATGTGAGCGGCGGCGGCTTTGGAGCGGACCTTTGGGGTGAATGGTGGTGGGCGGGGCGGCGCGGTTCTGGGCGCGTCGAGGGTGTCCGGATTTTTCGGGGAATCGGGTGGTGGGCTGTTCGCCGTATGACTGCTTCATCGGAGACGAAAGCGTCGGGGCTGAAGCACCTCCCACAAGAGACTTCGGGATTCGCGGGCGGTTGGCCGGAGGCACGTGCGTTTGGTCGGCTTCGCGCATCTGTCGCGGTGAAGCCCTGGATCCCCGCCTTCGCGGGGATGACGGCTTGGGGTGGTGCGGTCTAATCGTAGTTTCGAAGCACGAGGTAACAGGCGAGAGCCGCGACCGCAGCCGCAGCCGCGAATTGTGAGCAGCAAGCCGCGACCGCAGGAATGCAGTTGCGTTGTAGCTTGCGAAGTTGCTGTATTGGCGCGGTCGCGGCTTGCGCCGCTCCTACAGGGAGGCCATGCAGTTTTTGCTCGGGCTTGAAGCCGCGCAGTTCATCCAGCGCTGCGAGGCCACTGACTCGCGTTAGCAAAAGGACACCCGAAGGGCGACGCGCATGGATGCGCGTCGCGCGCCACCGGGACATGGATGTCCCGTGTGGCGCGTGCCCGCGTCTGCACCGCACTTGCGGGCCCTTGATTCAAAGAAAAGCGTTTTTCTTTGGTTACCTTTCTTTTGTCGCTTTAGACAAAAGAAAGTGACCCGCCGCTTTAGTGGCGGAAGCTTTTGATCCTGCTTCAATCTTTCAAAGACTCAAATCACCAATGAAAAGCGGGCCGGCGTCCGAGGGATTACGCCGGCCCGCTCATTCAATGGTCGACCGCCGCCGCAGCGACAGTCACCGTCCCCAAGCTCAACCGTCCAGTGCCGTCGCGCCCCACATTCTGCGGCGCGATCCCCGGCCGCTCGCGCCAACTGTCCGCGATCGCCAGGCGCAACGAATAACTGCCCGGCGCCAGCGAAGCCGGCACCGTCGTGGCACTGACCTGCGTGCTCGGCGCGGCGCCCGGCAGCAGCGCATTCAACGGAAAATCGAATGCCGCGCGAGCGCGCGTCGCGCCGCTCGCGTCGACCCAGTGCAGCTCGGTCTGATAGACGTGATACAGCGGCGCCGAGCCGGTGTTCTCGACGCTGAGCGTGACCGAGATCGGCGCGCCGGCGCGCATCGCATCGGGCCACACCGCCTGGCGCACGGTGAATTCGTAACCGAGCGCGCGCTTGATCGTGCGCATCTTGGCCGGGAAACCGCTGCCGGTGACCTCGTGCTGGCCGGCCGGGCCGAGCCAGCTGAAGTGGTAGCGCTTGAGCAGATCGACGATGTCGGCGGTGCGCGAAGTCCAGGTCTTCTTCTGGTCGGCGTACGGGCTTTCGCCGCCGATCGGGTTGTGCTTCCAGTTCTCGCGCGCGGCCGGCACCTCGTTGCGAAAGCCCCATTCCAGGTTCCACCAGCCGGTGTCGTCGCAGCGCGGCAGCTTGGGGCTGTAGGCATTGCACATCGCGGTGAAGGAGGGGAAGAAGTCTTCGCTGATGCCGAAGTTCACCCCGTCCAGATCGCTGCTGCGCGCGTAACGGGTATGCACGGGCGTGAGCGTGAACGCCGCTGCGTAGGCGTTGCGCACCAGCGCGCGCGTGGTCGCGTCGGGCTCCCAGGCTTCGCAGCCGGAGGTATGCCATTCGCCCCAGAAACCGAGCAGGCCGACGTGGATCGCGGTGATGCGCGGATCGCCGTCGTAGCGGCGGCCGAAGGCCTGGACGAACTGCTGCAACTGCTGGCGCATCGCCGGCGAGTTGTACTCCGGCGCGCGCCCGGGGCCGTCGCCGCCGCAGCTGGTGTAGTCGTGCGCGACGATGTTGAACGGCGCGAGTTCCAGGAACTTGGGGTAGTCGCGTTCGAGCTGGCCTTCGGTCTTGTCGAAGTAGTAACTGATGTGGTTGGACACGCCGTCGGGGTAGTCGGCGACCGGGCGCAGGATGAAGGTCGCGTTCGGGTTTTCCTTGAGGATCGGCGCGAGATGGTGTTTTTCGAAACCGTCCCAGTCGTACTGTTCGTCGGCGGTTTCGATTTCGCGCCACGGCACGTAGATCTGGTACATCGACGCGCCGTAATGATTGTCGGGCAGGCCGCCGTCGGCGCCGACGGTGGTGCCCCACAACAGGAAACCGCGATGCGGGTTGGACAGGTCGTCGTTGCTTTGCGCGGGCCGCAGTTCGCCGCACTGCGCGGTTTGCATCGGCGACATCGAGGCCGCGGCGATCAACGCCGCGGCCAGGAGGTCGCTCAGGGGCGGGGCAGAGGATCGCAGGCGCATGTTCGGTCCGCGAAACAGGGGGGAGGTGGCGCGCATCCTGGAGCGCGATCGCAACATAGAGTTGGCGCGTGATCACATTCCGGCGTGCCGAATGTTTTTATGTTCGGCTTCGGCGATAGCGATCACTTTTTGCCTTGAATAAACATTTCCAAAGCGCTTGACTGGTTTCAGTTGCTACCAATTTGCGCGTTGCCCATTCGTGGTTCGCCGACTTCGCGCGATCCGCGCATGCACCCGCGCGATGCGATCGCGCACTCGCTGCATGCGGCCGTCGCGGGGTCGGCGACGCGGTGCGCGCGCAGCAACGCAGAAACATCGAAACGCCAAAGACCGCGGCGGATAGCGCCAGTCGCCGAACGTGTCGCGTTCGGGTTGGGGTAGCGATCCTCTGCGGCCACATGCGGACCCGCCATGGGCGCGCGGATACGGGAGCTGCGACGGCAACCTGACCGGTGCTTCAAGCGACCCCGCGCACCCGCGCCGGCGGCGCTTGGATCGCGCGCGCGGCGGCCCGATGTCTATGCTGGATCGAACGGACGCGAGAAACCCCGATGGCAAAACCGACCGCTACCCGCAAAGTGTTGATGCTGCACGGCATCTGGATGCCCGGCGTGTCGATGGCCTGGCTCGGCGCGCGGCTGGCCGCAGCCGGCTTCGAGCCGGAAGTGTTCGCCTACGCCGGGGCCGGCGGCGGCCCCGAGGCGACCCTGCCGCGGCTGGTCGAGCGGCTGCGGCGCGAACCGGTCCACGTGCTGGCCCACAGCCTGGGCGGTCTGATCACCCTGACCGCGCTGCGCGAACACGCCGATCTGCCGGTGCGGCGGGTGGTCTGCCTGGGGTCGCCGCTGTGCGGCAGCTCCGCCGCCGACGGCCTGGCCCGGCACGCCTGGAGCGCGCCGATGCTCGGCCGCGCCGCGCAACTGCTGCAGGCCGGCTGTCCGCCGTGGCAGGGCGCGGCCGAGGTCGGGCTGATCGCCGGCCGCAGCCCGCATGGCCTGGGCCGCTATTTCGGCCGTTTCGACGGCGACAGCGACGGCACCGTGGCGGTGTCGGAGACCCGCCTGCCCGGTTTGACCGCGCACGAGGTGATCGAGGCCAGCCACAGTGGATTGCTATTTTCGGCCCAGGCCGCGCGCATGGCCGAGGCGTTCTTTCGCCGCGGCCGCTTCGGCGACTGAGGCGGGGCGGGCCTGCGCGGCCGGTCGTTCAGTTACGGACCGCGGATACGGGCGCTCGCGCAATGGTCGTTTTTTGCCCCGGGCGGACGCGTTTGGGCGCGGCGGTCAGGGCAATCCGACGCCGGTCGAGCGAAAACCGCATTCCATGCCCCGGCGGACAGGCCCGATCGAGTAAAATCGCCGGCTTGTTCACACGACACGTCCGGTCACGCCATGGGTAGAGGTCCTTCGATCGAAGCACGCAAGAACGCCGAAGACGCGCGTCGCGGCAAGATCTTCACCAAGATCATCCGCGAAATCAGCGTCGCGGCGCGTTCGGGCGGCGGCGATCCCAACAGCAACCCGCGGCTGCGCAGCGCCATCGACAAGGGCCTGTCGGCGAACATGACCAAGGACGTGATCGAGCGCGCGGTCAAGAAAGCCACCGGCGCGCTGGAAGGCGTGGAATACGAGGAAATCCGCTACGAGGGCTACGCCCCGGGCGGCGTGGCGGTGATCGTCGACTGCCTGACCGACAACAAGGTCCGCACCGTCGCCGACGTGCGCCATGCGTTCGGCAAGTTCGGCGGCAACCTCGGCACCGACGGCTCGGTCTCCTTCATGTTCGCCAAGCGCGGCGTGTTGTGGTTCGACGCCGGTTCGGACGAGGAAAAGATCACCGAAGTGGCGATCGAGGCCGGCGCCGACGACGTGGTGGTCTATCCCGAGGACGGTTCGATCGACGTGCTGACCGCGCCCGACGCGTTCGAGGCGGTCAAGGCGGCGATGGAAGCGGCCGGGCTGAGCCCGGGCGAGGCCCAGGTCACCCTGCGCGCCGACAACAACATCGCCGTCGCCGGCGAAACCGGCCAGCAAGTGGTCAAGCTGCTGAACTGGCTGGAAGACATCGACGACGTGCAGAACGTGTATTCGAACGCGGATCTGGCTGAAGACGCATATGTGTGAGGCCGGGAATCGGGAATCTGGAATCGGGAATCGGGTAGGGC
This sequence comes from Lysobacter capsici, assembly GCF_018732085.1. Classification (NCBI taxonomy): domain Bacteria; kingdom Pseudomonadati; phylum Pseudomonadota; class Gammaproteobacteria; order Lysobacterales; family Lysobacteraceae; genus Lysobacter; species Lysobacter capsici. Next base: position 4,761,786 of record NZ_CP076103.1, on the reverse strand, counting down.
AAGAGCCAGTGCCTTCGCTCGTGGATGCCCGACCGATTGCCAGGGTTTCCTGAAGTCTGGCGATGTCGATTCCCGATTCCCCATTCCCGATTCCCGCCGGCGCCACCCGCATCCTCGGCATCGACCCGGGCTCGCAGCGCACCGGCCTGGGCGTGATCGACGTGGGCGGCGACGGGCGCTGCACCTTCGTGCATGCGCGCGCGCTCAAGCTGCTCGACGCCGATGATTTTCCGTCGCGGCTGGGTCTGCTGTGCGAAGGACTGGAAGCGGCGCTGGACGAATTCCAGCCGCAGCAGGTCGCGATCGAAACCGTGTTCATGGACAAGTCCGCCACCTCGGCGCTCAAGCTCGGCCATGCCCGCGGCGCGGCGCTGGCGACGGTGGTGCGGCGGCGGATTCCGATCAGCGAGTACGCGCCGCGGGTGATCAAGCAGTCGCTGGTCGGGCGCGGCGCGGCCGACAAGCAACAGGTCCAGCACATGGTGCGGCTGTTGCTGAATATTCCCGAAGTGAAGCTGCAGGCCGACGCCGCCGACGCGCTTGCGGTCGCGCTGACCCATGCCCACATGAGTGCTACCGCGCGGCGTACCGGCATTTCCACCCTCGACCTGCGCAGGCGCGGGACCTGAGTGAGCGCCGCCTTGCGCCAGCTCGCCGCCGTTGCCGTAACCGTCGCCGCCCAACGCGGCGCGATGGCGTCGTCGCGGCGGGTAGGGACTCGCGGCCGCGGTCGCGTTGTGGCGGATACGGCCGGGCATTTCGCCGCCGGGTATTTCATTTCTTGCGTGCGACGCGCCGACCTGCGGGCCGGCGGGTCGCCGATCCTATTGGGAGTTCGCGCGTGATCGGTCGTCTCAAAGGCATCATCGTGCACAAGCAGCCGCCGTGGCTGGTGGTCGACGTCCATGGCGTGGGCTACGAGCTGGAAGCGCCGATGAGCACGTTCTACGACCTGCCCGAACTCGGCCGCGAGGTGGCCTTGTTCACGCACTACGCGCAGAAGGAAGACAGCGTGTCGCTGTACGGCTTCCTGCGCGAGGCCGAGCGGCGCCTGTTCCGCGATGTGCAGAAGGTCAGCGGCATCGGCGCGAAGATCGCGCTGGCGGTGCTGTCGGGCGTGCCGGTCGAGGAATTCGCGCGCCTGGTCCAGGCCGGCGATGTGACCGCATTGACCCGCATCCCCGGCATCGGCAAGAAGACCGCCGAACGCATGGTGGTCGAACTGCGCGACCGCGCCGCCGATCTGGCCGGCTCCGGCGCCACCTTCACCAGTAGCGGTGTGCCGGCCGATCCGCAGAGCGAAGCCACCGTCGCCTTGCAGCAACTGGGCTACAAACCGGTCGAAGCCGCGCGCATGGCGCGCGAAGCGACCGCCGCCGGCGACGATGCTGCCGCCATCATCCGCAAAGCGCTAAAGTCCGCGCTTCGTTGAGCCAAGGCGGGTCTCCGCCCCGGAACCACGCGAAATGTCTTCTACCGTTCCTTCCAGTGCGAAAAACGCTCACGGCCACAAGGCCGCGAACGGACACGACTCAGGCCATCACGGCTCCAAGAAGGGCCTTCCCGGGCTGGTCGTGGGCGCGATCGGCGTCGTCTTCGGCGACATCGGCACCAGCCCGCTGTACACGCTGAAGGAAGCGTTCTCGCCGCATTTCGGCCTGACCGGCAACCACGACACCGTGCTCGGCATCCTGTCGCTGGTGTTCTGGGCGCTGATGATCGTGGTCACGCTCAAGTACGTGACCATCATCATGCGCGCCGACAACGACGGCGAAGGCGGGATCATGGCGCTGATGACCCTGGCCCAGCGCACCCTGGCCAAGGGCGGGCGCTCGGCCTACGTGGTCGGCATCCTCGGCATCTTCGGCGCGTCGCTGTTCTTCGGCGACAGCGTGATCACCCCGGCGATCTCGGTGCTCGGCGCGGTCGAGGGCCTGGAAGTCGCCGCGCCCGGGCTGCACCGGTTCATCGTGCCGATCACCGTGGTGATCCTGGTGATGGTGTTCCTCGCCCAGCGCTTCGGCACGGAGAAAGTCGGCAAGGTGTTCGGGCCGATCACCATGGTCTGGTTCGTGTCGCTGGCCGCGATCGGCATCCACAACATCATCCAGGGCCCGGAAGTGTTCAAGGCGCTGAACCCGTGGTGGGCGCTGCGCTTCTTCATGGAACACGGCTGGCATTCGGTGCTGATCCTGGGCGCGGTGGTGCTGGCGGTGACCGGCGGCGAAGCGCTGTACGCCGACATGGGCCACTTCGGCGCCAAGCCCATCCGCTACGCTTGGTACACCATGGTGCTGCCGTGCCTGATGCTCAATTACCTGGGCCAGGGCGCGTTCGTGCTGCATCACCCCGAGGCGGTCAAGAACCCGTTCTTCGAAGCGGTGCCGTCGTGGGCACTGTACCCGATGATCGTGCTGGCGACCATGGCCGCGGTGATCGCGTCCCAGGCGGTCATCACCGGCGCGTATTCGGTCGCGCGCCAGGCCATGCAGCTGGGCTACATCCCGCGCATGCAGATCAAGCACACCTCCAGCGACACCATCGGCCAGATCTATGTGCCCTACATCAACTGGGTGCTGGCGATCACGGTGATCGGCGTGGTCCTGGCGTTCCGCAGTTCGACCGCGCTGGCTACCGCGTACGGCATCTCGGTTGCGACCACGATGCTGATCGATACCTTGCTGCTCGCCCTGGTCGCGCGCGCGCTGTGGCCGCGCTGGCGCAAGTGGGTGCTGCCGCTGTGCGTGGTGTTCTTCGTCGTCGACGTGGGTTTCGTGATCGCCAACGGCGCCAAGTTCTTCCAGGGCGCGTGGTTCCCGGTGGTGCTCGGCTTGGTGGTGTTCACCCTGCTGCGCACCTGGCGCCGCGGCCGCGAGCTGCTGCACGAGGAAGTGCGCAAGGAAGGCATCCAGCTCGACAGCTTCCTGCCTGGCCTGATGCTGGCGCCGCCGGCGCGGGTGCCCGGCACCGCGGTGTTCATGACCGCCGACAAGGGCGTGGTGCCGCATGCCTTGCTGCACAACCTCAAGCACAACAAGGTCCTGCACGAACGCAACGTGTTCCTGACCGTGGAAACCCTCGGCGTGCCGTACGCGCCCAAGGACAAGCGGCTCAAGATCGAGGCGATCGGCAACGATTTCTATCGCGTGCTGATCCGCTTCGGCTTCATGGAAGTGCCCGACGTGCCGCTGGCGCTCATGCGCTCGTGCGACGCCGGCGGCATCTATTTCGACCCGATGGACACGACCTATTTCGCCAGCCGCGAAACCGTGGTCGCCAGCCGCCACCGCGGCATGCCGATCTGGCGCGATCGCCTGTTCGCCTTCATGCACCGCAATGCCGCGCCGGCGACCGGGTTCTTCCGGATTCCCGGCAACCGGCTGGTCGAGCTGGGCGCGCAGGTCGAGATCTGAGCGCAGCGCGCAGTCCTCCGGGCGCCGGCTGAAAAGCGGGCGCCCGGGGTCGACCTGCGCCGCATCGGCGTCACCGGCAAACCGCTAAAGTCCCTCCTTCGCCCGCCGGTCCGCCGCGCGGGCCCCTGCCGCCCTACCTCCAGGAAGGCGCATGTCCGCGAACGAGCCGTCCCACCCGCAGGCCGATCACGCTTCCGGCCACGCCAAGACCGGCATGGCCGGCCTGGTCGCCGGCGCGATCGGCGTGGTCTTCGGCGACATCGGCACCAGCCCGCTGTACACGCTGAAAGAAGCGTTCTCGCCGCACTACGGCCTGATCCCCAACGAACACACCGTGCTCGGCATCCTGTCGCTGGTGTTCTGGTCGCTGATGATCGTGGTGACGTTCAAATACGTCGCGGTGATCATGCGCGCCGACAACGACGGCGAGGGCGGGATCATGGCCCTGACCGCGCTGACCCAGCGCACGCTCAAGCACCACCCGCGCGGGGTCTACATCGTCGGCATTCTCGGCATCTTCGGCGCCTCGCTGTTTTTCGGCGACGGCGTGATCACCCCGGCGATCTCGGTGCTGTCGGCGGTCGAAGGCCTGCAGGTGGCGGCGCCGCATCTGGACCATTTCGTCGTGCCGATCACCGTGGCCGTGCTGGTGCTGGTGTTCCTGGCCCAGCGCTTCGGCACCGCGAACGTCGGCAGGGCGTTCGGCCCGGTGATGATCGTGTGGTTCCTGGTGCTCGGCGCGATCGGTGTCTACAACATCGTCGAGGCGCCGCAGGTGATCAAGGCGCTGAACCCGATCTGGGGCGTGCGCTTCTTCATGGAACACAACTGGCATGCGGTGTTCGTGCTCGGCGCGGTGGTACTGGCGGTGACCGGCGGCGAGGCGCTGTACGCCGACATGGGGCATTTCGGCAAATGGCCGATCCGCCTGGCCTGGACCTATTTCGCGCTGCCCGCATTGACCTTGAACTACCTCGGCCAGGGCGCGCTGATGCTCAACAGGCCCAGCGCGGTCGGCAATCCGTTCTTCGAAGCGGTGCCGCAATGGGCGCTGTTTCCGATGATCGGCCTGGCCACGGCGGCGACCGTGATCGCCTCGCAGGCGGTCATAACCGGCGCGTACTCGGTCGCGCGTCAGGCCATGCAACTGGGTTACATCCCGCGCATGCAGATCAAGCACACCTCGCGCGACACCATCGGCCAGATCTATATCCCGGCGGTCAACTGGATGCTGCTGGCGCTGGTGATCGTGTCGGTGGTCGGCTTCGGCAGTTCGACCGCGCTGGCCACCGCCTACGGCGTGTCGGTGACCGGCACCATGCTGATCACCAGCGTGCTGATGATCATCTACCTGCGGGCCAACACCAAGGTGCCGGCGCCGTTGTTCTGGCTGCTCGCGGCGATGTTCGTGCTGGTCGATGTCGCGTTCTTCTACGCCAACATCATCAAGTTCCTGGACGGGGCCTGGTTCCCGCTGCTGCTCGGGGTGATCTTGTTCACGATGATGCGCACCTGGCGCCGTGGCCGCGCGCTGCTGCACGAAGAAGTGCGCAAGGAAGGCATCGCGCTCGACAGCTTCCTGCCCGGCCTGATGCTCGCGCCGCCGGTGCGGGTGCCGGGCACGGCGATCTTCATGACCGCCGACAAGGACGTGGTGCCGCACGGGCTGATGCACAACCTCAAGCACAACAAGGTGCTGCACCAGCGCAACGTGTTCCTGACCGTGCATACGCTCGGCGTGCCGTACGCGCCGCCGGAAAAACGCCTGAAGATCGAGGCGATCGGCAACGATTTCTATCGCGTGCTGATCCGTTTCGGCTTCATGGAAGTGCACGACGTGCCGCTGGCGCTGATGCGTTCGTGCGATGCCGGCGGGGTGTATTTCGACCCGATGGACACGACGTATTTCGCCAGCCGCGAGACCGTCGTCGCCGGCCGCCATCGCGGCATGCCGATCTGGCGCGATCGCCTGTTCGCCTTCATGCATCGCAATGCCGCGCCGGCGACCGGGTTCTTCCATATTCCCGGCAACCGGCTGGTCGAACTGGGCGCGCAGGTGGAGATCTGAGATGAGCGGTGCGTCGTCGTTGCAGTGGATGGTGTACGGCCGCGCGCCGACGCTGGACACCTTCTGGGACGAGGAACTCAACCTGGGTCGGGTGGCGGCCACCGCCGAGGCCATCGCTGAAACGGAAACGCGGCTGGACATCGTCGTGCCGGCCTGGCTGCGCACGCTGTATGCGCGCTACGACGGCGGCGCGGTACGAATGGCGCGGGCCGACTCGATCGAACAACTGGGCCAGTGGCTCAAGGCCGAATGGCTGATTCCGCGCGCGCGCCTGCTGCCGCTGGGCGAGTGGTTTTCCTTCGCGCAATTGCGCGCCCGCGAAGGCTATCGCGACGATGCCTATGCCGCCGTGGTCGCGGACGACCGTCGTTTGATCGCCATCGCGATCGACGAGCGCAACAAGACCCTGTGCCTGGACTATTCGGTCGGCAGCGAGCCGATCATCGTGTTGACCGATCAGCAACGGCGCCTGCGCGAATACGCCGATGCGGCGGCCTGGCTCGCCGATCTGATCGATCTGCAGTACTGGAGCCCGGCGCTGCAGGCGCGGCACGACCCGGCCCAGATCCTGGACTGGCGGCCCGAGCCGCCGAGCCTGGACACGTTCTGGAGCGGCCCGGGCTTTTGGGATGACGCCAGCGGCGCGCCGGCGTCGGAGGACGCGATCGCCGCCGCCGAGCTCCGCCTAGGCGTGCGCCTGCCGGCCTTGCTGCGCGCGCTGTACCGGCGCCAGGACGGCGGCTATACCCGTTTCGAGTGGGCGCCGCTGGGACGCCATCCTTCGCGGCATTTCTACGACTGGGAAAGCGTCGTTCCCGACCGCTACCTCAGCTCGCTCGGCCATCTGCGCACCCTGGCCGATGTGGCGAGCGACTTTCAGGACGGCACCGAACTGTCGAGCTTCGCGCGCATGCACGCGCGCTGCGAGCGCATCGTCGTGCTGGCGATGCACGGCATCCACTGGATGCTGTGCCTGGACTACCGCGAACGCGGGCCGGAGCGCGAACCCGACGTGGTCTACTTCGAATACTTCGACGAGCTGATCCCGCGTTACCGCGCGCGCGATTTCGACCGCTTCTTCGCCGATCTGCGCCAGGGCGAGCTGGACTGAGCCGGGGTTCCGGCGTCGCCGTCGTTCTTTCGAAACGGGGCAGGGAAGGCCGTGCTTCCGCCTTGAACCGGTCCTGCACCGCCGTCCCGCCTTATTCCGCCACGCCCGCGGCGCCATCGGCCCCGCTTCAAAGAGGGCGAATTTCCGACGGCCATGCGAACATAGGGCCATGAACGATCCGCGCATCATCGCCCCAGGCGCCACCCGCGAGGACGACGCCATCGAGGCGTCGATCCGGCCCAAGCGCCTGGACGAATACCTCGGCCAGCAACCGGTGCGCGAGCAGCTCAAGATCTACATCGAAGCGGCCAAGCAGCGCGGCGAGGCGATGGATCACGTGCTGATCTTCGGCCCGCCCGGCCTGGGCAAGACCACGCTGAGCCACGTCATCGCCAACGAACTGGGCGTCAACCTGCGCCAGACCTCCGGCCCGGTGATCGAGAAGGCCGGCGACCTGGCCGCGCTGCTGACCAACCTGCAGCCGCACGACGTGCTGTTCGTCGACGAAATCCACCGCCTCTCGCCAGTGGTCGAGGAAATCCTCTATCCGGCGATGGAGGACTACCAGATCGACATCATGATCGGCGAGGGCCCCGCCGCGCGCTCGATCAAGCTCGACCTGCCGCCGTTCACCCTGATCGGCGCGACCACCCGCGCCGGCCTGCTGACCGCGCCGCTGCGCGACCGGTTCGGCATCACCCAGCGGCTGGAGTTCTACAACGCCGAGGAACTGACCCGGATCGTGCGCCGCTCCTCGCAGATCCTCGGCATCGCCTGCGCGCCCGAAGGCGCGGCGGAAATCGCCCGGCGTTCGCGCGGCACCCCGCGCATCGCCAACCGCCTGCTGCGGCGGGTGCGCGATTACGCCCAGGTCCGCGCCGGCGGTTTCATCGACCGCGACGTCGCCGATGCGGCGATGCTGATGCTCAAGATCGATCCGGAGGGGTTCGACGACCTCGACCGGCGCCTGCTGCGGACCATCATCGAATCCTTCGACGGCGGCCCGGTCGGGGTGGAATCGCTGGCCGCCGCGCTCAGCGAGGAACGCGGCACGCTCGAAGACGTGATCGAGCCGTTCCTGATCCAGCAGGGCTATCTGATCCGCACCGCGCGCGGCCGCATGGCCACGCCCAAGGCCTACCGCCTGATGGGCCTGAAACCGCGCGTGGAAAACGTCAGCCTGTTCGACCAGGAGCCCGAATGACGAGCATTCTGAGGTTGTGGCAAGGAGCAGGCTCTTGACCTGCGATTCCCAATTCCCGATTCCCGATTCCCGGCCCAACACCCAGCTATTCAGTTGGCCGACACGCGTGTATTGGGAAGATACCGACGCGGGCGGTCTGGTCTATCACGCCCAGTACCTGGCGTTCCTGGAGCGCGCGCGGACCGAATGGGTGCGCGCGCTCGGATACGGTCAGGACGGTCTGCGCCGCGATCACGGGCTGTTGTTCGTGGTCGCCGGCATGCAGATCGGCTTCCTCAAGCCGGCGCGACTGGACGATGCGCTGGAGGTCACGGTGGAACTGCGGCGTTGCCGCCGCGCCAGCCTGATCTTCGCGCAGAGCGTGATGCGCGGGCTGGATCGGCTGATCGACGCGGAGGTCCGGGTCGCCGCGGTGGACGCGCAGCATCAGCGCCCCTGCGCGATCCCGCCGGAGCTTTACGCGCAGTTGCTCGCGCGGCAGGTTCCCGGCAGCGGCGCCTGATCGCGCCAGGGTGCGTCGCAGGCGGCTGATGCCGCATTCGCACCGCCCGCACCGCGCATCGGCTTCGCAACCGGCATTTCACGAACATCGCTGTAAATAGACTCACCCGCTGCAACCCCACCACCTCCCGCGGCTCGTTACTCCCCACGGACCGCGCAGCCCCACCACAGGCCCGCGCATCGGGCTACGGAGAACCAAGCATGACGTCATCGCTGATCGCGCTTCTGGCCACCACGGTACAAGCCCTGCCGGAGGAAGCCGTGCAGGCGGTGACCGATGGCGCGCAGGCCGCCGGCCAGGCCTCCACCGAATTCAGCCTGTGGCCGCTGATCACCAACGCCAGCATCCCGGTCAAGTTCATCATGGCCTTGCTGGTGATCGCCTCGATCACCTCGTGGGTGATCATCTTCCGCAAGTGGCGGGTGATCCGGCGCGCGCGCATCGAAGCCGATCATTTCGAAGAGCGCTTCTGGTCCGGCGCCGAGCTGTCCAAGCTGTACGCCGGCACCACCGAGCGCAGCCGCAGCGTCGGCGGGCTGGAAGCGATCTTCGAAGCCGGTTTCCGCGAATTCAACCGCATCCGCCAGCGGCGCGGCGTCGACGCGCGCGCCCAGCTCGAAGGCGCCCAGCGGGCGATGCGCGCGACCGGTTCGCGCGAACTCGACGGCCTGGAACACAACCTCGAACTGCTGGCCAACATCGGCTCGACCTCGCCCTACATCGGCCTGGTCGGCACCGTGTTCGGCATCATGGTGACCATGCATTCGCTGGTGTCGGCGTCCAAGCAGGTCGGCATCGCCGACGTCGCGCCGGGCATTTCCGAGGCGCTGCTGGCGACCGCGATGGGCCTGTTCGTGGCGATCCCGGCGGTGTGGGCCTACAACCGCTACGCCACCAGCGTGGAGCGCCTGGCGGTGCGTTACGACGCGTTCTCCGAAGAGTTCTCCTCGATCCTGCAGCGCCAGACCCATCTGGACGAGTGATGCGGCCCGCGCCGATTCACCCGCGGTGCCGCCCGCACTGCCGCCTGCACCACCCGCGCCCAGCGCGACCGCTGCGTTCCGCTCCGTGCGAACGCAACGCGTAACCGAGGAATTCCGCCATGTCCGGCACCGTCGTCCGCCGCCGCAAACGCAAGCTCAAGTCCGAGATCAACGTCGTTCCGTACATCGACGTGATGCTCGTGCTGTTGATCATCTTCATGGTGACCGCGCCGCTGCTCACCCTGGGCATCGACGTCGATCTGCCCAAGTCCAACGCCAAGTCGATCGAGACCAAGAACGACCCGGTGGTTGTGCAGATCGACGACAAGGGCAACTTCTTCCTCGCGGTCAAGGCCGGCAGCAACGAAGCGGTCAGCCAGGAAACGCTGGCGACCAAGGTCGGCGCGCTGGTCAAGCAGAACGGCAAGGATAAGTTGCAGGTCTACATCGCCGGCGACGGCCGTTCGAACTACCAGCCGATCATGGATGCGATGAACATCCTCAAGGATGCCGGCGTGGAGAAGGTCGGCCTGATGAGCCAGCCCGAGAAGGGCGCGAAGAAATGAGGGAAACCCCCGCCGACACCGTGCAGGCGATCGGGCTGGCCTTGCTGCTGCACGGCCTGCTGATCGCCGCCATTTTCCTGAGCATGCTCTGGAACTGGAACAGCAAGCCGGTGTCCGCGGCGGGCTCGCCGATGTCCTCGGAGCTCACCGAAGTCAGCGACTTGTCGGCGGCGATGCAGCGCACCTTGCGCAATCGCCCCAAGCCGGTCGATCCGCTGCCGCAGCCCGAGCCCGAAGACTCCGCGCCGTTGCCGCAGCCGATCCCCGAACCCAAGCCGCAGGACGCGCCCGCGCCGCAGCAGCAATCGCCGCAGGATTTCATTCCGGTGCCGGATGAAACCAGCCAGGAGGCGGTGGTCGACACGCCCACGCCGAAGGTCAGCGACGAACAGAAACTCCAGGAAGCCAAGGCCAAGCAGGAACAGGTCGATCTGACCGAGCAGAAGCGCCAGGAAGAGGCGCAGCAGCAAAAGCGCCTGGCCGAGCAGCAAGAACGCGACAAGGCGCTGGAGAAGATCCGCGCCGAACGCGCCAAGCTGCAGAAGCAGAGCGAACTGGCCGAACAGAAGCTGCAGCAGCTCGCCGACGCGCGCGCCACCCGCGCCAGCCAGAACGTCGCCGCCGCCACGCCGACGCCGGCGCCGGCCGGCAATCAGGGCGTCGATGCCGGCCTGATGGCGCGTTACCAAGCCGCGATCCAGGAAGCGGTGCTGTCGAAATGGTCGCGCCCCGATACCGTGCCGCTGGGCGCGCGCTGTCGCCTGATCATTCGCCAGTTGCCGGGCGGCCGGGTCAATTCGGCCGAAGTGGTCGAACCGTGCGCCTATGACGAACAAGGCCGGCGTTCGATCGAAGCGGCGGTGCTCAAGGCGCAGCCCTTGCCGTATGCCGGGTTCGAGACGGTGTTCAGCCGCCAGCTCAACATCAACTTCACCGCGCAGGATCGCTGAGCATGCGTTTGTCCGTCGCGGCACGACTTGCAACTGCGTTCGCCTCCCGGGGCCCGCGTCGATCGCTGGCCTTGGGCCTGATCGCGCTGTCGCTTTCGGCGCAGGCCGCCAGCCCGGCGAAGCACTCGTCGGTCGATCAGGCCGCGCGCGATCGGCAAGGGCAGGCGAGCCAAAGCGCGCAGTGGTGCCAGGATCACCCCGAACGCTGCGTCGCACAGAACAACCTGCGTTACGCCGAAGTGCTGCGCGACGCGATCATGGCGAAGTGGAACCCGCCGGCCGGCGTGAGCGCGGACGCGAGTTGCATCCTCGACCTGCGTCAGGCTTCGGGCGGGCGGGTGACCTCGGTGCAGGCGGTCGAGCCCTGCGGCTTCGACGAGCAGGGCCGGCGTTCGATCGAGACGGCGGCCCTCAAGGCGCAGCCCTTGCCCTACGAAGGCTACGAGCAGGTGTTCCGCCCGCAGTTGCGCCTGCAGATCAGCGCGCCGGACCCGGACGACGACGCCAAGCCCAGCCGCTGGCGCCGGCTCCGCGACAAGGTCGACGCGATCCGCGACCGTTGAGCGCGATCGGCCCTGCGCGCCGGAAGTGGATTCAAAACGTCTTTTTAGGCCCGATTTCGTCACCTGATCCAAACATTTACGACCGTTTGGCCGAATGTTCGCGTCCGATACGCAAATTGACCCCGGGTTTTGAGCCCACGTTCACCCTCCAGCGTTAACAATGCCGAACCTGAACAAACCCCCGTTGAACCCCACGGAGTGCCGATGAAACGACCCCTGCGCTGGCTGGCTTGTCTGCTGGCAGTCCTGCTTCCCTTCGCCGCCGCGGCCCAGCAGCAAGGGTTGGAGATCGATGTCGTCGGCGGCAACGCCTCGGCCCTGCCGATCGCCGTCGTACCGATGCCCTACCAGGGCGGCGGCGCCGCGCCGCCCACCGACATCGCCGAAGTGGTGCGCAACGACCTCAACCGGTCCGGCCAGTTCCGCGGCCTGCCGGTCGAGCAGATGACCGCCAAGCCGACCAAGGGCAGCGAGATCAGCTATCCGGATTGGCGCGCGCTCAACCAGGACTATCTGGTGGTCGGCCGCGTGGCCGATGCCGGCGCCGGTACCTATCGGGTCGAGTACGAGCTGTTCGACGTGGCCAAGCAGCAGCGCCTGCTCGGGTTCGCGCTGACCGCGCGGTCCAACGCGATGCGCGACGTGGCCCACCAGATCGCCGATGCGGTCTACGAAAAGATCACCGGCGTGCGCGGCGCGTTCTTCACCCGCATCGCTTACGTCACCGCGACCGGCCTGGGCCGTGGCAGCAATTACGCGCTCATGGTCGCCGACTCCGACGGCTACAACCCGCAGACCGTGGTGCGCTCGCCCGAACCGCTTCTGTCGCCGTCGTGGAGCCCGGACGGCAATCGCCTGGCCTATGTCAGCTTCGAAGGCGGCAATTCGTCGATCTACATCCAGAACATCGGCACCGGCAGCCGCGAGCTGATCGCCAAGTTCCGCGGCATCAACGGCGCCCCGGCGTTCTCGCCGGACGGCCGTCGCCTGGCCCTGACCCTGTCGCGCAGCGGCAATCCGGAGATCTACGTGATGGATCTGGGCAGCAAGGCGCTGACCCAGCTGACCAACCACTTTGGCATCGACACCGAGCCGACCTGGTCGGCCGACGCCAGCAAGATCTACTTCACCTCCGATCGCGGCGGCAAGCCGCAGATCTACCAGGTCTCGGCCAGCGGCGGCGGCGCCACCCGGGTCACCTTCCAGGGCAGCTACAACGCCAGCGCCAGCGTGTCGTTCGACGGCAAGAAGATCGCCACCGCGCAGGGCGCCGGAAACAACTACCGGATCGCGATGATGGACTCCAGCCTGGGTTCGCCGCGCTGGAGCACCTTGTCGCCCGGTTCGCTGGACGAGTCGCCGAGCTTTGCCCCGAATGCCTCCATGATCATTTATGCTGCGCGCGAAGGACGCCGTGGCGTGCTCTATGCCGTTTCCGCCGATGCCCGGGTGCGCCAGCGCCTGGTGCTGGCCGACGGCGACGTGCGCGAACCGGCCTGGGGGCCGTACAGGCTGCCGCGCTAAGGCGCCGGCCACACCCCAACGCGCAGATTCGCGCCACCCAACGCGCCAAACCCCCGAACAACTCCTGCCCCACCTGACGAGGAATACCCCATGAACAACGCTGCCCGCATCCTGCTCGTCGCCGTGCTCTGCACCGCGGCCGTCGCCTGCTCGAAGAAGGTCAAGGAAACCCTCCCGACCGACAACGGCACCGGCCCCACCACCACCCAGCCCGGCGGTGACACCGGTCCGGTCGCTTCCGGCGCCTACGGCCCGAACGATCTGGACACCGACGCCTGCCTGCGTCAGCGCGTGGTCTACTTCGACCTCGATCAGGATTCGCTTAAGCCCGAGTTCCAGGCCATCGTCGGCTGCCACGCCAAGTACCTGCGCGACCGTCCGTCCTCGCGCATGACCCTGGAAGGCAACGCCGACGAACGCGGCAGCCGCGAGTACAACCTCGGCCTGGGCGAGCGCCGCGGCAATGCGGTGTCCTCGGCGGTCCAGGCCAACGGCGGTTCGGGCAGCCAGATCACCGTGACCTCCTACGGCGAAGAGCGTCCGGTCTGCACCGAGTCCAACGAAGATTGCTGGGCCAAGAACCGTCGCGTCGAAATCGTCTACACCGCCAAGTAATACTGGCGCGATGAAGTGACCGCGGCGATGCGAATCGCCGCGGCACGACGAGCCGGGCCACGGTCCGGCAAGCCCGCATGACCGATAGAACAACGAAGGCTGACCCAGCGATGCGTAAATTCGCACTAGCCTTGGCGATCGTGGCGGCCACAACGGCCGCCACGCCCGCATTTGCCCAGCGCGCCAGCCTCGCCGACCGCGTCGCGGTCCTCGAACAACGCGCCTCGGACAACCAGGCCAATCTCGATCTGCTCAATCAGGTCAACCAGCTCAAGAGCGAGCTACAGTCCCTGCGCGCCCAGGTCGAGGAACTGCAGCAACAGCACAAGCAACTGCAAGACAGCAGCAAAGCCGAATATCTGGACACCGACAACCGCTTGAACCGCCTCGAAGGCGGTGCCGGCGCACCGGTGCCCGCGGCCGCGCCGCAACCGCAGGCGTCCGTTCCCGCGCCGCCGCCGCCGGCGGTTCGCGACAGCGCGCCGGTGGTCCACGGCGATGCAGGCCTGATCGCCCAGGGCGGCGACGAACGCGCCGCCTACGACGCCGCGTTCAACGTGCTCAAGTCCGGTCAGTACGCCGAATCGGCGCGATTGTTCCAGGAATTCCTGAGCGTCCATCCGAGCGGCACGTATGCGCCGAATGCGCTGTACTGGCTCGGCGAAAGTTATTACGTCACCCAGAACTACCAGCTCGCGCAGGAACAGTTCCAGACCCTGCTCGATCGCTATCCGACCCACGACAAGGCCGCCGGCGCCCTGCTCAAGGTCGGCCTGGCCCAGTTCGGCCTGAAGCAGGTCGACGCCGCCGAGCGCACGCTGGCCAATGTCGCCAACCGCTATCCCGGCACCGACGCCGCCCGCACAGCCGTCGATCGCCTCAACGCGATCCAGCTGAGCCGGCTGCGCAACTAAGGCACCCCATGAACGCCGTTGTCACCCAGACGGCCGATGCGCCGTCCGAGCGCCTGCGGCTGACCGAAATCTTCCTGTCGCTGCAGGGCGAGTCCAACAGCATCGGCTGGCCGACCGTGTTCGTGCGCCTGACCGGCTGCCCGCTGCGCTGCCAGTACTGCGACACCGCCTACGCCTTCCACGGCGGGCAATGGTGGGACTTCGACGCGATCCTGGCCGAAGTCGCCCAGCACGGCGCGCGCCACGTCTGCGTGACCGGCGGCGAGCCGCTGTCGCAAAAACGCTGCATCCAGTTGCTGGAAAAGCTCTGCGACGCCGGCTACGAGGTATCGCTGGAAACCTCCGGCGCGATCGACATCGGCCCGGTCGACTCGCGCGTATCGCGCATCGTCGACATCAAGACCCCCGATTCCAGGGAAGTCCACCGCAACCTGTGGAGCAACCTGCCGCTGCTGACCGCGCACGACCAGATCAAGTTCGTGATCTGCAGCCGCGAGGACTACGAGTGGTCGAAGGCCATCGTCGCCGAGCACGGCCTGACCGCGATCTGCGACGTGCTGTTCTCGCCGAGCTTCACCCAGATCAAGCCCAGCGACCTGGCCGACTGGATCGTCGCCGATCGGTTGCCGGTGCGGTTCCAGTTGCAATTGCACAAGATTCTTTGGAATGACGAGCCGGGTAGGTGAGGGTAAGGCTGGGAATGGGGAGCGGGAATCGGGAATGGGGAGTCGGGAATCGTAAAAGCGGTTTCGATGCGATTTGATCGAACGCTCTGATTCGTAGCCCGTCCTAACGCCATGTCTTACCTGCCCTAATCTCGTCCCCAGTGACGCGCCACTTCGCCAGTCCCGCGCCACCGCGCTCGTCATTCCCGCGAAGGCGGGAATCCAGTGACTTTAGCGCCATGTGTCGAAAAGACCCCGATATCCCGGTGGTGCCGAACATTCGCCGCTTCCGGGTGAGACCACTGAAGTCTCTGGATTCCCGCCTTCGCGGGAATGACGGTCTGGATGGAACGCGCTGAAGTATTTGGATGTCGGGCTTAGCCGAAGCAGGGCAGAACCCGTTTTCGCCGGAATAACGAGCAAAAACGTCAGCCACCTGGTTTAGCCTTACCCGATTCCCGATTCCCGATTCCCGATTCCCGATTCCCGATTCCCGATTCCCGATTCCCGATTCCCCAATCCCCAATCCCCAATCCCCAATCCCCAATCCAGTGCCCCCGATCCAGAGCCCCACACCCATGAAAAAAGCCGTCGTCCTGGTCTCCGGAGGCATGGACTCCGCTGTCGTCATCGCCATCGCGCGCGAGCAGGGCTTCGCCGTGCATGCGCTGAGCGTGCGCTACGGCCAGCGCCACACCTCCGAGCTCGACGCCGCCGCGCTGGTGGCGCAGTCGCTCGGCGCGGTCGCGCACAAGACCGTCAGCGTCGATCTGCGCAGCATCGGCGGCTCGGCCCTGACCGACGAAACCATCTCGGTGCCGCTCGACAACGACGGCCACGCGATCGGCACCGCCGCGGCCAAGGACGACATCCCGGTCACCTACGTGCCGGCGCGCAACACCATCATGCTGTCGATCGCGCTGGGCTGGGCCGAAGTGCTCGGCGCCAACGACATCTTCTGCGGCGTCAACGCGGTCGACTATTCCGGCTACCCCGACTGCCGCCCCGAATTCGTCGAAGCCTTCGAGCGCCTGGCCAACCTGGCGACCAAGGCTGGCGTGGAAGGCGCCGGCCTGCGCGTGCAGGCCCCGCTGCAATTCATGAGCAAGGCCGACATCGTCCGCGAAGGCGAGCGCCTGGGCGTGGATTTCAGCCAGACCGTCTCGTGCTACCAGGCCGACGCCGCCGGCCGCGCCTGCGGCCACTGCGACGCCTGCCGCTTGCGCGCCGAAGGCTTCAACGCCGCCGGCATCGCCGACCCGACCCGCTACGTCTGATCGGCGCGCATCGGGCCATCTGAACGAGCCCGGTCACCCGGGGCATGACGCCGCGGCGCAGGCTTTGTTAGAATGCCCGACCCCGGCGGAGGTCGGGGCCGAATCATCCAGCATTCGGGCCGTTAGCTCAGTCGGTAGAGCAGAAGACTTTTAATCTTTTGGTCGTAGGTTCGAATCCTACACGGCCCACCAAACAGCAAAGGGGCTTGGCGTTCGCGCCGAGCCCCTTTTCTTTGCCCGACCGTAAATCGCGGAACCGCTGCGATTTGGCCGCTCGAGTCGCTTGTCTGGCGATCGCGATGCGCGATGGCGCCTGCTGTGCCCGTCGCTTCGATCTGGTGTTCTTCGAAGCCATGCTCAAGCCGAACGCCGCGCCATCGGTGCCGCGTTCGACCTCGCCTGCGCGGATCGCCGAACGCGTTCGCGCGCTGATCGACCGCCGATCGCGCGCCGCATCGACGGGCTGGTCCGGCCAGTGTCGGTATCGTGCAAGCAGCCCACGCAAAGGCTTCGGTATAGTGCTCGGCCGCGTCCACCGTCGCTGAAACTGCCGCCTTGCGGCCCGCGCGCCGGACGCTCACTGCAATTCAAGGAACGATATGGCTTCGATTATAGGAATGGCGATCTTTGGCGCCTTTTGCGGACTGGTGCTTCTCAATGTCATGGCGCTGATCGCCAAGAACGGGAAGAGCCAGTTCGACTACGTGGAATTCGCATCGGACAAGGACGTTTACGCGATGGTCGATGCGTGGGCGGCCAGCAACGGTTACGTGCTCAAGCGCAGCGAAGGCGATGCGCGCAAGTATCAGAAGGGTTCGGGTTTCCTGACCGCGCCGATGTTCCTGGAACTCAACCGGGTCGGCGCGAAGTACTCGATCAAGAGTTACGTGCGCATCAACGGTTTCGTCCTGCATGGCGACGTCGGTCTGGCGGGCGATGGTTTCCTGGTGAAGCTGCCGCGCTCGATCGCCAAGAAGGCGCAGAACCAGTTGTTCCAGTCGCTGGAGCTGCAGCCGCTGCAGTGAGCGACGCTTCGATTCGACGGCCGGCGTGAATTGCCGGTGGCGACGCAAACATTAGGCCGGGTGCTCAGCGCCCGGCCTTTGTTTTTTCCGGGCCGGTGTTTAGCGCGTTGTGCACGAAGCGGGTTCACAACCCCATCGCAGCCGCGTCTAAGACAAGCGAAGGACCGGCAACCGTTGCCGGTCGGATGTTTGCGACGGAGGCGAAGGCGATGTTGATCAGAGTCGGGTTGGATCAGTGGATCATGGTCAACGGTGAGCACCGCGACGGCCCTGGCCAACCGGCGCAACTGGTGGGTCTCAACACCGCGGGATTGTCGGGCTGCGTGGCGATCGGCATGGGCTGGGGCCACATGATGTCGCTCGCGCACGTTTACTCCGATTGCACGGCCGCGACCTGGACTCCCGCGGACGGTTCGGCCGGATACCTGCAGGCGCTCGACCAGGCCTTCGCCGGCTCGCATGCGTTGGTGCCGCAAGCCAAACCTCAAGCCGTGCTGTATTGGTCGGAAGGCACGCCGCGCTGGCTGCCGAGGCAGTTGTACAACTGGCTGGACGCGCGCGATATCGAGGTCTACGAGGAAGAGGCGCCGACCTGCCGGATCTGGATCGACGACGGCCGTTTGAAGTGGTCGAAAGACCTCGCCGCGTTACCGGCCGATGTCAACAACTACACCACCTCCGACAACGCGGCCACCACGATTCAGTTCTATAAGGCGTTGTCGGCCAATGCGGCGGCGGCCGCTCCGCCGCAGGGCGAATGACAGCAGGCGACCGGGCCGCAGTCGTGCTTGGCTGATCTCATGACGGCGTGGCGACTGAAGTGTATCGGTTCCATGATCCTGCCGCGGAACCGGTCGCCTATCGCCGCAGCTAGGGATACATCCGCCGCTCCACGACGCGGAAGCTGTCCTTGGCGATGAGGTATCCGTAGCCGCCGCCACGATAGCCGCGCTGCGAAGGAGCGAACTCCACCTGGTAGTGATCGGCGTTCTGGGTGATCGCGATATCGAAGTCGTCGGCTTGCCGCATGGCCGCGTCGTCGGCCGAGTCCGGGCCGGCTTCCAGCGCTAGGCGCTTGACGAATTCGGCGCGCGCCACCGCCAGGGCCCGCACCGTGCCGGGTTCGGCCGAGCGCAACGAGAACGGCGATTCGCCCAGTTCGGTGGCGTGAGCGCCGGCGATCGACATCGCCAAAGCGAATGCGATGAATAGCCGTGGACGCGACATGATTTCCCCTGATCGAAGCGCCGGATGGGAGGGATGGCGGCAATCGCTAATCTACATCGCCGCCGCCGCGCCGCAATCGGCGCTGGCGCCGGGTGTCAGCGCGAAGCCGCGGTAACCTCGCTCGGCGGCGGTGTCAGATGCTCCACCCAGTCGCGCAGAAACCGCCGTTTCTTCACTTCGTCCAGGTACACCAGAAAACCCAGCCCCAGCGAAGTGCGGCGCAAGGCGGCGCTGCGTTGCGACAGGTCGCCGTACAGGCGCGGCGGATCGCGCAGGTCGTCGCGCGCGGGGATCAGCTTGGCTTCGCGCGCGAGCAGCACCTGACCGCGCGGCGACAGCAGGTAATCGAGAAAACGCCGTGCCTCGGCCGGGTTGGATGCAAAGCGTGGGATCAGCGCGGTGCGCGCGACCAGCAGCAGATGATCGCGCGGCAGCACGATCCGCAGCGGCGCGCCGCGTTCGATGCGTTGCAGCGCGTAAGAGCCGAACACGCCGTAAGCGAAACTGATCTCGCCGTCGGAGAGCCGATCGAGCAGGTTGTCCATGCGCTTGAACAGATGCGCGTCGTTCTCGCCCAACGTGGTCAGCATCGGGCCGGCATCGTTGCCGAGCAGCTTGGCCTCCTGGGTGGCGATGAAATAAGCCACGGCGCTGTCGCGCGGGTCCTGCAGGCCGATCCGGCCGCGCAGCGGGCCGTGCTTGTCGCGCAGCAGGCGCTGCAATTGCTCGCGGGTCTGCGGCGCGCGCAGCGGGTCGAGCCGTTCGCGGTTGTAGACCATCACCACCGGCTCGTAGCCGTAGGCGAAGACTTCGTCGCGCCAACGCGCGCTCGCGGGCAGCGCCTGGGCCTGCGGCGAGCGATGCGGCAGCGCGTAGCCGTCGTTGACCAGTTTGACCTGAAGATCGGTGCTGCTGCTGAGCAGCAGGTCGGGGCGTTCCTGCGCCGCGCCGGCGCGCGCGCCGCGCGCGTAGATCTGCGCGGTATCCAGATGCGAATAGCGGACCTCGACCGCGGGATGCAGTCGTTGGTAGTCCTCGATCAAGGCGCGGACCAGGCCGACATTGCTTGAACCGTGCAGTACCAACCGGCCTTGCCGCGCGATGCTCGCGTCGAACACGGTGATGCGTTCGTTCTGCGGCGGCCGCGCCTGGGCCTGGCCCAGGTACAGCGTGCCGATCGCGGCGACCAGATACAGCAGCAGCGAGAAGGCGTAACGCAACAGCTTCATGCGGCGTCCCTTGGCAAATGCAGGCGCACGCTCAGGCCGCCGCTCGCGGACGTGTCCAGGACCACGCGGCCGCCATGGCTCTCGACCACGCGCTTGACGATCGCCAGGCCCAGGCCGGCGCCCTGCGCGCTGGCGTGTTCGCCGCGATCGAAGCGATCGAACGCGCGCTCGCGCTGTTCGAGGTTCATGCCCGGGCCGGCATCGTCGACGCTGAGCACCAGGTCCGCGCCGTCGGCCTGCAGACGCACCAGGATCGGCGCGTGCTCGCCGATGCCGTGCTTGATCGCGTTGTCGATGAGGTTCTTGATCGCTTCGCGCAGCATCAGCGCATCGCCGTGCAGCCGGGTGTCGTCGGCGTCGCAATCGAACCGCACCCGCGGCCGCGGTTCGGCCTGCGGCACCGATTCGCGCAGCGCCTGCCGCGCGATGGTCTGCAGGTCCAGCGGCTTGAAATGATGCAGTTCGGCGCGGTGGGTCACGCTGGCGTGGCTGAGCAACTGATTGAGCAGGCGGCCGAGCTTGTCGGAATGGCGTTCGACCGCGACCAGGCCCTGCCGCCACTGCTGCGGATTGTTCTGATCCAGCGCCAGCTGCGCCTGCGCGCGCAACGAGGCCAGCGGATTGCGCATCTGGTGCGCGGCTTCGGCGATGTAGGCGCGCAGGGCGTCGATATTGGTCGACAGGCGCGACATGAAATGGTTCTGCGCGGCGACCACGTGCGACAGCTCGGTCGGCACCGCGCGGGTGATCGGACGCAGGTCGAACGGGGTGCGCACGCTGAAATCCTGTTCGATCCGCGCCAGCGGTTGCAGCGCGCGATCGATCGCGAGCCGGGCCAGCAGCAGGATCGCCACGGTGAACAAGGCGATCCAGCCGGTTACGTGCCAGACGATGTCGCGCGCGACTTCGTTGCGCGCGCGCCGGGTCTGGCCGATCTGGATCAAGGCCGCTTCCGGTCCGTCGGCGCTGCTCGCGGCGCGGCGCAGCACCGCGAAACGCACCGCTTCGCCGCGGTAGTGCGCATCGAAGAATACGGTCCGATCGGCCGCCAGACTCGGCGGGCGCGGCAGGTCGTCGTAACCGGTCAGGGTGCGCCCGCCGGCCAGAAACACGCGGTAGAACGCGCGGTCGTCCGGCGCGGCCGACAGCAGTTCCAATGCGGCGCACGGGATGTTGGCTTCCCATCGTCCCTCGACCAGGGTGATGCTGTCGGCGATGGTCAGCGCCGAGGCGTTGAGCAAGCGGTCGTAGGACAGATCGGCCGCGCGCCGGCCGTACTGGCGCGCGCCGAAGAACAACAACAGCATGCCGACCAGCGACAGCAGCCCGATCGACAGCAGCAAGGTGCGTCGTATCGACGGGCGTGCGTGTTCGAGCTCAGTCATGCGCCATGCCGCTGCCGTGCGTGGTTTCGGCGAGGTAGCCGGTGCCGCGCACGGTCACGATGCGCAGGAAATCGTGCGGCAGCTTCTTGCGCAGCCGCGCGACGTACAGTTCGACGGTGTTGGAGCCGGCTTCCTCGCTGAGCGCGAACAAGCGGTTGGTGATCTCGTTCTTGCTGACCACCTGGCCGAGCCGGCCGACCAGGATCTCCAGCAAGCTGTACTCGCGATTGGGCAGGTCGATGGTGCGGTTGTGAAAGCGCAGCCGGCGCGCGGCGTTGTCCATGGTCATCGGGCCGATCTGCACCAGCGCCGAGGTCTGCGCCTGCCGGCGCCGGGTCAGGGCGCGGCAGCGCGCGCTGAGTTCGCGGAAATCGAAAGGCTTGCCGATGTAGTCGTCGGCGCCGACATCGAGCGCGCTGATGCGGTCTTCGATATCGGACCGTTCGGTCAGCATCAGCACCGGTGTCGCGTCGCCGCGGCGGCGCAGTTCGGCGAGCAGGCTCAGGCCGTCCATGCGCGGCAGGCCGATGTCGAGCAGCACCAGGTCGTAGCGTTCGTGTTCGAGGAAACGGCAGGCCGACAGGCCGTCGGCTTCATGATCCACCGCATTGCCGGTGCGGCGCAGATGCTGCACCACCGCGTGGGCCAGATCGAGATTGTCCTCGACCAGCAAGATGCGCATGAACGAACTCCTGATGAGTGGCTGGGTGAACGCAAGCGGCGCCGCGCGCGAACGCGCGGACGACGAGCTTGGGCGGCAAGCCGATGCGGCGTGTGCGACGCGCGGCGCGCGGCGTGGACGCGCGCGACAGGTCGGCGACAGGCTATCGGCCTAGACTGGAACGCATGCTCTGGAGGGAGTGTTCGGCAGCGGTTTGATCGGCTTGTCTGATCGGGCTGAGGTCGAAGTCGAAGGCGGCATGCTCCGGGGAGTGAGCATGCCGCCACGACTAACATGCGATTTACAGGCTGTCGATGCGGTGCCGGCGCGGATGTTCGAAAGTGTGAGGCGCTTGGAAGAGCGGCCTGGATTTCGAGGTCATTTTGGCCGTCGTCGGCATCGGCGAACAAAGCAAAGCTGATGGCAGTCGTAAGCAAAACTAAGTAGCGCGCGAAACCTTCGCGTCGCCATCGGCGGTATCCATCCCCGCGTCACTTGCAGGAAGAGACATGCGTCAAACAATCTCGGTCCGTTCGGTTGTGCTCGCTTCGCAAACGCGTCGGGTGTTCGCGACGCTCGTGCTGGCCGCGGCGTTGGCGCCGGCCTGCGCGGTCGCGGCCAACCAGAACAGCGGCTTCTACGTCGATCCCGATTCCAACCCGGCGCTGTGGGTGCGCAATCATCCAGCCGACACCCGCGCGAACGCGATCCGCAGTTCGATCGCGACCCGACCGATGGCGCGCTGGTTCGGCAATTGGAGCGGCAACATCGGCACCGCGGTGACGACCTTCGTCGACGCCGCGCGCGCGGCCGACAAGCTGCCGATCCTGGTCGCCTACAACATTCCCGGGCGCGACTGCGGCAGTCACTCCGGTGGCGGCGCCGGCAGCCCGCAGGCGTATCGCACCTGGATATCGAGTTTCGCCTCGGGCATCGGCAACCGCCGCGCGGTGGTGGTGATCGAACCCGACGCGCTGGCGCAACTCGATTGCCTCGCGGCGGATCAGCGTTCGGTGCGCATCGGCCTGCTGCAGCACGCCGCGCGCGAGTTCAAGGCGCGCGCGCCCAATGCGCTGGTCTATCACGACGGC
Source organism: Lysobacter capsici (assembly GCF_018732085.1). NCBI lineage: Bacteria > Pseudomonadati > Pseudomonadota > Gammaproteobacteria > Lysobacterales > Lysobacteraceae > Lysobacter > Lysobacter capsici. The sequence goes on along the minus strand of NZ_CP076103.1, from coordinate 4,738,813 downwards.
GGCAACGCCAGCTGGATCGCCGCGGACGAAATGGCGCGGCGCCTGAATTCGGCCGGCGCGCGCGATCTGCGCGGCTTCGCCTTGAACGTGTCGAACTATCACACCACCGCCGATTCCAATGCCTACGGCAAGGCGGTGGCGGCGTCGTTGCAGCGCCAGTTCGGCTACAGCAAAACCTTCGTGGTCGATACCAGCCGCAACGGCAACGGCTCTAACGGCGAGTGGTGCAATCCGGGCGGGCGCAAGCTCGGGGCTGTTTCGCAGAACAGGGGCAGCGGCGCGGAGATGCTGTTGTGGGTCAAGGTGCCCGGCGATTCGGACGGCAAGTGCGGGATCGCGCCGAATACGCCGGCGGGCGAGTTTTCGCCCGATATCGCCACGCGGCTGATCGAGGGGCGTTGAGCCGCGGTTCGCCTCGGACCCATGTTCGATCGGATCGCCTTTTTCGGCGTCGATAGGCTCGTTCGCGTGATGCGCCGGCGCGGACCGTAGTCGCGGCATTGTTGTTTTCTATCGGCCATCGCCATCGGCGCGCTGGTCCGGGCGTTGTTTGCCCAGCGTTTGCCCGGGCCGCGCGATGTTCGATTGCCGGTTTGGTTGTTCGTTCGTTGTCCAGGAGTGATGTCGCATGCGTTCGTTCCCACGCCGCCCGGTCGTGCATCGGCTGTGGCTGGCGATTGTTTGCCAGACCGTGTTCTTCAGCAGCGTCGCCTTGTCGGTCGATCGTGGCGCCTCGCGCGCGACGCACGATGCCGCGCCGGCGATGCACGAGCGCGAGGTCCGATCCGCGCGCCGTTGATCGTTCCCGATGCATCCGCCGCGGCGGCGTCAGCCGCGCTGGCCGCATCCGTGTTTCTCCGCTACGCAGCAGGGTCCGACGCCCCCTCCGACTCACGCCGGTCGCGCGCTCCAGGCGCCGGCGGCTGCGATTCGCGGAGCGTCGCGCAATGCGCTGCATTCGTGGATGCAGCGTGTTGTGCGGCGATTTATTGCTGCCGCCGTGGCCGCGGCGCCGGCCAGCACGGCAACCGCTGTGCGCGGGCGCAGCGGCTTGGCGAGTACAGCCGCCATCGCGGCGGCGTCAATCGGCCTGAAGCCACTGTCGGCGGCGTCGGCAATCGGTACGATCCGGGCTCATGACCCTGCGCCGCTACCTGCAACTGGACGTGTTCGCCCATCGCATCGGCGCGGGCAATCCGCTGGCGGTGGTGTTCGACGCGCAGGACCTCGACACCGCGGCGATGCAGTCGTTCGCAGCCTGGATGCATCTGCCCGAGACGATCTTCCTGCTGCCGCCGCAGGCCGGCGCCGACTATCGCGTGCGCATCTTCACGCCGCGGCAGGAACTCGCGTTCGCCGGCCATCCGAGTCTCGGCGCGGCGTGGGCGGCGATCGATGCGCGGCGGGTGCCGGCCGACAGCGAGTCGCTGCTGCAGGAGTGCGCGGCCGGTCTGCTGCCGGTGCGGATCGTCCACGACGCCACCGGCATGCGGGTCAGCGTGCGCGCGCCGCATGCGCGGCGTTGCGATCACGATCGCGCCACCGCGCAGCGCCTGGACGCGGCGCTCGCCGGTTGGCCGCGCGGCGCGCTGGCGCCTGGCTTGTGGGACAACGGTCCGCGCTGGTGGGTGGTCGAACTGGACGCCGCGCCCGACCAACCCGATCGGCCCGACCCGGTACGCAGCCTGCAGCCCGACCTCAACGCCGTCCTCGCCCTGGCCGGCGACGACGCGCTGGGGCTGGCGGTGTTCGCGCGCAGCCGCGATCCGGGTTACGACTACGTGGTGCGCGCGTTCTGCCCGGGCGACGGGATCGCCGAGGACCCGGTGACCGGCAGCGCGAACGCGGCGATCGCCGCCGCGCTGCTGGAGGCCGGCCGGCTCGCGCCGGGCGATCGCTACAGCGTCAGCCAGGGCCGCGAAGTCGGCCGCGACGGCTGCGTCGAGGTCCGCATCGACGAGGACGGCGAGGTCTGGATCGGCGGGCGGGTCCAGGCGGTGATCCGCGGCACGGTCGAATGGTGAGACGGCCGGCACGTTAGGGATTGCGGCGTGGCACCGAATTTAGATTGCGCGGCGAAAAATTACGCACGTCCCGCGTTTACGTAAAAAACGTAAATTCTTGCGTAGGGGCCATCGACAGGCGGGCCGCGCAGCGCAGGCATTTCAGGTCGATCCTCGCATGCACGGCGATGTGCGCCGTTGCCGGGCCGCCGCCATCGCACAGTCCCTGCCGACTGCACGTTTGGGTGGCTGTTGGAAATTCTTTTTCCACTTCGGTAACTCCTCGCTCGCTCCCGGCGCCCGAGCCTGTCCGTTGTGGTGACGCGGTCGCGTTTCAGCCGCCCCCGGTGAACGAAAATCACGCTTTCTCACGAGAATTACCGGCTATCGGAAATATCGCATTGGCCGCGCGCCTGGACCGGTTTCATCACTTGTCCTAGACCCTAAACAGGAGCAGCCTCACGCCGTACACAGTCAAACAACACTTTGAATGTGTGGTATCGGCGCTCAGCCGGTGTCGCCCCCGCGAACGCAGGCGCAGCGATAAACCCAGGCACGGAGCAGCGCAACGCTGCGTTCGGAGGACGTGATGGACACTCGTGGCATTCGCAAAGCCCTTTCCTACAGCTTGCTGGCGGCGTGCATTCTGACGATCACCGTATCGACGACCGGTTGCTCGGGCTCGGGCGGGGTCAAATCCAACTTCAATCCTAATCCGGGCGGACCCGGTGGCCCCGGCGATCCGGGCGGCCCCGGTGGTCCGGGCGATCCCGGCGGTCCGGGTGGCCCCGGCGGCCCCGGCAATCCGGGCGGCCCCGGCGGTCCGGGTAATCCGGGCGGTCCGGGTGGTCCCGGCAATCCCGGTGGCCCAGGTGGTCCCGGTGGTCCCGGTGGTCCGGGCAATCCGGGCGGACCCGGCGGTCCGGGCAATCCCGGTGGTCCTGGTGGTCCGGGCGGCACCAGCGTGCCTGGCAATGCCTTGGGCGCGATCGTGACCGTGGCCGGTAACTTGGTCACCGGCATCGGCGGCGGGGTCAGCACGCTCGGCGCGCAGATTCCCAATCAGGCCTTGCTCGGCGGCAACAACCCGACCACGCAGGGCCTGGCCAAGGTCGTCGACGACCTGGGCAAGACGGTCAGCGGGCTGGGCCTGTCGACCAGCAGCGGGCTGGGCCAGATCGGCAATATCAGCAATCCGGTCGGCACCACCGTCGGCGGGGTCGACAATCTGGTGGTCAACGTCGGCACCACGGTCGACGACCTGGGCAAGACGGTCGCCACGGTCGGCGCGTTCCAGGGCTCGCCGATCCAGCCGCTCACCAGCGCGGCCGGCGGACTGGTCTCGGGCGTCGGCAACGGGGTCAAGGATGTCGGCGGCAAGCTCGGCGGCGTGCTCGAAGGCTCGGCCGGTCAGTCGCTGACCGGCGCGCTCAGCGCGGTGCTCAAGCCGGTCGCGGGGCTGGGCCAGACCAACGGCGGCGGTACCGGCGGCAGCGGCGGCGGCAATCTGGTCGCCAACGTGTCGCAGGGCGCGGGCGGCGTGGTCGGCGGCGTGGCGTCGGCCGGCGCGGCGCTCGGCGGCGCGCTCAGCGGCGCTCCGGTCCCGGGCGGCGCGGCCGGTCTGGTCGGCGGCGCGGTCACCGGCGTCAGCAACAATCTCGGTACGGTCGGCGCGGGCATCACCGCGGGGCTGGGCAATGCCGGCAGCATCGCCAACCCGGTCGGGGTGACCGCGGCCGGCGTGACCAGCGGCGTCGCCGGTCTCGGCGGCACGGTCGGCGGCGTCGGCGCGGGCGTGGCCAGCGTGGGCGGCTCGACGCCGTTGGCGCCGGTCACCGGCCTGGTCGGCGGTGTCCTGACCGGCGTGGGCGGCGGCGTGACCACGGTCGGCACGGGTGCGACCGCGGCGGTCAACGGACCGCTGCAGCCGGTGACTCAGGGGCTGAGCACGGTCGTCAACGGCGTGGCCGGGGCGACCGGGCTCAACAATGCCAACGGCGGCCTGCTCGGCGGCGTGCTCGGCAACGACAGCAGCAAGGGTGGCCTGCTCGGCACCGGCCTGCTGGGCAAAAAGGGCGGTAAGCCCTGATCGGATGTGACCTGGCGCGCGGGAACGGCATCGCGCCGTTCCCGTCGCGCGCCCAGGTCGTAGAGTCGAACCCAGGCTCGCGGATGCGTTTTCGGCCTCGGCCGCGCGCATCCGGGGCCGCAACCGAAACCGGAGTCCAGACCAGGCACTCAACCCGGACACACCGTTCGCCCGAGTCAGACCAAAACAACAACGACAACCGGCCCGGCGCAGCAAGGGCGAAAGCCACCGCCGAGGCACAAGGGGCTCCGCATGGATACAGGGCTTTGGGGGAAGCGCTATCCACTGGCGCTGGCGATCACCGCGATGCTCGCGGCGACCACGGCGCATTCTCAGACCCAGCCACGATTGCCGACCACCGGCAATCCGTTGCAAACCCTGCCGCAGGTGCCGCTGCCCAAGGCCGAGCCGAAGGTCAGCACCACCGTCGCGCCGCAGCAGAATCCGGAAATGGCCGCGTTGCTCGCGGTGCCGCTGACGCCGATCCGGTTCGAAGTGTCCGGGGTCAAGTCGGTGCCGTTCGAACAGGTCACCGGTTTGTTCATTCCCTTGATCGGCCGGCAGATCACCGTCGCCGACCTGCTCGGCGCCGCCGAGACCTGCACCAAGCTGTATCGCGAACGCGGCTACGCGCTGTCGTTCTGCTACGTGCCGACCCAGGACTTCGCCGACGGCACCGTGCGCGTGGTCGCGGTCGAGGGCTATGTCGCCCAGGTCCGCGTCGGCGGCAAGCCCGGCAAGATGGAACGCAAGATCCGCGCGATCGCCCAGCACATCATCGACGACCGGCCGCTGCGCCAGAGCACCTTCGAACGCTATTCGCAGATCCTGGGCTTCCTGCCGGGCGCGAAGATGACCATCAACGTGCCGGCGCCGACCACCACCGACGGCGCGACCTCGCTCGACCTCAACGTCGGCGGCAAGCGCTACGACGCCAGCTGGGCGCTGGAATTCAACCATCCCGGCACCCAGGGCCTGGCGACGCTCAACCTCAATGCGCTGACTTCGCTGGCCGAGCAATGGAGTCTGGCCGCGCTGTACCCGGACGGCCGCAGCAACGAACGCTTCTACAGCGCCGGGTATTCGCAGCTGATCGGTAGCGACGGCTGGATCGGCCGGGTCGACGGTTCGCGCTATCGCGGCGTGCCGGTCACCCAGACGCCGCTGCCGGCGTTCCTCGATCACCGGGTCGAACAGGACCGCGTGTCGATCAGCGCGCGTTATCCGCTGCTGTTGCGCAACGAGCGATCGCTGTTCGTCTCGGCCGGCGTGTACGCCGCCGATCAGTCCGACCGCTACTTCAATACGATCAACGGCGCCTTGCTCGAACAGCGCTCCAAGACCCGGGTGGTGACCGCGGGCCTGGATTACGCCGAGGCCAAGAAGAATCACGCGCGGCAAGCGAGTGTTTCGATCGCGCGCGGGCTCGACGCCTGGGGCGCGTCGGCCGACACGGTCACCAACATCGACGGCATCGACGTGGCCGGCGCGAGCGACGTGTCGTTCACCCGCTACAACCTGGGCTACGCGCAGAGCCGCACCTGGAAGGAACAACGTTACGCCGCGGTGCTGCGCGCGACCGCGCAGTACAGCCGCCAGCGTCTGCCGTCGTCGGAGCAGATCAGTTTCGGCGGCACCCGCTTCGGCCTGGCCTACGACCCGGGCGAAACCTCCGGCGACAAGGGCTGGGGCGCGGCGCTGGAGCTGAGCCGCAACTTCCGTCCGAACACCCAATGGCTCAAGTCGGTGACCCCGTACCTGGCCGTGCAGCACGCACGCGTCTCGCTGACCCAGGGCCGCCCGCCGATCGACGACCTGGGCAGCGTCGCGCTGGGCCTGCGCTTGTCCGACAACAAGCATTTCAACATCGACTTCGCCTATGCCAAGCCGACCGCGGATATTCCGCTGGAGACCGACGACCGCAAGGCGCGGTGGAATTTGAATTTTTCGTATCAGGTGCAGTAGGGCGGTTATTGCAGCCGTTGCAGCCGTTGTGTCCGTCGCCGTTGGTGGTGGTTGCGACGTAACCGTTATGTCGCGGTCGCGACTTGCGGCGCTCCTACAGCCCGAAACGAATCTGCGGCCGCTCACTGTAGGAGCGGCGCGAGCCGCGACCGCGTCATCGCATTTGCGTCGTGGCCGAGAGGTCGCGGTCGCGACTTGCGGTGCTCCTACAGCGTGAAACGAATCTGTGGTCGCTCCCTGTAGGAGCGGCGCGAGCCGCGACCGCGTCATCGCGCTTGCGTCGTGGTCAAGAGGTCGCGGTCGCGACTTGCGGCGCTCCTACAGCTTGAAACGAATCTGCGGCCGCTCACTGTAGGAGCGGCGCGAGCCGCGACCGCGCTACCGCGCTTGCGTTGTGGCTGTGATGTCGCTGTCGCGACTTGCGTCGCTCCTACAGCTAGGAACGAAGCTGCGGTCACCCCCTGTAGGAGCGGCGCGAGCCGCGACCGCGTCATCGCGCTTGCGTCGTGGCCAAGAGGTCGCGGTCGCGACTTGCGTCGCTCCTACAGTCGCTTCTGCGCGGCTACTCGGTGGCGCTTTCGAACCGCGATTTCAGCCGTGATCGAGCAAATGCTGCAACACCGCCTCGCCATAACGATCGAGCTTGCTCACGCCGATGCCGGGAATGCGGCCGAGATCGTCGAGATCATCGGGAGCATTTTCGGCGATCGCGCGCAAGGTGCTGTCGTGGAAGATCACGTACGCTGGCACGTTCTGTTCGCGCGCGGTGGTCGAGCGCCATTCGCGCAGGGCGTTGAAGCGCAGCAGCGAAGCCGGGTCCATGTCGATCATCGGCGCCGCGCTCGCGCCGCCGCGGGTCTTGCGGGTGCTCGCGCGCGCGGCCTTGGGCGCTTCGGTGCGAAAGCGCAGTTCGCGTTCGCCGCGCAGCACCGGTGCGCTGTCGGCGGTCAGGCGCAGCGCGCCGTGGCGTTCGATGTCGGCTTCCAGCAGGCCGGCGGCGACCAGTTGCCGGAACACGCTGCTCCACTGTTTGACGTCCAGGTCGCTGCCGATGCCGAAGGTGCTCAGCGCTTCGTGACCGAAACGGGTGACTTTCTCGGTCGCGGTGCCGCGCAGCACGTCGATCACGTGGCCGGCGCCGAAGCGCTGGCCGGTGCGGTACACGCACGACAGCGCCTTGCGCGCGGCGGTGGTGCCGTCCCAACTTTGCGGCGGCTCCATGCAGTTGTCGCAATTGCCGCAGTTGCCGGGGTGCGGCTCGCCGAACCATCCGAGCAGCGCCTTGCGCCGGCATTCGGTGGATTCGCAGAAGCCCAGCAGGGAATCGAGCTTGCGCAGCTCAAGACGCTTGCGTTCTTCGCCGGCTTCGCCTTGCTGGATCAGCTGGCGCAGGTTGACCACATCGCCCAGGCCGTAGCACAGCCAGGCTTCGGCCGGTTCGCCGTCGCGGCCGGCGCGTCCGGTCTCCTGGTAATAGCCTTCGATCGACTTGGGCAGGTCGATGTGGGCGACGAAACGCACGTCGGGCTTGTCGATGCCCATGCCGAAGGCGATCGTCGCGACCATCACCACCCCGTCTTCCTGCAGGAAGCGGCGCTGGTTGGCGGCGCGCACGCCGGCGTCGATGCCGGCGTGGTAGGGCAGGGCCTTGATCCCGGCGGCGGCCAGCTGCTCGGCCACCGATTCCACCCGCTTGCGCGAGAACGCATAGACGATGCCGCTTTCGTCGCGATGCCCGGCGAGGAAATCGAGCAGCTGACGGGTGCCGTTGTCCTTGTGCACCACGCGATAGCGCACGTTGGGGCGATCGAACGAGCTGACGAAGCGGCGCGCGTCTTCCAGAGTCAGCCGTTCGGCGATCTCGCGCTGGGTCGGCTCGTCGGCGGTGGCGGTCAGGGCGATGCGCGGGATGTCGGGCCAGCGCTCGTGCAGGATCGTCAGTTCGCGGTATTCGGGGCGGAAGTCGTGGCCCCATTGCGATACGCAGTGCGCTTCGTCGATCGCGAACAGGGCGATCTTGGCGCGGTCGATCAGGTTCAGGCAGCGGCCGCTGAGCAGGCGTTCGGGCGCGACGTAAAGCAGATCGAGCTCGCCGGCCAGCAACTGGCGCTCGACCTCGGCCGCGTCCTCGCTGCTCAGGGTGGAATTGAGATAGGCCGCGCGCACGCCGAGCTGGCGCATCGCCTCGACCTGGTCCTGCATCAGCGCGATCAGCGGCGAGACCACCAGACCGCAGCCTTCGCGGATCAGCGAGGGAATCTGGTAGCACAGCGACTTGCCGCCGCCGGTGGGCATCAGCACCAGGGCGTCGCCGCCGTCGATCACGTGCTGGACGATCTGCGCCTGTTCGCCGCGGAACGCGGTATGGCCGAAAACGCGGTGCAGTAACTCGAGTGCGGGGGAAGGCATGGGGCTAGTTTAACCGGGCCGGTTCGCGGGCCGGTCGGAAACTGGCGGCGCGGGTGGTCGGCGATGTCGGTGTCGGCGGATCAGGGCTTGGCTTGCGCTGGGGTCGGGGATGTGGCGGGTTGGGGCTGGTTGGGGATCGTCGCGTCGGAGCGGAGAACATCGGGGCTAAAGCCCCTCCCACAGAGACCTCGGAACCGCGGCCACTTTTGCGGCCAGGCTGCTTTTGTGGGAGGGGCTTGAGCCCCGACGCTTTTCGGCCGGATCGCCCGGCTTTCCGAGCGCCACCCGCAAACCCCGCCCTCGGCCGCCCGCAGACTCCAGCCAACCCCGCAAACGCAACGGGCGCGGCCATCGCCGCGCCCGCCGGGTACCGCTGGATCGCGATTACTGCAGCAGCGAACGCAGCATCCACGCATACTTCTCGTGGGTCTGCAGGCGCTGGGTCAGCAGGTCCTCGGTCGGCGCGTCATCGACGTCGTCGGCCTGGTCGAGTACCTTGCGCGCAGTGCGGCACACCGCTTCGTTGCCGACCACCAGCTGGCGGACCATTTCGCGCCAATCGGCGGCCTCGGTCAGGCCGGCTTCTTCCGGGATCGAGCTGAGCTTGACGAATTCGGCGTACGAGCCCGGCGCGTTGAAGCCCAGCGCGCGGATCCGCTCGGCGATGTCGTCCAGCGCGGTCCACTGCTCGGTGTACTGGGTTTCGAACATGACGTGCAGGGCGTTGAACATCGGCCCGGTCACGTTCCAATGGAAATTGTGGGTCTTCAGGTACAAGGTGTAGCTGTCGGCGAGAAAACGCGACAGACCTTCGGCGATCTTCTTGCGATCGCCCGGCGAAATCCCAATATCGATCGAGGGCGCGCTGCTGCCGGCGGCGGGCGATGCGGCCGGGCTGGCCGACGACAACGGGGATGCGGACTTCTTGGACGAGGATTTGTCCGGTTTTCCGGGCTTGCTGACCTTGGCCATGGGGGACTCCTTATTCCAGTGCGGATGGTGAGGCGGGACGGTGGCAAAACGCTTCGGCGCGCGCGCCGAAGCGCAATACGTTTCGACGCGGGCCCCGGATTTCAAGCGTGTCGCGGGCGGGCCGGCATCGAATCGAAAGGGTTCCGACGCTCGCGTCGGACACTGCGGCGACAATAGGCGCTGTCGATCGCGATGTGAAATGGTTTGTTCCTAGCGCTGCGATGCAAACGATCTATCGATGAACACCAGCAATTCCAAACATCAGTCTAGCCACGCGGATGCTAGCGCCGCGTTACGGCAGGCGCGCAACGCGATCGACGGCGGATTGAGCCGCGACCGCGGCCGCCTGCACGGCCTGTGGTCGCGCTGGAGCGGCAAGCCGGCCGACGCGCAGGCGCAGGCGGCGTTCGCGCAGGCCTTGGCGGCCTCGGTCGCGCAGCGCGCAGCGCGCGCGGCGTCGCTGCCGCAGGTGCCCGCCGACCCGGCGCTGCCGATCGCGGCCGAGGCCGAGCGCATCGTCGAGCTGATCCGCAAGCACCCGGTGGTGGTGATCGCCGGCGAAACCGGTTCGGGCAAGACCACCCAGTTGCCCAAGCTGTGCCTGGCCGCCGGCCGCGGCGCCGCCGGCATGATCGGCTGCACCCAGCCGCGCCGCATCGCCGCGCGCGCGGTCGCCCGGCGCGTGGCCGAGGAGCTCGATACCCCGCTCGGCGAGTTGGTCGGCTATCAGGTCCGCTTCAACGACAACGTCGGCGAGCGCACCGCGGTCAAGTTCATGACCGACGGCATCCTGCTGGCCGAAATCCAGTCCGACCGCTGGCTGTCGGCCTACGACACGATCCTGATCGACGAGGCGCACGAACGCAGCCTCAACATCGACTTCCTGCTGGGCTATCTCAAGCAGCTGCTGAAAAAACGCAGCGACCTGAAGATCATCGTCACCTCGGCGACCATCGACACCGAGCGCTTTGCCGCGCATTTCGACGGCGCGCCGGTGGTCAGTGTCGAGGGCCGCGGCTATCCGGTGAACGTTCGCTATCGTCCTTTGGACGATGCGGGAATCGGGAATGGGGACTCGGGAGTCGCAGGAGCGGATCGTCCCGTCGCGGGCGATGCCTCGCGTGCTCCGAAACGAATCCCGAATCCCGAATCCCGGATCTCGGCCATGAGCGTCAACGACGGCATCGTCGCCGCCTGCGACGAAATCACCCGCGAAGATCCGCGAGGCGACGTGCTGATCTTCCTGTCGGGCGAGCGCGAGATCCGCGACGCGCACCAGGCGCTGGAGCGGCGCAAGTACCGCGAAACCGAGGTGTTGCCGCTGTACGCGCGGCTGTCGGTGCGCGATCAGGACCGGGTGTTCAATCCCGGCCCCAAGCGCCGCATCGTGCTGGCGACCAACGTCGCCGAAACCTCGCTGACCGTGCCGCGCATCCGCTACGTGGTCGACCCCGGCCTAGCCCGGGTCAAGCGCTACAGCCCGCGCGGCAAGCTCGACCGGCTGCACATCGAACCGGTCTCGCAGGCCAGCGCCGACCAACGCAAGGGCCGCTGCGGGCGCATCAGCGAGGGCACCTGCTATCGCCTCTACAGCGAGCCGGATTTCGAATCGCGGCCGCGCTACACCGATCCGGAAATCCGCCGCGCCGCCCTGGCCGGGGTGATCCTGCGCATGCTGTCGCTGGGTCTGGGCAGCGTCGACGGCGGCGGTCACAAACGCCGCGGCCCGCGCGGCGCGGCGGCGGCCGCCGAACAGGACGCAGCGACCGCGCACGGCGCGTCGGCGCGGATCATCGAGGATTTCCCGTTCCTCGATCCGCCCGACAGCCGCGCGATCGCCGACGGCTGGCAGCAACTGGCCGAACTGGGCGCGGTCGACGAACAACGCCGGCTCACCGCGATCGGCCGGACCATGGCGCGCATGCCGGTGGACGTGAAGCTCGCGCGCATGCTGGTCGCGGCCAACGCCCACGGCTGCCTGCGCGAGATGATCGCGATCGCCGCCTTCCTCGGCATCCAGGACCCGCGCGAGCGCCCGGCCGACCAGCGCGGCGCGGCCGATGCGGCGCATGCGCTGTTCGCCGATCCGCGTTCGGAATTCGTCGGCATCCTCAAGCTGTGGGACGCCTACCAGACCGCGCACGAAGACCTCACCCAATCCAAGCTGCGCGGCTGGTGCGAGAAGCATTTCCTCGGCTTCCTGCGCATGCGCGAATGGCGCGAGTTGCATCGACAGTTGAAACTGCTGTGTGAGGAGCTGGGATTCGGGATTCGGGATTCGGGATTGGCCGAGCGCGAGACCTCGATGAACGCCGAGTCTTACGCGACCTTGCATCGTGCGCTGATCGCGGGCTTGCCGACCCAGATCGGTTTTCGCGGCGACAAGGGGCAGTACGATGGCCCGCGCGGGCGCAAGTACCAGTTGTTCCCGGGGTCGCCGTTGGCCAAGAAGCCGCCGCCGTGGCTGCTGTCGGCGACCTTGCTCGACACCGAGCGGGTGTGGTCGATGACCAACGCCACGATCGAGCCGGACTGGGCGATCCAGGAACTGCCGCATCTGCTCGCGCGCCGCCATCACGATCCGCGCTGGGCGCGTTCGCAGGGCCGCGTGGTCGGCAGCGAACAGATCAGCCTGTTCGGTCTGGTGCTGGCGCCGAAGCGGCCGATCCACTACGGCGCGCTGTATCCGGAAGAGAGCCGGATCATTTTCGCCCGCGATGCCCTGGTGACCGGCGAGATCAACACCCGCGCCGCGTTCGTCGCGCGCAACCTCGCCACCTTGGCCAAGGCGCACGAGGAAGAAGCCAAGCAGCGCCGCGCCGGCCTGGTCGTGGACGAGGAATGGATGGCGCAGTGGTACCTCGACCGCTTGCCGGCGCAGATCCACAACGTGCAGGCGATGGACGCGTGGTACGCCAAGCTGCCGGCCGACGAGAAGCGCGCGCTGGAATGGTCCAACAACGATCTGATGGTCGGCGGCGAGACCGAGGCGTCGCGGTTCCCGCCGTACCTGCAACTGGGCAACGCGCGGCTGGCGGTGCGCTATCGCTTCGAACCCGGCGCGGTCGACGACGGCATGACCGTGGCGGTGCCGCTGCATCTGCTCAACGCGCTCGATCCGGCGCAGCTGTCGTGGCTGGCGCCGGGCTTCGTCGCTGACAAGGCCGCCGCGCTGATCAAGTCGTTGCCCAAGACCTTGCGCCGCAACTTCGTGCCGGCGCCGGATTTCGCCAAGGCCTTCCATGAGGCGCATCGCCAGGCCGAGGCCGACGATCTGGTCGGCGTGCTGGCGCGGTTCCTGCGCAAGCTCACCGGCACCGAAGTGGCCGCGACCGATTTCGATCCGACCACGATCGAGCCGCATCTGCGCATCAACCTGCGCCTGCTCGACGCGGCCGATCCGCGCGGCGGCAAGGACGCCGAGCGCAAGGTGCTGGCCGAGTCGCGCGATCTCGACGAGCTGCGCCAGCGCTTCGGCGAGCGCGCCGCGCGCGCGTTCGCCGCGCAGGCCGCCGATGGCCTGGGCCAGCAGGGCTTGACCGTGTTTCCCGATCAGCCGATCCCGATGTCGGTGCCCGGCGCGGCCGGCGTGCCGGCGTTTCCGGCCTTGCACGACGACGGCGACACGGTATCGCTGCGCGTCCACGCCGAGCGCGAGGCCGCGTTGCGCGCGCATCCGGGCGGGGTGCGCCGGCTGCTCGCGATCGCGATGGCCGAGAAGCTCAAGCAGGCGCGCAAGCAGATGCCGATCCAGGCCAAGACCGGGCTGCTGTATGCGGCGATCGAGTCGGCCGCGCCGCGCAAGGACCGCGTGTCGCCCACGCGCGCGGCGCAGGACCGCGCTTCGCACGATCGGCCGCGCGACAGCGACCGCCTGCGCGAGGACCTGGTCGACGGCGCGTTGCAGTCGCTGCTCGGCGACGACGCCGACCTGGTCGCGGTGCGCGATCCGGCCGGTTTCGAACTGCGCCGCGAGACCGTCGCGCGCAAGCTGTTTCCCGAGGCGATGGAACGCCTGCGCCAGGCCGAGACGATTCTCGGCGCCGTTGCCGAGGCGCGCGCGCGGTTGGAGTCGTCGTTGATGGGCTGGGCCAGCGGCAACCTCGACGACATGCGCGCGCAGTTGGCGCGGCTGACGCCGCCGGGGTTCCTGCGCGATGTCGCGACTTCGGCGCTGGCCGAGTACCCGCGTTATCTCAAGGCCCTGTCGGTGCGCAGCGAGCGCGCGTTGCGCGATCCGGTGCGCGATCAGGCGCGGATGCTGGAGCTCAAGCCGTTCGTCGATGCGTTCGATGCGGCGCAGGCGGCTGGGCTGGCCGAGGATGCGGGGTGGCAGGCGTTGCGCTGGGAGATCGAGGAACTGCGGGTGTCGTTGTTTGCGCAGGAACTGGGTGTGCGTGGTGGGGTGTCGCCCAAGAAGCTGGCGCAGCGGTTGGCTTCGTTGCGGGGTTGAAATGTGCGCGGCGGATTGGACCGATGCGGCGTGCGCCTTGTGCGGCGGACTAGGTGGCCGCGACGTGCATCTGATCGGTTCTGGCTTAGTGCCGCCGTTGTTGATGTGGCGCGGTCGCGGCTTGCGCCGCTCCTACAGGTAGGCCATTCGGCTTTCGCTTTGGCTTGAGCCTCAATCCGCGCAGTTCATCCAGCGCTGCGACGCTTGTAACTCGCGAGAACAATAGCACACCCGGAGGGCGGCACACATGGATGTGCGCCGTGCGCCACCGAGACAGGATGTCTCGTGTGGCGCATGCCTGCGCAAGCACCGCACGCGCGGGCCCTTGATTCAAAGAAAAGCGTTTTTCTTTGGTTACCTTTCTTTTGTCGCTTTTGACAAAAGAAAGTAACTCGGCCGCTTGCGGACGAAAGCTGTAGATCTTGCCTTTGGCTTCAAAGCTCTAAAGCTCTAAAGCTCTAAAGCTTTAGAAGCTGCAAGCAGGATCAAAAGCTTCCGCCACTAAAGCGGCGGGTAACTTTCTTTTGTCCAGAGCCACAAAAGAAAGTCACCAAAGAAAAAGGCGTTCCTGTTTCGAATCAAGAGCCGCACGATCGTTGCCTGCGCAGGCATGCGCCACACGGGACATCCATGTCCCGGTGGCGCACGGCGTGCATCCTGCACGCCGCCCTCCGGGTGTGCTTTTGTCAACGCGAGTTCTCTGCCTCGCAGCGCTGGATGAACTGCGCGAATTGGTGCCCAAGCCAAAGCGAGAGCCGAATGGCCTCCCTGTAGGAGCGGCGCAAGCCGCGACCGCGAACCACCAGCCGCGCCGAGCGCCCGCTGAGAAGCCGAGAACCAAGCGCGCGTATTGCGAGCGCCATCCCCACAAACGCAAACGCCGGCTATGCGCCGGCGTTTGCGATCAACTGCTTGTGTGATGCCTCGCGCGACCGACACCGCGGCCGCCGATAGAAAGCGAAACCTCAGCCCCCGTCGACCCGCTTGACCTTGGCCTTCGGAATCTGCCCGTCCACTTCGAGATACCACGCGCCCATCATGCCGGGCTTGATGGTGACCTTCGGCGACATCACCGGCTTGCCGATGAACAACGAGCCGTCGATCACCCGCCAGCGCTGGCCGTTGTCGAGCACGATCACGCTGCCGCCGGAGAAGCCGCGGAATTCGCCCTGGATGGTGGAGTGGATCGGATCGGCGGCGACCTTGGAAAACGGGTCGTTGCGTTCGGCCTGGAGCTTGCGCTCGGCTTCGGCGACCGCCTTGGTCTGATCCTGGCTCAGCAGTTCGTTCAACAGCGTCAGCTGCTGCGCCGACAGCGTCGACAGGCCGGTGGCCTGCATCTGTTCGGCGCTGAAGCGCTGCTCGACGGGCACGTAATGACGTTCGGCCGCGCTCGCGCCGGCGGAAACGGCGAACAGCACGGCAAGGCTCAGTGGGGCGAACGCACGCATGAGAACACTCCGAAAAATAGGACGCGAAAGGGGAATCGGTCGTCGCCGCGCAGCTTACTTGGTCCGCGAGACCTTGGCGCGGGTGTTGTAGCCCTGCACCGCCATGTACCACACGTTGCCGATCACGCTCGGGGTGATGCGCACCTGCGGCGCATCCAGATGCACGCCGGGCAGGTCGGCGTTGTCGTCCTGGCGCCATTCCTGGCCGTTGTCGAGGACGTAGGTCTGGCCGCGCGAGAAGCCGTTGAACGGGCCGGTCATGCGCGCCACCACCGCCTCGCGCGAACCCGAGCCGAGAAAGCCGCGGTTCTCGTGCTTGACCTGGGCGCGGGTTTCTTCCTTGGCCTTGACCACGGCCTTGCTGGTTTCAGTGTCGAGGGTGCGGTTGAGCCAGGCGTTCAGGTTGCTCAGCTGTTCGGGGCTGAGCTGGTCCAGGCCGGCGGCCTTGAACTGTTCGGCGCTCATCTGTTGTTCGATCTTCGACTGCGCCAGCGCGGCCGGCGCGGCCAGCGCCAGGGCGATCGCGGCGGCGACGGCGAGCGCGCGGCGCGGCGTGGAAAGGAGAATCGCGGACATCGTGCTGTTCCTCGGGGCGGATGCTCGCTAGTGTAGACGCTCGCACTTCCCGCTTCGATCCGTCCCCACGCAGTGAACGTTCCCGCCGCTCAGTCCCGCCCCGATCCGACCCACGTCCTGGCCCAGCCCGCGGCGGCGGCCCTGGCCGCACCGCTGCGCAAGGCCTTGCTGGAGGCGGCGCAGGCGCCGCAGGCCGGGGCGAATGCGCTGGACGCGCCGGAGGTGGTCGCCGCGACCCTGGACGCGCTGGCCCTGCTCGACGCCGACAGCGACACCGTCGCCGCGGCGATCCTGCACGCCTATCCGGGCTGGGCGAGCGCGATGGGCGCGGGCTTCGAGCGCGATTACCCGGTGGTCGCGGCCTTGCTCGACGGCCAGCGCGCCGCCGGCCAGGTGTGGGCGCTGCACGCCGAACAGGGCCGGCATTCGGGCACCGAAGGGCTGCGCCGGCTGCTGCTGGCGATCGTGCGCGACCTGCGGGTGGTGCCGATCCTGCTCGCGCGCCAGCTCGCGCGCATGCGCCACGCCGATCACCTGCCGGCGGACACGCGCCGCGAACTCGCCGCGCTGACCCGCGACATCCACGCGCCGCTCGCCAACCGGCTCGGCATCTGGCAGCTCAAGTGGGAGCTCGAAGACCTCGCGTTCCGTTACCTGGAGCCGCAGACCTATCAGAAGATCGCGCGCCTGCTCGACGAAAAGCGCGGCGATCGCGAGCGCTACATCGAACAGGTCAAGCGCACCCTGCGCGAGGCGATGAGCGCGCAAGGGGTCAAGGCCGAGGTCGCCGGCCGCCCGAAGCACATCTACAGCATCTGGAAGAAGATGCAGCGCAAGGACGCGCCGATCAGCGAGCTGTACGACCTGCGCGCGGTGCGGGTGATGGTCGACGATCTGGGCGCGTGCTACGCCGCGCTCGGCGTGGTGCATGCGACCTGGACGCCGGTGCCGAGCGAGTTCGACGACTACATCGCCCGGCCCAAGCGCAACGACTACCGCTCGCTGCACACCGCGGTGATCGGGCCGGAAGGCAAGACCCTGGAAGTGCAGATCCGCACCCACGAGATGCACCGCCAGGCCGAACTGGGCGTGGCCGCACACTGGAAATACAAGGAAGCCGGCAGCCACAGCGCCGACGCCGCGTTCGATCGCAAGATCGCCTGGATGCGCCGATTGCTCGATGCCAAGGGCGACGGCGGTCAGGGCGGCGACGAGGCGCTGGCGAGCGAGCTCGATACCGAACTGGTCGAGGACCGGGTCTACGTGCTCACTCCCAAGGGCGAGGTGATCGATCTGCCGACCGGCGCCACGCCGCTGGATTTCGCCTACCACGTGCATACGGAGGTCGGTCATCGCTGCCGCGGCGCCAAGGTCGACGGACGCATCGTGCCGCTCGATCACAAGCTGCGCAGCGGCGACCGGGTCGAGATCCTGACCGCGAAAACCGGCGAGCCGCGGCGCGACTGGCTGGTGCTGGCGAACGGCTTTTTGGCCAGCAATCGTTCGCGTGAAAAGGTCCGCAACTGGTTCCACAAGCTCGATCGCTCGCGCAACGAAACCGCCGGCCGCGAACTGCTCGACAAGGAACTGCGCCGGCTCGGCCTGCTCGGCGCCGACCTCGCGCCGGCGCGTGAACGTTTCATGCTGGCCAGCGATGGCGATCTGTATGTGCAGGTCGCGCTCGGCGACCTCGGTCCGCACCAGATCGGCCGCGCGCTGCTCGAACACGAACGCGCGCAGTCGGCGCCGCCGCCGGTCGCGAGTGCGAGCGGCACCACCGTGCTCACGCCGCCGGCGCCGCGCAAGCTGCCGGGCAAGTCCACCGATTTCACCGTCGAAGGCGTCGGCAATCTGCTGGTGCAGCTGGCGCGCTGCTGCCAGCCGCTGCCGGGCGAACCCATCGTCGGGTATCTGACCCGCGGCCGCGGCGTCAGCGTGCATCGTCCCGGTTGCCAGGCGTTCGAACGGCTGGCCGCGGCCACGCCGCAGCGGGTGCTGCCGGTGGAGTGGGGCCGCAAGGGCAGCGGTTACGAAGTCGATATCGAAGTGCTGGCGCTGGACCGCAAGTGGCTGCTCAAGGAAGTCACCAACGTGATCGCCCAGGCCAACGCGCACGTGCTGAGCATCCGCAGCGATGTCGAACGCAACGGCGCGCAGGTGCGTTTGCGCCTGCGCCTGCGGGTGGCCGACTACGGCCAGTTGTCGACCTTGCTCGGCAAGCTGTCGTCGTTGCCGGCTGTGGAGTACGCGCAGCGGCAGTGAGGTGTTGGGGTCGTAGTGGATGGGGAAGCGCACGGTTACGGTAACGGCCGCAGCAGCAGCAGCAACAGCAACAGCAACAGCAAATCCCCCCTTGCCCCCCTTTTTCAAAGGGGGGTAACAGCAACGGCAGCGGTGATTGAGTTTGTGGTCGCGATGGCTGCGGCGACAGCTTCGCCGTGGCCATTGCCGTCGCCGTTGCCATTGCTGTTGTCACAGCCACTTGTACTGCCGATGCCAACGCCAATGCCAATGCCAATGCCAATGCCAATGCCATTGCCATTGCCGTTGCTGTTGCCGTTGCTGTTGCTGTTCCCCCCTTTGAAAAAGGGGGGGCAGGGGGGATTTGCTGTTGCTTCTGCTTGTAGCCGAACCTCCCCCCACCGCGCCAAAAACACCCCTGTTCGACCAACCAACCCCCCACCCTTAAAAAATACAACTCGTAACAACCACAAAAAACGGATCACCCAATCCGCGAAATTCCGCACCCAATTTCCACTTCTGCTCGCCGCATCGCAAAACCGCACATTCCCCGCCAAAACACCTAAACCCGCGCACCGTCAGCGCGGATGAGTTCTTCGACAGGTCCGACCAATCCGGGCCGTAACCATGCTCGAGGACACGACGATGGCGGCAGTGATTTCCGGCAGCGGGCTGGGACTGTTCAACAGTTCCTTCAGCCAGATCGGCAAGGGCCTGGGCGCCAGCGCGCGTTACGGCCAGGGGCAGGACAGCCAGTACGTCAACATCGCCACCGGCAACCTGCTGCTGCAGAGTTTCGACGACCAGGTCGTGATGCGCGGCATGACCGTCGGCTTCAGCCGCACCTACAACAGCCGCGGCACCTTCGCCGGCGCCGGCAGCGACGGCTGGCTGACCGGGTTCGAGCGGCGGATCGAATTGATCGGCACGCTCAATCAGGCCGGCAGCGTGATGCGCCGGCATAGCGGCGACGGTTCGTATCAGGACTTCGCCTTCGTGGCCAACGATCTGTATCGCTCCACCGTCGGCGACGGCGCGCACGACAGCCTGCGCCGCGACGGCAAGGCGATGCAGTGGCTCTACGAGGAAGGCGATACGCGGCTGGAGGAAACCTATTCCGACCTCGGCAGCGGCGGCCGCCTGACCCGCATCCGCGATCTCAAGAGCGATCCGCTGCAGCCGACCACCTGGAACCTGAGCTACGACCCGCAAGGCCGCGTGACCGAAGTCGCGGCCAACGACGGCAACGGCAACCTCAGCCGGATGCAGTTCACCTACAGCGGCGCCAACCTCGCCAGCGTCACCAGTTATGCCGGCAGCCAAGCGGTCGGCCGGGTCTGGTACGGCTACGACACGGCCGGGCGCTTGAGCACGGTGACCCACGACCTCACCCCGGGCAAGGCCAGCGACGACGATTGGAGCGCGACTGCCGGCAGCAACGACGGCCATCTGTTCCGCACCGTGTATAGCTATGTCGATGCGAGCAGCTTGCAGATCGCATCGGTGCAGCACAGCGACGGCGTTGTGGTCAGCTACACCTACGATGCGCTCGGCCGGGTGCGCACGCTGACCCGCGGCGATCTCAACGACAACGACGCCGACGGCCAGGGCCAGACCCTGAGCTTCGCCTACGACAGCGAGACCCGCTCGACCCGGGTCAGCGATTCGACCGGGCGCACCTGGGTCTATTACTACGACGAAAGCAATCAACTGATCGCCGCCGAACAGCCGTCCGCCGGCGGCTGGCAGGAGACCTACACCTACGAGTACGACCCCGACGGCAATCTCACCGCCGCGATGATCGACGGCGTGGCCGGCCGGGTCTATCGCTATGACGACAACGGCAATGCGATCGAGCAGCGCGAATTCATTTCCTCCGGGCTGCGGGTGATCACCCGCGTCACCGAGCGGACCTTCAACGCCGCCAACCAAGTCACCAGCGAAACCGTCTACGAAGTCGACGAGGGCGACATTCTCGGCCGTGCCGGCGCGGGCGCCGTCGCCGACAGCGCAACCGGCAAGAGCCTGCCGCCGCCGGCGAACGCGCTGATCACCCGTTATATCTACGACGCGGCCAATCGCCTGCGCTTCGTGGTCAACGCCGCCGGCGAAGTCAGCGAGAGCGAATACGCCAGCGCCGGTTTCGGTGTCGGTCGCCTGCTCAAGTCGCGCCAGTACCTGGACGCGACCTACACCGGCGTCTACACCCTGGCCGCGCTGGAAGCCTGGGCCGGCGCCGCGCCGCGCAAGGCCAACAGCAGCCTGACCCAGTACAGCTACGACGCCTTCGGCAGCGTGGCCTGGCGCCGCTACGCCGGGGTCGACGCCGTCGGCAACGGCATCGTTACCGATGCCGATCTTGTCGAAGGCTATCGCTACGACGAGCGCGGCCGCGTGCTCGAACGCAGCGCGTCCAACGGCGCGGACCTGCGCCGCACCGTCTACGTCTACGACGGCATGGGCCGCTTGTTGACCGAGAAGGTGTTCGACCGCAACGCCGTGGCATTGCAGTCGCGCAGTTGGGCCTACACCGATTCGCAGCGGCTGGCGATCGCGATCGTCGAAGGCGGCGCGGTCGGCGACGGCGACCTCAGCAACGATCGGGTCCGGATCGAACAACGCGACGCCGCCGGGCAGGTGGTGCTGGTCAGCGAACGCGCGCTCGGCGGTGCGACCACCACGCGCGAAACCCGCAACCTCTACGACCGCGCCGGATTGTTGCGCGCGGTGCAGGACGCCAACGGCGGGCGCAGCTATCTGTTCTACGACGTCGAACGGCAACTGGTCGGCGAGGTCGACGCGACCGGCGCCCTGGTCGAATACGTCCGCGACACCTTCGGCCGCATCGTCCAGACCGTGCGTTACGCGACCGCGCTCGACACCCGCACCTGGATGCCGGCGCCGCCGGCCTCGCCGAATCTGGCCCAGGTACCGACCGACATCGCCCTGGTGCGGCCGACCGCCACGGCGCAGGACCGCACCGTCGCCACGTTCTACGACCTGCTCGGCCGCAAGACCGTCGAAACCGACGGCGAAGGCCGTGTCACCTATTTCAGCTACGACCTCAACGACCGCCTGATCCGCACCCGGCAGTTGCCGCGCGCCAACGCGCCGCAGAACGAAGAGCGGATCACGCGCTATTTCTTCGATGCCATGGGACGCGAACTCGGCCGCCTCGACGCCGAGGGCTATCTGCTCGAACACAACTACGACCTCGCCGGCAATCGCACCCGCAGCGTCGCCTACGCCACCGCCGTGGCCGCCAATCTGCGCGAAGCCACGCTGGGCCAGATGCGCCCGGCCTCCACCGCGCAGGACCGGGCCACGCTGTGGTTCTTCGATGGACGCGGCAACACTCTGGCGATGCTCGACGCCGAAGGCTATCTGACCCAGTACCTGCGCAACGAACGCCTGGCCCAGGACACCACCCGCGCGTTCGAAACCCGGTTGACCGGCCTGACCGGCACGGAAACCCTGGCGACCTTGCTCAGCCGCGTGCAGGCCGGAGGCGTGCGCGAAACCCGTCGCGGCTACGACGCACTGGGCCGCCTGAGCGTGCAGACCGATCCGCAGGGCACGGTCGCCCGCAACACTTACGACGCGCAAGGCAATCTCGTCCGCACCGAACTCGCGGCCGACACCAGCGAAGTGCGCGAGGGCCGGCTGCGCTACAACGTGTTCGGCGAACTGATCGGCGAACTCGACGGCGAAGGCACGAACCGTCTGCGCCCGGACATGACCCAGGCGCAGATCGACGCGGTGTTCGCCCAGTACGGCACCCGTCACGGTTACGACGGCCTGGGACGGCGCATCGAAAGCATCGATGCCGACGGTCACAAGACCTGGTACTTCTACGACGCCGACGGCCGCCCGACCTACACCGTGCGCGGGCTGCCGGGCACGACCGGCGTGCTCAACGCGCGCGGCGAAGTCAGCCAGGTCCGCTACAGCGCGTTCGGCGATGCGATCGAAACCACCGCGTATACCGGCGTGCTGACCATCGCCGTGCCCGGCGACCGCGACAGCGTCGCCACCGCGCTGACCACCCTGGCCTATACCGCCGCCAGCGACAGCCGCCGCACGTATGCTTACAACCGCCGCGGCCAATTGACCGGCGCGACCGACGCCGAATCGGCGAGCACCCGCTACAGCTACGACGGCTACGGCGACCGCGTGCGCGAAGAGCGCCTGATCGGCGCCAATGTCGCGCTGCGCATCGACTCGGTCTACGACAGGCGCGGCTTGCTGACCAGCCGCGACGACGCGGTCGGCAGCGCGGTGGCGCGGCACCTGTCGTGGGCCTACGACGCGTTCGGCCAGACCGTGCAGAGCACCGATGCGCGCGGCGCGATCGTGCGCTTCGGTTACGACCGGCGCGGCCGCCAGATCACCCGCACCCAGACCGTGTCCGGTCGCGACGAGATCGTCGCGACCGCCTACGACGCCTTTGACCGCGTGCTCAGCGAACTCGACGCCAGCGGCCGCCGCACCCGCTACATCTACGACACCGCCGCACGCAGCATGCAGGTGATCAGCGACGAAAACGTCAGCGTCACCACGGTCTACAACCGCTTCGGCCAGCAGCAGACCGTGACCCAGGCGCTGCCGGGCGGCCGCAGCGCGATCAGCGAGTTCCAGTACGACCGCAACGGCCGGCTGCTGTCGGCGATGGACACGCTGCGCAACGAGTCGCGCAGCGAGTACGACACGCGCGGCCTGTTGATCGCCAGCACCGACGCCAGCGGGCGCCGGGTCGAGATGCGCTACGACCCGGTCGGGCGCCTGCTGCGCCGGATCGAAGATCCCGCCGGGCTGAACCTGGTCACCCAATACGAATACGACGGCCAGGGCCGGCAGATCCGGGTGACCGACGCCAGCGGCAAGGTCACCCGCCATCGCTACGACCGCGAAGGCCGCCTGCTCGAAACCGCGCGCGACCCCGATGGCATCAATCAGCGCACCAATTACGCCTACAACGCGCTCGGCCGCCAGATCAGCGTCACCGAAGGCGAGGGCACCGCCACGCCGCGCAAGATCGGCTACGAGTACGACGCGCTCGGCCGGCGCACGCGCGAAATCCTCGATCCCGGTGGTCTGGGGCTGACGACCGACTACGTCTACGACGCCAACGACAACCTGATCCGGCGCTACGTCGCCGATACGGTCTTCACCTATCGCAGCTACTACGATCAGGCCAATCGCCCGATCTACAGCGTCGATCCCAACGGCGCGGTGACCCGACACTGGTACGACGCCGCCGGCCGTGAAGTGGCCACGCGCGCGTACTTGAACCCGATCGCCGTCTCCAGCCTGAGCGATGCGACCAGCATCGCCCAACTCGACGCGCTGGTCGCCGCCAGCGCCGGCGATCAGGGCGGTTTCCAGGTCTACGACCGCGACGGCCGCGTGCGCTTCGTGATCGACCTGCAGAGCCGGGTCAGCGAACGCCGCTACGACGCGGCCGGCCGCCTGGCCGCCGAGCTTCGCTACGCCGGCACGCTCGCGCTGAGCGCGCAACTGCTCGACCGCTTGCGCCTGGGCACGGCCACGGCTGCCGAGATCGCCGGCCTGACCGGCGCGTTGCCGGGCAGCGACACGCGCGTGGTCCGCCACGTCTACGACGACGCCGGCCGCGAGCGCTACACCCTGGTCCAGGACGGCGCGGCCACGCTCACCGTCAGCGAGCGCCGCTACGACGAAAGCGGCCGCGTGCTCGCCGAACTCAGCTACGGCGCGCGTATCGCGATCGGCACCGGCGACGACGTGTTCGCGGTCGGCAACGCGCTGGCCGCGGCCGGCGGCGCCGACAACTCGCGCCGCAGCCACTACGTCTACGATCGCGCCGGCCGCCTGCGCTACAGCGTCGACGACGCCGGCGCGGTGACCGGCAACGAATACGACGAGGCCGGCCGCCTGACCGTGGTGCGCCGCTACGACGGTTTGATCGGCGCGAACACGCAGATGATCGAGACGGCGGTCGCGGCCGCGGTATCGGCGATGGGCGATCGTTTCAGCGCGACCCGCTACGACGCCGCCGGCCGGGTCGAGCGGGTCGGCAACGGCGTTGCCGAGGAGCGCTATTTCTACGACGGTTCCGGCCTGCTCGAGCGGATGATCGACAAGAACCACTACGAGTGGCGCTACGGCTACGACGCGGCCGGACGCCGCATCACCGAGACCAGCCCGCCGGTGCAGGTGGCGACCATCGATGCCGGCGGCGCGATCGTCAAGGCCACCCGCAAGATCGTGACCCGCACGATCTACGACGCGCTGGGCCAGGTCGTGTTGCGAAGCGAAGACGACGGCCAGCCGAACGCGCGCGTCACCGAGTACCAGTACGACAACGCCGGCCGCCAGACCCTGACCCGGTTCGCCGATGCCGGCGTGATCGACCCGGCCAGCGGCGCGCTGAGTTTCCAGGGAACGCGTCCGACCACCCAGGTGAGCTACGACGCGCTCGGCCGCGCGGTGGTGCAGAAGGACGTGCTCGGCCGCTACAGCTACAAGGTCTACGACGAGCGCGGGCAGTTGCTGCAGGACATCGACGCCGACGGCTTCGTCACCCGCTACGACTACAACGCCTTCGGCGAACGCACCGAACTCAAGCGCAGCGCGAGCAAGTTCAACTTCGCCCTGATCGGGCCATGGACCCCGGGCAGCGCGATCAGCCGCGCCCAGGCCGACGCCGGCACGGTCGTCGACACCGCCCGCGACCGGGTCGTGCGCAGCGTCTACGACAAGCGCGGGCTGCTGGAGCGGGTCGAGCAGGGCGCGCTGGAGTATTTCCGCGACGATGGCGTGAGCGCGCAGGGCCAGCCGACCACCCAGTTCGAATACGACGCCTACGGCCGCAAGGTCAGGGAATCGGTGTTGCTGCAAGGCAGCCGCACCGATGCCAACGCGCGCTGGGCCGACAGCTATTTCTATTACGACGACCTCGACCGGCTGGTGCTCAGCGTCGATGCCGAAGGCTACCTCACCCGCAACGAGTACTACCCGACCGGCGAGCTCAGGCAAACCACGCAGTACGCGCGCGCGATCGCCACCGCCGGGCTCGGCGCGGCGACGCCGCCGGCGTTGCCGGCGGCGTTGCCGGCGGCCGGCGACGAGGTCGTCGGCTTCGATCGCGTCACCCGTTTCGAATACGACGCGCTCGGCCGCAAGTTCCGCGAATACACGCGGCGCCACTACGCCGACAGCGCCGGCAGCTCGGGTGTGCGCGAGGTGCTGTCGCAATACGACTACGACGATAACGACCGCCTGACCCGGCTGACCACCGACGGCGTCGCCACCTCCACCGCCTACGACGCCCTGGGCCAAGTGACCAGCGTGACCGAGGCCGCGCGCCGGGTGCTGGCGCCACCATCGACCGTCGATCCATTGTTGCTGGCGGGCCACGACCTGACCTCGGACCTGCTGTATCAATGGCGTTCGCCGTATACCGAGATGCTCTACGACGCGTTCGGCAACGTGATCCAGACCCGCCGCTACGCCAACGGAAATGTCAGCGGCGGCACTGCGGTCGCCGACGATGCCCGCGATCAGGTCGAGAAAGTGCGCTACGACGGCCAGGGCCGCGCGGTGACGGTATTCGCCGCCGATGGGTCGCGCACCTTCATCGGCTACGACGCGCTCGACCGCATCACCGATCGCTGGAGTTTGCTGACCACCGCCAGCGAGCCCGGCGGCGCGCTGCGGCAGCACGAGAGATATACCTACGACCCGCTGATCGGCGACAACGCCAGCCGGCGCGTGCGCACCCAGCGCATGCGCGAACGCCTCGACAACTCGTTCACTTACACCGATGTCGACGAGGTCGCGACCTTCAACGCCTTCGGCGAGATCACCGCCAAGACCCATGGCGGCGCCACCGGCGTGCTGACGTACGAATACGATCTGGCCGGGCGCCTGGTCGGCGACAACGAAAGCGGCGGCGTGCGCCGCTACGGTTACAACCTCGCCGGGCAGCGCTCGCGCGAATGGCAATCGGTGCTCGGCGCGAACGGCGCGGTGGAAACCGCGTTGACCCGGCACAGCCTGGATCGGCTCGGCCGCATCACCGCCAGCGAACTGCCCGCGTACACCGCCGACACCCAACTGCCCAAGCCGGCCACCACCCGCGTGCTCGACCGCTGGGGCAACGCGCTGCAGATCATCGATACCCGCGGTTTCCGCACCGACTACCGTTACAACGAAGCCAATCAAGTCACCCGCGACGAGCGGCCCCTGGTCGAAGTGGTCGGCGAGAACGGCGCCGCCACCTGGACGCGGCCGGTCAACCAGTGGTTCTACGACGCGCTCGGCCGCCTGGTCGCGACCCGCGACGCAAACGGCAACACCCGGGCCAACGAATACGACACCGCCGGCCGCCTTGTCGCGTCCAGCGACGCGCTGAACCAGAAGACCCGCTTCGGCTTCGACGCGCTGGGCAATCAGCGCCTGGTGCAGAACCCGCTCGGCTACCTCACCTTCAAGGACTACGACACCCAGGGCAGGGTGGTCGCGATCGGCGACTACCTGCCCAACGCCGCCGGCCTGCGCGACCGCAATGTCCAGCAGCGCTACACGCTCAACCAGCACGGCGACCGCATCGAGCTGTTCGACGCCTACAACAACCGCATCGGCTACGAGTACGACAGCCGCGGCCAGCTGCTGCGCAGCCAGAGCGCGACCGGCGCGGTCGCCAGCTACAAGTACGACAGCCAGGGCCGCAAGACCTACGAGCACAACGGCGTCGACTCGATGACCTGGGCCTACGACGTGCAAGGCCGTTTGCGCGACCACGTCAATCTCGCCGGCCGCAGCCAGCACAACAGCTACGACGACATCACCGGCCAGCTGACCCGCGAAGACCACAGCGGCGGCGCATCGCTGAACGTCGGCAACGCGCTGCGCACCACCACCTACTATCCGAACGGCCGGATCAAGGCGATCTACGAACAGGGCAGCGCCACGCCGGTCTATCGCTACGAGTACGACGCGGCCGGCAACCGCACCGTCGAGGAGGTCGACACCCGCGACGATTCCGGCCGCGTGGTGCATACCCTGACCCGCACCTTGTACGACAGCCACAACCGCATCCAGCGCGTGTCCACCGACGAGTTGAACGCGAGCGGCGGCGTGCTCAAGCGCATCTTCGACATGAGCTACCGCTACGACGCGGTCGGTAATCGCCGTCAGGTCAGCGCCAGTTCCGGTTACGGCCCGGACGTGAACGGCGTGACGCGCGACAACACCCGGCCCACGGTGGTGCAGCCGCCGCCGTCGCGCTCGCTGCGCAGCGGCCGCAGCGCGGAATTCTCGTTGTTGTTCAGCGACGTGTTCCGCGACGCCGAAAACAACCCGATGACCCTCACCGTCCGCGCCGGCAACAACCAGGCCTGGCCCTCGTGGCTGCAAGTCGGCGCGCCCGACGCGAACGGGCACGTGCGTTTCATCGCCAATCCGCCGGCGGGGATGGCGCAATCGATCGAAGTGATCCTGACCGCGACCGAGAACGGCGCGGGCGGCCTGAGCAACGCGGCTTCGTTCTTCCTGACGGTGGGGCCGAACCAGGCGCCGGCCGTGATCGACGCCAGCGTGCCGGAATTGCGGATCAAGACCGGGCAGGCCTTGAACCGCGACCTGTGGGTCGGCGACTACTTCCGCGACACCGATGTCGGCGACGTGCTGCGCTTGCAGCTCGACAGCGTCAGTCCCGCGGCGCCGTGGCTGACGATCGGCGCCGACGGCGGCAGCTTGCAGTTGCGCGGCACGCCGACGGCCGCCGGCGACTACAGCTTGCGCCTGCGCGCGACCGACGCCGACGGACTGAGCGCGTACAAGACCCTGCGCATCCGCGTCGTCGCCAGCACCGCGCCGACCGGCACCGCGCAACTGCCGCCGCGCTCGGCCACGATCGGCCGCGATTTCAGCTGGAGCGCGCCGCTGGCCTCGGTGTTCGGCGATGCCGACGGCGATCGCCTGACCATCAACGCCATCGGCCTGCCGAACTGGCTGTCGTTCCAGCAAACCAACGAACAGGGGCAGCCGTTGCTGCGCCTGGCCGGCGTCGTGCCCGCGGACATGACGCCCGACCGCATGTTCGACATCACCTTCAGCGCGACCGACGAGTCCGGCGCGGTCGCCTATTCGCGGCTGAAGATCACCGCCCGCGCGTTCAACAGCGACCCGTATCTGTCGGCGCCGATCGACGACGGACAGATGATCCTGTTCCGCGACGGCAGCAACAGCCTGCCGCCGCTGCCCGCGTTCAACGACGGCGACGGCGATCCGCTCGCCGTGCGGGTGACCGGACTCCCGCCCGGACTGAGCTTCGATCCGGTCACGCGCCGGATCACCGGCGCCACCGACCAACTGGGCGACCTGTGGCTCGACTACATCGGCGACGACGGTCGCGGCGGCCGCGAGGTCGTGAGTTTCCGCATCCGGGTGCAGGACAACGCGCCGCCGGTATTGCCGACGCTGACCCCGCCGGCCGCGAACCAGAACGCGGCCTACGTCTATCAAATGCCCGAAGCCTTCGACGTGCATGCGCCGCTGAGCTATGCGGTGAATTCGGCGACCTTGCCGCCCGGCATTGCGTTCAACCCGATCAGCCGCGAGTTCGCCGGCACGCCGACCGCATCGGGCGATTACCACGTGGTCGTGTCGGTGTCCGATCGTTACGGCGCGACCACGACCGCTTCGATGGCGCTGCGGGTCAACGCGCCGCAGCCCAATCGTCCGCCGCAGGCCGCGCCCGGCCCGCACGCACTGCAGTTCTACAAGGATTCGATCCCGCCGATGGGATCGCAAGAGACCCTGCCGACGGACCTGTTCGTCGATCCCGACGGCAATCCGATGAGTTACTCGATCAGCGGCAATCTCGCCGGCCTGGGCTATGCGTTCGATCCGCAACGCGGCCACGTGTTCACCGCGACCCGGGGCGCCAGCGTCGGCACGCGCAACCTCACCTTGACCGCGAACGACGGGCTCGGCGGCGTGGCCAATGTGACGGTCAGGATCGATATCGAGTCCGGACCACCGCAGCTCGTCGCCGAGCCCGCGTCGGATTCGGACGGCTTCAGCTTCGACATGAGCGCGCTCGCGCAGCCCCAGGGCGGCAAGGGCGAGGAGGGCGGGAGCGGAATCGAACCGGGCCTGGACGAAATCGCCGCGACGGTGCCGGTCGAGACCCGCCAATACTGGTTCACCTACGACGCCGAGAACCGGCTCAAGATCAACAACGGCAAACTCAACAACGGGCAGATCCAGCTCGATGCCGTCGAGCCCGAATCCTACGAACTCAAGTACGACGCCGCCGGCAACATCGTCGCGCGTTTCAGACTGCAGCGGAATCCGAACGGTTCGACCCTGTCGCCGGTGCTGAGCATCGAGCGCTCCGGCTACGACTTGCGCGGCAACCGCACGATCGAGTTCCACAGCGAGATCGTCGACAACGGCATGAGCGCGTTCGAAGGCGTGCGCAAGCGTTTCAGCTACGACGCCAACAACCGCCTGCTGGAGATGCGCGAGTACTACCAGGCATCGGCGAGCTATTCCTATCTTCTCCCCGGCGGCGAACGCGAGACGGTCGGCTACGGCGGTTGGCTGTCGGGCGCGGAACTCTATCTGTACGACGCCGATGGCCGCTTGATGAGCCTGGACACCAAGGGGCGCCCGAGTGATATCCGCTGGGTGGTCGCCGCGCAGCACGACTCCGCGCCCGAGTTCGTCGACCTGGGCCGGCTGCAGAGCAAGACCTACGTCGATTACCGCATCAATACCGGGCGCGTCGCCGGCCCCGGCATTCCGCCGGCCGACACCCGCGCGACCGGTTACGACGCCGCCGGCCGGTTGATGAGCTATCACTACAGCGCCACTGCGAATACGAGCGCGCAGCAGACGTACACGTATTCCTACTACGGCTGGGACGGCTATCAGGAAAAAACCGTCACCGGTACGCGGCCCGGGCAGCAGGCGACCGTCAACACCCTGAGTTACGACGCGTTCGGACGGCTGCGTTCGCAGCGCGAAAACATCCCGGGCGTGGCCGACGACCGCATGCGCTACTACAGCTACAACGGCGACGGCAGCGTGCTGACGCGCCGCGAAGGCGTGATGCACAACGGACTGTTCACGCAAGACGGCGCCGGCGCGCCCGGCAACTACTATTTCGTCCACGGCGGCGGGCAGCAGCAGGCGCAGTTGCGCGAAGGCAAGCAGATCACCGGCGGCGGCAGCAGCTTCTACAGCCGTCAGATCCAGAGCCTGGGCGGGCTGGGCTACTACGACGCGGGCGGCAACACCTTGGTCGTGCAGGCGGGCGACACCCTGCGCAAGCTCGCCGCGCGCGTCTACGGCACCGAGCAATTGTGGTATCTGCTCGCCGACGCCAACGGCCTGGGCGATCCCGACCAGGAACTGGTGGCCGGCACCCAGCTGATCGCGCCGAACACCACCGTCGCCAGCAACGACGCCTCCACGTTCAGGCCTTACGATCCGGCGCAGGCGATCGGTTCGACGACGCCGAACATACCGATCATCCCGCCGCCGCCGAAGCAGCATTGCAATGCGGTGGCGATGGTGCTGATGGTGGTGGTCGCGGTGGTGGTGTCGGTGGTGACGTATGGGGCGATGACCGGTGTCGCGAGCAGTTGGCTCGGCGCGACTGGCAGCGCGATGCTCGCCGGCGCGACCGCGGGCGCCGCCGGCAGCGCGGCCAGTCAGGCCGTCGGCAGCGCGATGGGCGTCAGCAGCTTCAGCTGGCGCAACGTCGCCGCCGGCGCGGTGACCGGGGCGATCACCGGCGGGCTGGCCCAGCAGTTCGGTTCGGTCGGTGATCTGCTCAAGAGCGGCGAGTACCTCAAGGCCGCCGGCGTGGCGGCGGGATCGGCGGCCGCCGGTTATGTCGGGCAGAAGGCCGCGGGCCTGGAGGCCGGTTTCAGTTGGCGAAGCGTGGCGACCGGCGCGGTGAGCAGCCTGATATCCGCGGGCGCCAACCAGGCGCTGGGCTTGCAGAGCGAGGGGCTGTTCACCCAGTTCGCGGCCGGCGCGGTCGAGGGCGTGGTCAGCCTGCATGTGCGTCGCGGCTTCGGCATCGATGCGCAGGTCGATTACGGCGCCATCGCCCTGGATGCGTTCGGCAATGCCTTGGGCCAGTCCATCGCGCGCGCGTTCAAGCGCGGCAAAGCGGCCAGCCGCGACGCCGATGGCGCCGGCTCCGGCCGCGACGCGACCGGCCGCGCCGAACGCGGCGCAAGCGAGCGCGCGCAGCGCGGCTACGGCGAGGCCGAGACCTTCGCCTACGGCCAGATGCCGGGCCAGGCCCTGGATATCAGCTACGTGCCGGGCTTCGAGCCCAAGGAATATTCCCTGCGCGATACCTTGCGTTCGCGCTTCAGCCGCCTGCAGGCCGATCGGCCGTATTTCTCGCAGCAAGGCTGGAACCTCGCCGACGTTCACAACGATCTCATCGACAACGCCTACGCCGTCATCGATGCCCTGGATTTCATCCTGGACCGCTCGGCCACCGACTTGACGCCGATGCTGTCCTTGCTGAGCGCGATCGAAGTCGGCGACAGCGAACATCCGCTGCTGAAAGCCGCGCGCGTGGATCCCGAGGATCTGCGCCAGAGCAGCGTCGAGGAGATTCGCCGCAGGCTGGGCTCGGGCATGCTGGAGACCCTGAGAAACACCGAGCGCGTGCTCGAACGCCGGCTCGACAGCAATACCGGCCTGTACAACACCCTGGCCGCCGGCGCGCAGGACCTGGGCAGCACCTCGCTGCCGGCCGATCTCGCGTCGATGCTTCCGTTGGTGGGCAATGTCGTGTCCGCCGGCCAAGTCATGGCCATCGAGATGGACAAGGACTACATGCGCGACATGGCCGACATGGGCCTGATGTCGCCGCGCCATTACCGGCTGACCCTGGACAATGCCGAGCGCGAACAGGTTTCCGCCGGCGTCGGTATCGCCCTGAGCGGAATCGGCGGCAAGGCGGGCAAGCTGATCCAGGCGCTGTTCCTGTTCTCGACCTCGGGCGAGGCCGAGGCCGGAAACTCCGAGGCCAGCATCCGGCGCCATATCCGCTCGCTGGTCCGGCGTTCGGAGAACCTGACCCGCTACAGCACGGCCGAGCTCCGTAGCGCCTTCGACCTGGGCTCGTTCGAACGCGGCGTGCTGATCGAGGACTACATCTTCGCTGAGGTCCCCGGGCGGCTGCGCCTGGGCAACTTCAAGACCATCGACGGGTTCGATGCCGCCACCGGGCACGCGGTCAGCGTCAAGAGCGTGGATCTGGACGCGGGCAGTTACGCCAGCCTCGGCAGCCTGAAGAGCTTGCTGAAATCCCAGGTCGACGATCTGGCCGGCTTCACCTCGCACACGCAGAACATCCGCGCCGCGGGCGAGGTGCGCACGGTCACCATCAACCCCGGCGACATCAAGTCGCGCGAGCTGGTGGTGGCGTACCAGTCCTCCGCCGGCACGGCGGGGCACCTGCAGACCCTGGACGATATGGCGGCTTATGCCTTGACCAAGGGCGTGCAGTTGTACCTGTTCCCGGTGCGCTGAGCCTGCGGTCGGGCACTGGGCGGGCGAAGCTTGGGTAACCGTCCCGCGGCGAGCGGGGCGGTCGGCGCTTGCGGCGATCGGCGCGGGGGTGCGTCCCGCGCGCCGGGCCGGTCGCGGCGACGCTGTGCGCGTCGCTGTCGATGGCGAGCCCAATGTCGCCGCCGTCATCATCGCGGGCTTATCCTGTCGCGGTGACTCACGACCCGTCTCCCGTATCGGCTGCATCCGGCGCGAACGCCCCAGGCGGGCGCCGGGTCGAGCCTTCGATGGGCGAATGGCGCGACCTGGATTTCCGGTCGCCGGCCGGCCGCGGACGTGAATGGCGGCAGGCCGTGCGCGGTCGCTTCAAATGGCCGCTGATCGTCGCGGCGATCGCGCTGCTGGGGCTCGCGCTCGCCGTGCTGCGCACGCCGTTGTCGGACTGGCTGTGGCCCGAAACCCGGCTGCAGGCCCTGCGCGAACAGGCCGCCCAGGCGCTCAACGAAGGCAAGCTGACTGCCCCCGACGGCCACGGCGCGCGCGAGCTGTACGAGGCGGCGCTGGCGCTGGACCCCGATCGCAGCGATGCGCGTCAGGGGCTGGCCGAGGTCGGCGCGATGGCGCTGGTGCAGGCGCGCCAGGCGATCGACGGCGGCCATTTCGATTTCGCCCGCGAACGGCTCGACCTCGCGCGCGAGCTGGCGACGCCGCGCGATCGGGTCGAGGCGCTGGCGCGGCGGCTGCGCGAGCGCGAAGCGGCGCATGCGGGGCTGGACCGGCTGATCGCGCAGGCGGCGACCGCGCGCGCGCAAGGTCGGCTCGACGGCGCGCCCGACGCGGCCTTGCCGTTGTACCTGCGCGTGCTCGAGCTGCAGCCGCAACGCAACGATGCGCTGGAAGGCCGCGACGACACCCTGGCCGACCTGCTGCAGCAGGCGCGGCAGGCGCTGGAACACGGCGAACTCGCGCGCGGCGCGCAGGGCATCGCGCGGGTGCAGGCGGCCGATCCCGGCCACGCCGATCTGCCCGATGCCTTGAGTGTGCTCGAGCGCCACGCCGAACAACGCCGCCGCGAAGCCGATCAGGCGCTGCGCCGGCAGCGCCTGGACCTGGCGGTCGTGGCCTATCGCGACCTGCTCGCGATCCAGCCCGGCGACGAAGCGGCGCAGCGCGGCCTGGTCGCCGTCGCCAATGCGCATGCCGCGCTCAGCGAGCGCTACGCCGCCGACTTCCGTTTCGCCGATGCCCAGACCGAGCTGGACCGCGCGCGCGAACTCGCGGTCGACGCGCCCGCGGTGACGCTGGCGCATCAACATCTCGATCGCGCGCGCGAATCGCGCAAACGTTTCGAGCAGGAACCGCCGCTGGCGCGGCGCCAGTCGTTGCGGCGCCTGCTCAACGAAGCCGCGGCCGCCGAGCAGCGCGGCGACCTGCTGACCCCGCCGGGCGACAGCGCCTACGACAAATTGCGCGCCGCGCAGGCGATCGCACCGCAGGATCCGGCGGTGCGCAACGCCGCCGCGCGCCTGCTGCCGGCGGCCAGGCGCTGTTTCGAAACCGAACTCAGCGGCAATCGGCTGGTGCGCGCGAGCGAATGCCTGGACGCGCGGCGCGCGCTGGAAGGCGCGAGCGCGCCGGTGCGCGAGGCGGCGACGCGACTGGCGCAACGTTGGATCGCGGTCGGCGCCGAACGCCTGGGCGCCGGCGAACTGCATGCCGCGCGCAGCGCGCTGGACTCGGCGCGGCGGCTGGATCCGGGCGCGACCGGGCTGAGCGAATTGGCGGCACGGGTGCAGGCGGCGGCAGCGGCGAATTGAGCGCGCGCCGCCGATAGTTCGTCGCGCTCGCACGGTCGCCGGGCAGGGGCTCGCGGCGATGCGAGCGCTCGCCGGTTTGCGCGAAAGGCGCCCCACACCCCAACTGTCTGCCGCGTTGCGCGATAGCGACGGTCTGTCTGCGTTCGAATCCGATCGGCGACATCCGCGCCGGCGTTGCCGTGCCCGAGGCACGACCGGCCGGTGCGAACGGTCCGGCCGGGTAGCTCGAACCTGCGAGCGGATTTTCTTCAGAGCTGTCTTGCCGGCGCTTGGCGTGGGCTGCGATTCGCGCGCGCGCGATGATCCCTTTCCCGCGTATTCCGCGAGTCATGAATGCCCGCCGCCCGAATGCCGCCGCTCACGCCGCGCAACCGGACGGCGGGTCGGCGCACCGGTCGCGCCGGTCGCTATGGATCGGCGGACGTTTCGTGCGCGCGGCCACCGCCGCGCGCCGCCGCCGCCATGATTCCCCCCCCCGCAAGCACTGTCGGCTCCCCTTCGTCATCAAAAGGACTTTTCATGAAACGCACCGCATTGACGCTGTCCCTGCTGCTGGCCGCCACCGCGCCGCTGGCCGCGCAAGCCGAGGTCAAGTACTTCGGTTACTGGGCCAACAACAACTATCAGCCCGAGAACACCGACCACACCAACATCACCCACGTGTGGACCGGCAGGGACAGCAACGCCGCGAGCACCACCATTCTCGCCGAGTTGCAGCAAGCCAAGGACAACGGCGTCAAGGCGATCATTTCGGTCGACTCGTTCCTGTTCACCATTTCCGGTTCCGGTTCCAATATCACCTACGGCCAGCATCAAGACCCGACGACCGCGTTCCGCGGGCTGGTCAGCGACCTGGTCAACCGAGGTTTCCTGGTGCCTGGCGATCCCGCGCGGAGCACGGTGGCCGCGTTCTATCCGGTCGATGAGCCGGAACGGCACAGCCTGGCCGACGTCGGCGGTGCGGCCCATCCCTTGCTCGCCAACGCGGTCAGCGTGATCCGCGCCGATACCCGCACCGCCGGGATTCCGATCGCGATGATCCTGAGCAAGAAATTCCGCGATGCCGCGCAGGGTCTGCGCCTGGTCGATTGGGTCGGCGTCAATAACTACGGCGCCAACGACAGCGGTTACATCGACACGGTCGGCGACCTGCAGGACTACATGCGCCCGCAACAGCGCGAGATCATGGTTCCGCAGGCCGGCGTGGGCGGCATCCTCGACAACTCGCCGCACACGCCCGAGACCATGTACGCCATCGCCAAGGGCGACGCGCGCGTGATCATGCTGCTGCCGTTCCTGTGGGGCCACGCCGATACCAACGGCGTGCGCACCCACGCTTCGCTCAAGGCGTCCTACACCGCGATCGGCAAGGAAGTGAAACACGGCCTGCTCGGCAGCTTCGTCAGCCAGAGCGTCAACCCGACCATGCTGGCCGGCGTGCCGACCACGGTGTCGGTGACGATGAAGAACACCAGCGGCCAGACCTGGCGGCCGAACGACTTCCTCGGCCTGGGCTCGCAGAATCCCGGCGACAACCTGACCTGGGGTCTGCGCCGCGTGGATGTGCCGTATACCGTCGCGCCGCAGCAGAACGTCACTTTCACCTTCACCGTGATCCCGCCGTCGACGCCGGGCAACTACAACTTCCAATGGAAGCTGGTCAAGGAAGGCATCGCCTGGTTCGGCGACACCACCCCGAACGTGGTGGTGAACGTCAAACCCAAGCCGACCGGCTCGATCAGCGCCAGCCCCAATCCCTGCGTGATCCCGATCGGCGGTTCGATCTGCACCGCCACCATCACCTGGAACAGCAACCAGCCCAACGCGGAAATCATCATCACCGACGCGCAGGGCAACAACCCGCAGCTGTTCGCCGGCGGCCAGAGCGGGACCCAGAGCGCGCCGTGGATCAGCTTCAGTACGATCCGTTTCAACCTGGGCATTCCGGGCCACACCATCACCAGCACCGATGTGCGCGGCGTGTCGGCCGGTGCGAAGGAGCGTTCGCGCACGGCCACGCCGTAACCGCGCAACGCCACGCGGGACGCGCCGAGGTTTCGATGCTTCCCGCTGCGATCGCGCTGCATCGCTGATCCGGGCCGCGCGATCAGTTTCGCGGCAGGCCCCCGATCCATCGATCGGGGGCTTTCTATTCGGGGTTTTTTGTTGGCCTCCCACGCCGGCCCGCGCGTGGGTTCCGCGGCCCGGCCGGGCCGGATACCGCGAACGCGATGGCCGTCGCATCGCGCCGGCCTCGGATCGACCGCTGGCGACCGTTCAGCGCCGCCGCTCCCGCCGACGCGGCGCTGGGCGATAATGCCGGCCGTTTCCGCCGTCAGACCGCCCCGGTGCCTTTCGACCCGATCTCCGCCCTGCCTGCTGTTCGCGTTGCGCCGCGCCCGTTCGCCGCGCCGCCGGAGCGCGCATGGCGTTGAACCTGAGCCCGGCGCCGGACACGGTGGCGGTGGTGCTGTGCACCTACAACGGCGCGCGCTACCTGCCGCAGCAACTCGACAGCCTGCTCGCGCAGACCCTGGCGCCGCAGCGCATCGTGATCGCCGACGACGCCTCCAGCGACAATACCTGGGCGCTGCTGGAAGCCTTCGCCGAACGCGCGCGGGCGCGCGGCATCGCCGTGGACCTGCAGCGCAATCCGCGCAATCTGGGCTATCTGCGCAATTTCGAGGCTGCCTTGCGCCGCGCCGAGGAAGCCATCGTGTTCCTGTGCGATCAGGACGATGTCTGGTATCCGGACAAGCTCGCCGATTACCTCGAACAATTCCGCGCCCGGCCGCGCCTTAACCTGCTGCACAGCGACTCGCGGCTGATCGACGGCGACGGCCGCGACCTGGGCCGGCGCATGTTCCAGACCCTGGAAGTGAGCGCCGCCGAACTGGCCGCGATCCATGCCGGCCGCGGCTTCGAGGTGCTGGTCCGGCGCAACATCGTGACCGGCGCGACCACCGCGCTGCGCCGCGAGGTGCTGGCGCAGGCGTTGCCGATTCCCGACATCGAACACCCCGAGCTGGAACGCAGCGCCTGGGTCCACGACGAATGGCTGGCGCTGATCGCGGCCGCGACCGGCGAGATCGATTGCGTGCAGGCGCCGACGATGGGCTACCGCCAGCACGGCGGCAACCAGATCGGCGCGCGTCGGCGCAGCCTGATCGAGCGGCTCGGCGGCGGCCGGCAACGGCGCGAACACATGCAGGCCATGATCGCCAAGCTCGACTCGCTGCGCGAGCATCTGCAGCGTCGCGGCCTGGACGTGGACGTGGGCGCGGCCAAGCGTGCCGCGATCGATGCGCGCATCGCCCATCTGCGCCTGCGCCTGGACCTGCCGGCGAACTTCGCCCGGCGCTGGCCGCTGGTGCGCGAGGAATGGCGCCAGGGCCGTTATCTCGATCATTCCGCCGGTCTGCGTTCGATGGTCTGCGACCTGCTGGGGCTGCGCTGACATGCAGCCCGTATTGCCGGCTGTCGCCGCGCCGTCGCCGGTCCCAGCCACGGACGTCTGCGCCGCGATCGTCACCTACCACCCGCAGATCGAACTGCTCGATCAGGTCGTCGCCGCGATCCGGCCGCAGGTCGGGCGGGTGCGGATCTTCGACAACGCCAGTCCCGGCGAGGCGCTCGACGCGTATTTCCAGCGGCTGCGCGGGCAGGGCGTGGAGGTGTTCCGCAGCGACCGCAACGTCGGCCTGGGCAGCGCGATCAATCACGCCGCGCGCGCCGCGCGCGCGGCCGGTTTCGCGCAACTGCTGTTGATGGACCAGGACAGCATCGTCGATGCGGACATGGTCGCGGTGTTGCAGCGCCATCTGCGCCAGTTGCAGGCGCAGCATCCGGTCGCCGCGGTCGGGCCGCAGTTTCGCGACCAGCGCACCGGCGCGGTCGCGCCGTTCGTGCGGATCGCCTTTCCGCTCAACCGCAAGCTGTACGGCGGGCCGGGCCAGGCGATCGACTGCGATTTCCTGATCACCTCGGGCACGCTGCTGCCGCTGGAGGTGCTGGACACCGTCGGCGGCATGGACGAAGGCTTGTTCATCGACAACGTCGACATCGAATGGAGTTCGCGGGCCAAGCACCATGGCTATCGCCTGTACGGCATCTGCGATGCCGGCATGCAGCACCGGATCGGCGAGCTGGAGCAGGTCTCGCGGCTGATTCCCTACCGCACCGTGGTCCACAGCCCGACCCGGCTGTACTACATGATGCGCAACCGCATCGCCCTGTACCGCCGCGCTGAAGTGCCGCGGCGCTGGGCCGCGCAGGATTTGCCGCGGCTGCTGCTCAAGTTCGTCGGCACCGCCGTGTTCCTCAAACCGCGGCGGGCCTATCTCAAGGCGATGCTGCGCGGCCTGCGCGATGGCCTGCGCGGGCGGGACGGGCCGATGCCGCTGGAAGTGGACTGACCCACTGCCCACACAGCCTTCCAAAGCGAAACCCCGTGCGCAGGCTTTTGTCGGGGCGCTCTTGTGGGAGGGGCTTCAGCCCCGACGCCCTTGTCTCAGATAGCGGCGCAACCGGCATCAATGAAAAACCGCTCAAGCCCGAACTAACCCCTCGCGCTGATCGAAAAGCATCGGGGCTGAAGCCCCTCCCACAAAAGACCTCATGGCATCGGCCAGGCCCCAGGCTCATGCTGTTGTGGGAGGGGCTTAAGCCCCGACGCTTTTGGCTCAGATAGCCAGGCAAACCGGTCTCAGGCAAAACCGCTCCAGGTCAAAACAACAACTTGATCTGATCGAAAAGCATCGGGGCTAAAGCCCCTCCCACAAAAAACCTCGCGGCACGCGGCTCGGTTCTTGGAGCGCGCGCATCGCCTGGATCGCCACGATTCCACCCGACCCAAGCCCCAAATCCCTGAACCACCGCTTATTCACATGGTCTGAATGCGTCATGCCCCTGCCATCCGGCCCGGGCACGGGCCATGGACGCCTGCGCTAGACTTGCCCGCGACTCCCTGTGTTGCAGATCCGTGGCCCGAATCGATTACGACGAAGACGAACGCGACGACGACCGCGATGACCGCGCCCCGGCGCCGACCTGGCGCCGCCGTCTGGTGACCTGGGCCCTGGCCGCGATCGGCCTGGGGCTGGGGTTCCTGATTCCCTACACGCTCTACCTCAATCACGAAGTCGGCGAACGCTTCGGCCAGTTGCAATGGCAGCTGCCGACCCGGGTCTACGGCCGGCCGCTGGAACTCGCGCCGGGCCTGGCGCTGGACCCGGCGACGCTGAAGACCGAACTCGACGCGGCCTCCTATCGCGAAGACGGCGGCGAACGCCCGGGCACCTACGCCCGCGACGGCGGCCGTTTCACCGTGGCCAGCCGCGGCTTCAACGATGTCGACGGCACCGTGCAGCCGCGCCGGATCGAAGTGGTGGTGTCCGGCGGCCGCGTCGCCAGCCTGCGCGATTTGACCTCGAAGAAGGCGCTCAAGGTCGCGCGCCTGGACCCGGCGCGCATCGCCACCTTGTACGGGCAGAAGCAGGAAGAGCGGCGGCTGGTTCGTATTGAAGAGGTGCCCGAGCTGTTGGTCACCGGCCTGCAGGCGGTCGAGGATCGCGATTTCAACAGCCACATCGGCATCGACATCACCGGCATGATCCGCGCCGCGTTCAAGAACGTCGCCGCCGGCCGCGCCAAGCAGGGCGCCAGCACCCTGACCCAGCAGCTCGCGCGCAGCGGCCTGCTCGGCATCGGCCAGGAACAGACCCTGACCCGCAAGGGCAAGGAAATCATCTACGCGCTGTTGATCGAGGCGCGCTACGACAAGCGCACGATCCTCGAGGCCTATTTCAACCAGGTCTATCTGGGCCAGCGCGGCTCGCAGGCGATCCACGGCGTGTCGGCCGCGTCCGAGTTCTGGTTCGGCCGCGACCTGCGCGATCTCAACACCGAGCAGATCGCGTTGCTGATCGGCATCGTGCGCGGCCCGTCGTACTACGATCCGCGGCGCAATCCCGAGCGCGCGCTGGGGCGGCGCAACTTCGTGCTCGGCGAGATGCTCGAGACCGGCCTGATCAAGCCCGAAGAACACGACCGCGCGATCAAGGCGCCGCTGGAGATCACCGCCAATCCCGGCAACATCGCCGCCAACCGGTTCCCGGCCTATGTCGACCTGATCCGCCGCCAGCTGGCCCGCGACTACCCGGCCGATGCGCTGGCCGGCGCCGGCCTGAGCGTCATGAGCGGGATGTCGCCGTCGGCGCAGGCGCAGGCCGAGGGCGCGGTCGCGCGCACGCTCAAGGGCCTGGACAACAAGCGCCGGCCGCCGTTGCAGGCGGGTCTGGTGGTCACCGACGTGCACAACGGCGAAGTGCTCGCCGTGGTCGGCAGCCGCGAGTTCACCCAGCACGGCTTCAACCGCGCGGTCGAAGCGCAGCGGCCGGTGGGTTCGCTGCTCAAGCCGTTCGTGTACCTGCTGGCGTTGGCGCAGCCGGGCGAGTTCAACCTCAGCTCGTGGATCGACGATTCGCCGGTCACGGTCAAGCTCGGCCGCGGCCGCAACTGGAACCCGGGCAACTCCGACGGCCGCAGCCACGGCATGGTGCGGATGGTCGATGCGCTGGCGATGTCCTACAACCAGGCCACGGTGCGCATCGGCATGCAGGTCGCGCCCGAGCGCATCTCGGCGCTGATCAAGACCCTGGCCGGGATCGAGGCGCCGGACAACAACCCGTCGCTGATCCTCGGCGCGGTCGATCAAAGCCCCTACGCGATGGCGCAGCTGTACCAGTTCCTCGCCTCGGGCGGCGAAATCCAGCCGCTGCACGCGGTGCGCGGCGTGCTCGACGCCAACGGCAAGGCGGTCAAGCGCTACGACAAGGAACCCGCGCCGGCGCAGGAGGGCGACGCGATCGCCGCGCGCCTGATCACCATCGCGCTGCAGCAGGCGATCACCAACGGCACCGGCCGCCAGCTGGTCGGCGATGGCCTGGGCCGGCTGGCCCCGGCCGGCAAGACCGGCACCAGCAACGACGGCCGCGACAGCTGGTTCGCCGGCTGGACCGGCGATCATCTGGCGGTGATCTGGGTCGGCAACGACCAGAACCAGACCACCGGCCTGTACGGCGCCACCGGCGCGATGCGGGTGTGGTCGTCGATCTTCTCGCGCCTGCCCAGCGCGCCGTTGAAAGTCACCGACAAGGGCCTGGACTGGCAGTCGGTGGTCGGCACCAACACCACCGACGCGAGCTGCGCCGGTGCGCGCCGCTTCCCGTTCGTGGCCGGTTTCGCGCCGCAGTACGCGCCGTGCCCGGCGCCGCAGCCCGAAACCGAGGAATCCAGCGGCGGCGGTTGGCGCGAGTGGTTCGGCATCGGCAAGGACAAGGACGAACCTGCGCGCGAGCCGGCGCCCAATCCCCCGTCCCCGGAGCAGTAATCCATGAAGCGCAGTTTTTTCGCAGGCGCCATCCCCCGATGCGCCGCCCTGATGGTGACGGCCGCGCTGGCCGCCTGCACGGTCGCGCCGCCGCAGCCCACCGCGCTGGCCGAGGCCTCGTTCAACGGCGAAGCCGCGGTGGCCAAGGTGGTCGCGGCCGGCGGCCTGGAATCGCGCGAACTCGACGTGCAGCCGATCCGCGACCCGCAGGTCGAGGACCTGCGCCAGCAGGCGACGCAACTGGAAAAGGCGCGCAAATACCCCGAAGCCGCCGCCGCGCTCGACCACGCCCTGCAGCTCAACGCCAACGATCCGGCGCTGCTGCAGGAGCGCGCCGAAGCCGCGCTGCTGCTGCATCGCCTCGACGACGCCGAACGTTTCGCCCAGCAGGCCT
Organism: Lysobacter capsici; assembly: GCF_018732085.1. NCBI lineage: Bacteria > Pseudomonadati > Pseudomonadota > Gammaproteobacteria > Lysobacterales > Lysobacteraceae > Lysobacter > Lysobacter capsici. The sequence continues at coordinate 4,696,518 of NZ_CP076103.1, read as the reverse complement.
TCGATTCGAGTTCCAAGGTCGGGCCGCTGTGCCGTCGCAACTGGACCACGATCGCGCAGGTGCGCAGCGCCAAGCTGTCCGGCGTCAACGCCGCGATGAAGTTGGCCGAACGCCAGGACCATTACGACGCGCTGGTCCCGCAGCGCACCCAGCTGACCGCATCGGCCAAGCAGGCCCAGGCGCAGATCGCCACCTGCACGGTCGCCGCGCCGGCGCGTTACTGAGGACGGCATGCCACAACCCAGCCGCCTCGGCGTCGCCACCCGTGCCGCGCTGAGCGAAGGCGGCGATCTCGCGCGCAACATCGCCGCGTTCGCGCCGAGACCCGCGCAACAGGACCTGTCGGTGGCGATCGCCGACGCGTTCGAAGCGCGTTCGACCCTGCTCGCCGAAGCCGGCACCGGCACCGGCAAGACTTTCGCCTACCTGGTGCCTGCATTGCTGTCGGGCCTCAAGACCATCGTTTCGACCGGCACCCGCGCGCTGCAGGATCAGCTGTATCACCGCGATCTGCCGCGCGTGCGCGACGCGCTCGGCGTGGGCCTGAAGACCGCGCTGCTGAAGGGCCGCGCCAATTATCTGTGCAAGTACCGCACCGAGCAGGCCAAGGGCGAGCCGCGTTTCACCAGTCGCGATTACGCCGCGCAGTTCCAGCGCATCGTCAGCTGGTCCGGGCGCACCCGCATGGGCGATCTGGCCGAGCTCGACGGTTTGCCGGAAGACTCGCCGCTGCTGCCGATGGTCACCTCGACCGCGGAAAACTGCCTGGGCAGCGAGTGCCCGATGTTCGGCGACTGCTTCGTGGTGCAGGCGCGCCAGCGCGCGCAGGCCGCCGACCTGGTGGTGGTCAATCACCATCTGCTGCTGGCCGATCTGGCGCTGAAGCAGGAAGGCTTCGGCGAAATCCTGCCGGGCGCGCAGGCGTTCGTGGTCGACGAAGCGCATCAGCTGCCGGATCTGGCTTCGCAATTCTTCGGCGAAGCGATCAGCGCGCGGCCGCTGGTCGAACTGGCGCGCGACGCGCTGGCCGAATGCAAGAGCGTGACCGGTTCGCTGGCCAGCGTGCAGACGCCGTCGCGCGATCTCGAACAGGCGGTGCGCGGCCTGCGCGCGGCGATGGACGAGCTGCCGGTGCGCGCGACCCGTCGCCGCGCCGCCGAGGTTCCGGCGGTCGAGGCTGCGTTCGATACGCTCGATGCCGCGTTGGGGACGATGCACAAGACCCTGGAACCGTTGCGTAGCGCCGCGCCGGGCTTCGACAGCTGCCACGCGCGCGCCAAGGATTTCCAGACCAAGCTGCGGCGCTGGCGCGGCGGGCCGCCGCCGGTCGCGGCCGTGGTCGAGCCGATCGATGAGGACGACGATTTCGCGCCGCCGCGGCGATCGGTCGCGATCGAACCGGTCGCCGAACCGGTCGAGGCCGTTGCCGACGAACCGGCCGAAGACGAAGCCCAACAAACCTCCGCCGCGCCCGACACCAGCGTGCTGTGGTACGAACTCACCGCGCGCGGGTTCCGTCTGGCGCGCACGCCGCTGGATGTCGCCGCGCCCCTGGCCGAGCACCGCGAACGTTCGCGCGCGGCCTGGATCTTCACCTCGGCCACGCTCGCGGTCGGCGGCCGCTTCGAGCATTACGCGACCAAGCTCGGCCTGGTCGAACCCACGACCCTGCTCGCGCCCAGCCCGTTCGACTGGGCCGAACAGGCGTTGCTGTACCTGCCGCGCGGCCTGCCCGATCCGATGGTGCGCAATTACAACGAGAGCATGGTCGATCGGCTGCGCCCGGTGCTCGAAGCCTCCGGCGGCCGCGCCTTCGTCCTGTTCGCCTCGCACCGCGCCTTGCGCGAGGCGGCCGAATTGCTGCGCGACGGCCCCTGGCCGCTGTTCGTGCAGGGCGAGGCGCCGCGGCACGTGCTGCTCGAACGCTTCCGCGCCTCGGGCAATGGCGTGCTGCTCGGCGCGGCGAGTTTCCGCGAAGGCGTGGACGTGGCCGGCGAAGCGCTGAGCGTGGTGGTGATCGACAAGCTGCCGTTCGCCGCGCCCGACGACCCGGTGTTCGAAGCGCGCCTGGACGCGATCCGTCGCGGCGGCGGCAACCCGTTCCGCGACGAACAACTGCCGCAGGCGGTGATCGCGCTCAAGCAGGGCGCCGGCCGGCTGATCCGCAGCGAGACCGACCGCGGCGTGCTGGTCCTGTGCGACCCGCGCCTGCTGTCCAAGAGCTACGGCAAGACCTTCCTCGACTCGCTGCCGCCGCTGCCGCGCACCCGCCAGGTCGAGGACGTGGGCCGGTTCTTCGCCGGCGAGCCGCTGGTACTAGAATCGGCCACGTCGGCCTCGTCCGACGACGACCACTACTACCTATAGACCGCGAGGGCAGGACCATGACCGAGCAAGAGCAGGGCGACACCTCATCGTCGCCGGCGCCGACCGAGCAACGCAAGCCGCGCGTGCATGGCCTGGGCGGCGTGTTCTTCAAGGCCCGCGACCCGGCCGCCATGTCGGCCTGGTACGCCCGTCACCTGGACATCGGCGGGCAGGGCTGGGGCGGCGCGATGTTCGCCTGGAAGCGTGAGGACACCGGCGAGGCGGCCTGCACCGTGTGGTCGCCGTTCGCCGAAACCACCGAGTACTTCAAGCCCAGCGACAAGCCCTACATGCTCAACTTCCGCGTCGACGACCTGGCCGCGACCTTGCAGTCCCTGCGCGAAGAAGGCTGCCAAGTGCTCGATCGCTACGAGGAAAGCGAGCAGGGCAAGTTCGGGTATGTGCTCGATCCGGAGGGCGGGTTGATCGAGTTGTGGGAGGCGGGTGCGGAGTGATGTGGTGATGGTGGAATGATCGAGAGTGATGCGATTGCGGTTCCCACGAATGCAGGCTCAGTGCTACCTCGGAGAGGCCGACCATCGAGAGGCTTCAGCATCATCTTTATAGATCGTCATTCCCGCGAAAGCGGGAATCCAGTGACTTCAAACGTTCTCGCACGAAAGGCCCTGGATGTTCGGCTGCGCCGAAGTAAAGCAGAGCCCGCCTTCGCGGGAATGACGAGCAAAAAACAAAAGCAAAAGAAAAATAGGTAAAGCGAAAAACGTAAGGCCCGAGAACGCCGAAAACATAAAAGCGGAAAGCGAAAAAGCGGAAGACATGCCCCTGCATTCGAAATCCCGCATCACCGAACACCACCCCGAGCCCCATGAACCTCCTAGCCTTCGAAACCGCCACCGAAGCCTGCTCCGTCGCCGTATGGCTCGACGGCGAAGTGAGTGAGCGCTTCGAACTCGCCCCGCGCCGCCACGCCGAACTCTCGCTGCCCTGGGCCGAGCAACTGCTCGCGCAGGCCGGAATCAAGCGCAGCCAACTCGACGCCATCGCGATCAGCCGCGGCCCCGGCGCGTTCACCGGCGTGCGCCTGGCGATCGCGATCGCCCAGGGCATCGCGCTGGCCCTCGACAAACCGATCGTGCCGGTATCGACCCTGGCCGTGCTCGCCCTGCGCGCACATGAACTCAAGCCGCAAGGCGCAAGCGCCGAACCGCAACGCGTATTCGCCGCGATCGACGCGCGCATGGGCGAGGTCTACACCGCCGCCTACGAACTGCGCGACGGCGATGCCTTCGCACTGGACGAAGAAATCGTGATCGCGCCCGACGCCGCGGTCGTGCCGGGCGAACACAACGGCTGGCTGGGCGTGGGCACTGGTTTCGCCGCCGCCGAAGGCGCGTTGCGCGAGCGCCTGGGCCACCGTTTCGCCGCGATCGACGCGCAGGCCTTGCCGCACGCCGCCGATCTGGCGCGGCTGGCCGCGCGGGCCTATGCGCGCCGCGACGCCGTCGCGCCCGAGCGGATCGAGCCGGCGTATCTGCGCAACAACGTCGCCCTGACCATCGCCGAGCAGGTCGCGTTGCGCGCGCGCGCCAAGTAGCCATGACCGACGTGTTTCGTTTCATCCGCGACGACGAAGTGCTGGGCTGGACCGTCGCCCCGTACTTCGCCTACCTGGCCAGCATCGAACACCGGCTCGATCCCGCGCTGTACGCCTTCGTCAGCGACGTGGACCGTTACAATTTGACCTCGCGAAAATCGCTGCACGATGCCTGGCTGCGCAAACTGAGCTTGATGCCGGTCGACATGCACGCATTTCCTTCGCGCATGCGCCTGGAGCTGGAATTCCTCGGCCTGTATCACGACCGGATCTTTCGTCTGTGCTACGACGATGTGCTGGCTTATGGTCTGAACCAACAGGTTCGCACCGGCCACGGCGCCCAGGACCTGCTGATGCATGAGTTCCGACTCGACGAGCAGGGCGAACTGCTCGAGCACGTGTTCGAGTTCGATGACGAGCTGTACTTGAAAGTGGCCTGCCAGGCGATGAGTTTCGAAGAGGTCATGCTCGAAGCCGAGGCCGACGACGCGGATCGATCCGATGGATGCGACGCGATTGCGGCGAATGGTCACCAGCACGAGGCAGGCATGAACCAGACCGATACCGTGTGGGTATTTCATGGCGCCGACGCGCGATTCGCGTCGGCCGTGTTTCGCGAACGCAGCCTGGCGATTGACTGGATCGAGCGGCATGCGCTCAGCGGCGTGTTGACCGCCTATCCACTGGACCTATCGGTCTACGACTGGGCGCTCGCCAACGGCCACTTCAAACCCAAGTCGCAGGCGCAGTCCGAGGCCCGATTCATCGGCGCCTTCTCCAGCGCGGCGCAGGAGCATCTGCATTTCGAGAACGGCCGCGCGGATTAGCGCGGCGATGCGATAAGCCGATGGTTCGACGAAATCGCTTGATGCTACGGCTCGGTAAGTCGGCCTGATTCGGCGCCGACGCAACCGGCGCCACCGATCCTCACTCGTCGACCAGTGACCCGCCCGGCAGGAAATTCCAGGTCCGCGTCACATGCAGGATGTCCGGGTTCTCCTCGGTCTTCGGCAGCGGCGGGTAGGGTTCGGCCAGTTTGGCGATCCGCAGCGCTGAGGCGTCAAGCAGGGCGATGCCGCTGCTGCGCACGATGTCGGCGCGTTCGACGCTGCCGTTGCGGCGCACCGCGACGCTGATCACGACCTGGCCGGCCAGACGGCGGCGGCGCGCTTCGTCGGGGTAGTTGAGGTTGCCCACGCGCTCGACCCGGTCGACCCAGGCGCGCAGATAACCGGCCCAGGCGTATTCGGTGGTGCTGGCGGAGACGAACTTGCGGGTGGGGCGCTTGGCGTAACGCTCCGAACGCATGTGGATCTCGGCGGCCAGTCGCGCCATCTCGATGTCGTGCTCGATCTTGCGCTCGCCGGCCGGCAGCGGGCGTTCGGTCGGGGTCTGGGTGGCGCGGTCGCGGGCCACCACGGTCTCGCCGCGGGTGCTGCTGACCACGCGCGCGACCGGTTCGGGCTGGGCGGTCGGCGATTGCGCGCGCAACTGCATCTGCGCCACGCCGGCCTCGGCCTGCGGCGCCGGGCCGGACTGGTTGTCGCGCGGGCGGGTGCTCTTGTCGTGCTCGCCGCCGCCCTGGTTGTTGGCCTGGGCGAGGAAGTCGGCCTGCTTGGGCGTCAGCGCGGTCTGGGTCTGGGTCAGGATCACGTCCAGGGTCGGCACCACCGGCGCGGCCCGCTCCAGGGTGTAGCCGACGCCCAGCAACAAGATGCCGTGGACGATCACCGACAGCACCAGGGTGGCGCTGAAACGCTGCGGCTCGGCCAGGCCGCCGCCGGGCAGGGTGGGCGCGGCCGCGCTCATGCCGCCTGGGCGGCTGCGATGCGGGCCTCGATCGCGTCGAACAGCAGGCCGGCGATGTTGAGGCCGAACTGTTCGTCGAGCTCGCGGATGCAGGTCGGGCTGGTGACGTTGAGCTCGGTCATGTAGTCGCCGATCACGTCCAGGCCGACGAACAGCATGCCGCGGCGCTTCATCTCCGGGCCGACCTCGTGGGCGATCCAGCGGTCGCGCTCGCTCAGCGGCCGGCCTTCGCCGCGGCCGCCGGCGGCGAGGTTGCCGCGGAACTCGTCGCCTTGCGGAATCCGTGCCAGCGCGTAGTCGACCGGCACGCCGTCGACCAGCAGGATGCGCTTGTCGCCGTCGCTGATCTGCGGCAGGAACTTCTGCGCCATCACCAAGTGTTCGCCGCCATCGCCCAGGGTTTCGAGAATGACGTTGAGATTGGCCTCGCCCGCCGCGGCGCGGAAGATCGAGCGCCCGCCCATCCCGTCGAGCGGCTTGAGCACCGCCTGGCCGTGTTGCTGGACGAAGGCCTTGAGCTCGGCCGGGTCGCGGCTGACCAGGGTGTCGATGCAGCACTGCGGGAACAGCAGCGCGGCCAGTTTCTCGTTGTAGTCGCGCAGGCCCTGCGGGTCGTTGACCACGAACGCGCCGGCGCGCTGGGCGACCGACAGGATCTGGGTGTCGTGCAGGTACTCGGCGTCGACCGGCGGGTCCTTGCGCATCAGCACGACGTGGCCGTGACGCAGTTCAATCTGTGACCAGTCTCCCAGTTCGAACCAGCCGGACTTGTCGTCGCGGACCCGCAACGCCGCCACCGTGGCTCGCGCCGCGCCGCCGAGCAGGCTCAGCCCGCCGGGCCGCACGTACCACAGCCGATGTCCGCGCCGCTGCGCTTCCAGTAGCATGGCGAAGGTCGAGTCCTTGGCGATCTTGATCGACCCGATCGGGTCCATCACGACGACGATGTCCAACGGCATGGGAACGGAATCCTGAAAGATTGACGTGATGGTAGCAGGCAGGTCGCCGGTATCTGTCATGATGGCGGGGTCGGAAACGGTCGCCCTGCGTCCATTTGCGACACGCAACGATCAGCTCACATCGCACGATGCGAGGGACGACGATACGCAGGCCGATGGAAGCGGCCGCCGCCATCGGTGATGCGCGGCAAGGTTGTCCTGTGATGCCGATATGCTGCGTATTCAGTTTCCGAGCACGGAAGGCGCGCTTGACAGCCCGCGTGCGGCTTGGAATAAAGACGGCTTCGCGACGCCCGGGGATTCAACGGCGTTGCAATGGGGGATACAAAGAATGCTCGACGAGGTTCGTAGCGGCAGCCTCGATGGTCTGAAGGTCATGGTGATCGACGATTCCAAGACCATCCGTCGAACCGCCGAGACGCTGTTGAAGCGCGAAGGATGCGAGGTGGTCACGGCCATCGACGGATTCGAGGCGTTGGCGAAGATCGCCGATCAGCAGCCACAGATCATTTTCGTGGATATCATGATGCCGCGTCTGGACGGCTATCAGACCTGTGCGCTCATCAAGAACAATCAACTGTTCAAGAGCACGCCGGTCATCATGCTGTCTTCCAAGGACGGCCTGTTCGACAAGGCGCGCGGGCGCATCGTCGGATCGGAGCAGTACCTGACCAAGCCATTCACGCGCGAGGAGCTCCTCGACGCGATCCGCAAGCACGTTCACGCCTGACCGGGGGGTAAGGCACACCATGGCACGCATCCTGCTTATTGAGGACTCGCCGACGGATACCGCGGTCCTGACTCAGCTGCTTCAGCGCAACGGGCACGAAGTGTTCGCCTCGGGCAGTGCCGAGGACGGCATCGAGGCCTGCAAGCGCGAGCGTCCGGACCTGGTGATGATGGATGTGGTGCTGCCGGGCATGAACGGGTTTCAGGCCACGCGAGCGCTCAGCCGCGACGCCGACACCAGCCAGATCCCGGTCCTGATCGTCAGCACCAAGGGCATGGAAACCGACCGCGCCTGGGGCATGCGCCAGGGCGCGCGCGACTACATCGTCAAACCGCCGAGGGAAGACGAATTGATCGCGCGAATCAACGCACTACTTGCCGGATAACCGAAACGATGACGTTCAAGCCGCCGTTCGATGTGCTGACCGATTACGAGCGCCGCTCCCTGGCGCACGTGCCCGGCCTGCCCGAACAGCTCGATGCGCCCGGCCTGTGGCGCGGCGTCGGCTACCGCATCGGCGGCCGCCGCATGGCCTCGACCTTCACCGAAGTGGTCGAAATCCTGTCGCTGCCGCAGGTCACCCAGGTGCCCGGCGCGCAGCCGTGGATGCTCGGGCTGGCCAACGTGCGCGGCAACCTGCTGCCGATCGTCGACCTCAAGCAGTTCCTCGAAGGCGAGCGCACCGTGCTGCACGAAGGCCACCGCATCTTGCTGGTGCGCCAGCCCGGCGGCGACGTGGCGGTGCTGATCGACGAACTGTTCGGCCAGCGCAGCTTCCACGATCAACAGCAGGTGACCCTCGAGGAAGCGGCCGGACACGGCCTCACCGAGGGCCGCTACGGCTATTTCGTCGATCGCGCCTACCTGATCGACGGCCAGCCCTGGGGCATCTTCAGCCTCGACCGGCTGGCGCGCACTCCCGAATTCCGACAAGCAGCGGCCTGAAGCCGCTCCCTTCAATCCAGCAAGTACACGCAAGTACACCTGAGGTTTCCGAACCATGAGCACTGTGATGGACAACGCCGGCAAGAGCCGCCTTCTGGGCGCCAACACCTGGCTGATCGTGCTGGCCCTATCGGTCTTGGTGTTCGGTCTCAACACAGGCTATGCGACATGGAAGGCCGCGCGCCTGGGCGGCGCGAGTTCGTCGGCCTCGAGCCTGCAGGTCAACTCGCAGAAGCTCGCGGTGCAGGCGCGCGAAGCGGTCGGCGGCAACAAGGACGCGTTCACCGCGTTCAAGAAGACCCGCGGCGACATCGACGCCGACATCCAGAAGCTCAACGACAACTACGGCTCCACCGCCGGCGTGTCCGGCCCGATCGGCGCGGTCAGCAAGAGCTGGGAGCCGCTGGGCAAGAGCGCGGCCCAGGTGACCGCCAGCGAGAGCGCGGTGCTGGCCCTGGCCGGCAACGCCGACAGCTTCTCCAGCAAGGTTCCGCAGCTGCAGGCGCGCCTGGACGAACTGGTCCGCGCGATGTCGGCCTCCGGTTCGCCGTCCTCGCAGGTCTACATCGCCCTGCGCCAGGTCGTGCTGTCGGCGACCATGGCCCGCCGCATCACCGAAATCCGCGCCGGCGGCAGCGGCGCCGGCATGGCCGGCGAAGCGCTCGGCCGCGACGCGATCGTGTTCGGCAACATCCTCACCGGCCTGCGCAAGGGCGACGCCTCCTTCGGCGTCAACGCGCTGTCCAACGGCGGCGCGCTGGCCGCGCTGGGCCAGGCCGAAGCGCTGTGGCTGGAGATGAAGAAGGACCTCGACGCGATCTCGGCCAGCTCCAAGGACCTGTTCCAGGCGCAGGCCGCGGCCGAATCGATCACCGGCGGCGCCGACAAGATGCTGACCGACAGCCAGACGCTGTTCAGCGCCTTCACCGCGTTCGGCTCGCTGCGCGACACCAGCTTCATGGGCAACATCTGGGTCTCGATCATCTCCGGCCTGGCCGCGCTGGTCGCGATCGCCGGCTTGCTGTTCTCGTTGAACTACGCCCAGCAGCGCCGCTACCAGACCACCAAGGAACTCAACGACCGCAACCAGGAGGCCATCATGCGCCTGCTGGACGAAATGGGTTCGCTCGCAGAAGGCGACTTGACGGTAAAGGCGACGGTCACCGAGGACATGACCGGCGCGATCGCCGACTCGATCAACTTCGCCGTCGAACAGCTGCGCAGCCTGGTGCAGACGATTACCGACACCTCGGTGCAGGTGGCGTCGAGCGCCCAGGAAACCCAGGCCACCGCCATGCACCTGGCCGAGGCCGCCGAACACCAGGCGCACGAGATCAGCTCGGCCTCCGACCGCATCAGCGAAATCGCCGCCTCGATCGACCAGGTGTCGAAGAACTCGGCCGAGTCGGCCGACGTGGCGCAGCGCTCGGTGCAGATCGCGACCAAGGGCGCGGGCGTGGTGCGGCAGACGATTCAAGGCATGGACTCGATCCGCGACCAGATCCAGGAGACCTCCAAGCGAATCAAGCGCCTGGGCGAAAGCTCGCAGGAAATCGGCTCGATCGTCGAACTCATCAACGACATTTCCGAACAGACCAACATCCTGGCGCTGAACGCCGCGATCCAGGCCGCATCGGCCGGTGAAGCGGGCCGCGGGTTCGCGGTGGTGGCCGACGAAGTGCAACGACTCGCCGAACGCGCGTCCAACGCGACCAAGCGAATCGAGACGTTGGTCCAGACAATTCAGTCCGACACCAACGAAGCTGTGAGCTCGATGGAACAGACGACTTCGGAAGTGGTCGCGGGCGCACGATTGGCGGAAGACGCCGGTACCGCACTGGGCGAGATCGAAAAGGTGTCGTCGGATCTGTCGAACCTGATTCAAGGCATCTCCAGCGCGGCCCAGCAGCAGTCCAGCGCGGCGTCGAACATCACCCAGACGATGAACACGATTCAGCAGATCACCTCGCAGACCTCGCAGGGCGCCAACCAGACCGCCGCGTCGATTGGAAACCTGGCGCAACTGGCGGCCGACCTGCGCCGTTCGGTCGCCGACTTCAAGCTGCCGGCCTGATCCGCGCAAGCGGTCGGGCAGGGCGGCGATGGATCGGGCGGCGGTGATCAAGCATTACAGAAGGGTTGTACCGAGGATGAAGCTTCCGACACATCGCTGGCAGAGCCACGGACCGCGTCAGTCGCGCGACCGCGTTGACGTGCGGAGCACGCCATGACCGCGCTGCGCGAAGCCATCGACACCACCACGCTGGGCTGGATCAAGCCCGAGCTGGACGAAACCCTGCGCCAGGCGCGGCAGGAGATCGAGGCGTTTGCCGAAGATCCCGCCGACACCGCGCGTATGCGCGTGTGCGCCAACCATCTGCATCAGGTGCACGGCACCTTGCGCATGGTCGAGCTGTACGCCCCGGCGATGGTCGCCGAGGAGATGGAACGCCTGGCCCTGGCGCTGCAGCAAGGCAGCGTCGCCGACCGCGACGAAGCCTGCGCGGCGCTGATGCGCGGCGTGGTGCTGCTGCCCGATTATCTCGAACGCCTGCAGGGCGGCCATCGCGATATTCCGATCGTGCTGCTGCCGCTGCTCAACGAATTGCGCGCCACCCGCGGCGAATCGGGCCTCAACGAAAGCGTGCTGTTCGCGCCGAACCTCGACCGACCGCTGCCGGCGCATCTGCCGCCGCCGTTGCCGGTCGGCAGTGGCGGCGGCCGCAACGCCAGCGCGCCGCATCTGGCCGCGCTGCGCGACGCGCTGACCGCGTGGCCGGAAGACGGCGTGCCGTCGAACCCGGCCCAGCTCGCCTCGGCGATCGACGGCCTGCTCGCCGATGTCGTGCTCGAACCGGTGCGGCGCATGCTCTGGGTCGCCTCCTCGGTATCGCACGCGGTGCGCGACGGCGCCTTGCCGGCGACGCGTTCGCTGCGCCAGGCCTTCGGTGGGGTCGAGCGCGAAGCGCGCCAGATCCTGTCCGACGACGGCTTCAGTACGCCGCGCGGCGAACCCGCGGCCGAACCGACCCGGCAACTGCTGTACCACGTCGCCCACAGCGACGGCCGTCATCCGGCGCTGGACGATCTGCGCCAGACCTTCGAACTCGCCGCGCACCTGCCGAGCGAATCCGAACTCGAACACGCCCGCGGCAGCCTGAGCGGACGCAATCGCGCCCTGCTCGACACCGTCGCCGCGGCGATCAAGGAAGACCTGCTGCGGGTCAAGGACGCCCTCGACCTGCACCTGCGCACCAACCAGACCGATGCCGGCGAACTGCGCCCGCAGGTCGAGGCGCTGGCGCGGGTCAGCGACACCCTCGGCATGATGGGGCTGGGCATGGCCCGCACCGTCGTGCTGCAGCAGCGCGATGCGATGAGCGACATCGTCGACGGCCGCCGCGCCGCCGACGAAGGCACCCTGCTCGATGTCGCGGGCGCGTTGCTGTACGTGGACGCCTCGCTCGACGACCAGGTCTCGCGCCTGGGCCTGCCCGACGACAAGGCCGAAGAAGACCTGCTCGCCGGCGAAGCGCGCAAGGTGCTCGACGTGGTCGCGCGCGAAGCCATCGCCAACTTCGGCGATGCGCGCCAGTCCTTCGTCGCCTTCGTCGAGACCAAGTGGGATCACGACGAACTGGCCGAAGTGCCGCGCGTGCTCGACGAAGTCGCCGGCGCTCTGCGCATGATCGAGCTGCCGCTGGCCGCCGATTACCTCACCGGCGTCAAGCGCTACACCGAAGTCGAACTGATCGGCCGCCGCCGCGTGCCCAGCGGTCAGCAGCTCGACACCCTGGCCGATGCCCTGGCCAGCCTGGAGTACTACCTCGAAGCGCTGCGCGAGCAGCGCCCGAACCGCGACGACATCCTCGACATCGCGCGCCAGAGCCTGGAAGTGCTGCGCTACTGGCCGCTGCCGGACGTGGTCCGGGTCGAGCCGCAGGCCGAAGTCGCCGCGCCGCCCGTCGTCGCTGCCGAAGTCGCGCCGCCCGCCGTCGCCGAAACCGCGCCGCCGCCGAGCGCGAGCGAAACCGTCGCGAGCGAATCGCACACCCAGATTCCGGTCGCGCCCGACTGGAGCGTGTCGGAAGCGCAGGCGCACGACGCCAGCGCATCCACCGGGTCCGTCGAAAGCGGCCAAGTCGATGCCGAACACGGCGCCGCGCAGTACACCTCCGCGTTCGAACCCGACGCCAGCCACGCCGCGCCCGCGGAACCGGCCGACATCGCCGAACGCGTGTCCGGCGGCCTGGTCAACACGGCGATGCTCGAAGCGCTGCCGTCCTCGCCGCCGTCGTTCCTCGGCGCTTCGTCGCCGGCCCAGGGCGGTTTCGAAACCGTCGACGACATCGACGACGAAGTGCGGGAAATCTTCCTGGAAGAATTCCAGGAAGAGATCGGCAACCTCGAACACCTGCTGCCGGCGTGGCGCGACGCGCCCGACGATCTGGCGCGCGTGCAGCCGGTGCGGCGCGTGTTCCACACCCTCAAGGGCAGCGGCCGCCTGGTCGGCGCGCGCACCCTGGGCGAATTCAGCTGGAAGGTCGAGAACCTGCTCAACCGCGTGCGCGAGCACGGCCGTCCGGCCAGCCCGGAAGTCATCGACCTGGTCGAGCACGCGCATCGCGCGCTGCCGGGTTTCTACGCCGCGCTGCGCAACGAAGCGCCGCTGAGCGTGGACGTGGCCGGCATCGAAGCGCATGCCGACCGCCTCGCCAACGGCGAGGAAGCCTATTACCGGGCGCCGGCCGCGGCCATCGCGGGCGAGCCCGAAATCGTCGACACCGCGCCGGCGATCGTCAGCGACGGCCCGTACGTGCCGGCCTCGGTCGATCCGGTGCTGCTGGAAATCCTCGACGGCGAAGTCGCCGGGCATCTGGTCACGATCGAAGCCTGGCTGGCCGCGTCGAACACCGCGCCGCAGCCGGTCACTGACGCGGTGCAGCGCTCGATCCACACCTTGAACGGTGCCTTCGCGATGACCGAAGTGCCGGTCATCACCGACGTCACCGCGCCGACCGAAGCCTACGTCAAGCGCCTGCTCGCCAGCGGCGCGCCGGCCAGCGCCGAAGGCATGTCCGCGCTCAGCGCGGTCGCCGACGCGATCCGCCGCACGGTCGAAGCGCTCAAGTCGCCGACCCCGCACGTGCCGATGTTCGTCGGCCTGCCCGAACGCATCGCGATGCTGCGCGACAGCCTGCCCGACGCGCGTTCGCCGATGATCGTCGACGAGTTCGATCACGACCTCGACGGCTTGCCGGAAGGGCAGTCGCTGTCGGAACTCACCGTCGCCGACCTGAGCGCGTTCGACGGCTACGACTCGTCGCCGGAAAGCACCGGCAAGACCGAAACGGCCGATGCCGCCGGTCGCCAGTCGCCGAACTACGACGACGAATTCGAAATCAGCCTCGACGTATTGCCGGCCGAATTCGACCCGAGCACCGTCGGCCCGATGGGCCTGAGCGACGCCTCGATCGAACAGGCCCGCCTCGCCGCCGAGCGCGAAGCCGCGGCGCAGGCGGAAGCCGAGCGTCTGGCGGCCGAGCAGGTGCAAGCCGCGCGAGCCGAAGCCGAACGCCTTGAAGCCGAAGCCGAACGCGCCGAAGCGGTCCGCATCGAAGCAGAGCGCATCGAAGCCGAACGTGTCGCGGCCGAGCAGGCCGAGGCGGAACGTCTCGCCGCCGAGCAAGCCGAAGCCGCGCGCCTGGAAGCCGAACGTATCGCTGCGGAGCAGGCCGAAGCAGAGCGCCTCGCCGCCGAGCAGGCCGAAGCCGCGCGTCTTGAAGCCGAACGCCTCGCCGCGGAACAGGCCGAAGCCGAGCGTCTCGAAGCCGAGCGGCTTGCGGCCGAGCAGGCGGAAGCCGCGCGTCTGGAAGCCGAACGCCTCGCCGCCGAGCAGGCCGAAGCGGCGCGCCTGGAAGCCGAGCGTCTTGCAGCCGAACAGGCCGAAGCCGAGCGTGTAGAAGCCGAACGTCTTGCCGCCGAGCAGGCCGAGGCGGCGCGTCTGGAGGCCGAACGTCTCGAAGCCGAGCGCATCGAAACCGAACGCGCCGAAGCCGCGCGTCTGGAAGCCGAGCGCGTCGCCGAGGAAGAGCGGCTGGAATACGAACGTCTCGAAGCCGAATACGCCGAACAGGCGCAACGCGCCGAAGCCGAGCGTCTCGCCGCCGAGCATGCGGCGCGCACCGCCGCCGAGCGAGCCGAATTCGAGCGCCTGGAAGCCGAGCGCGTCGAAGCCGAACGCGTCGCGGCCGAACAAGCCGAAGCCGAGCGTCTCGAAGCCGAACGCATCGCGGCTGAGCAAGCCGAGGCCGAGCGTCTCGAAGCCGAACGCATCGCCGCCGAGCAAGCCGAAGCCGAACGTCTTGAAGCCGAGCGCGTCGCTGCAGAGCAAGCCGAAGCCGAACGTCTTGAAGCCGAGCGCATCGCTGCCGAACAAGCCGAAGCCGAACGTCTCGAAGCCGAGCGCGTCGCTGCAGAGCAAGCCGAAGCCGAACGTCTCGAAGCCGAGCGCGTCGCCGCCGAGCAAGCCGAAGCCGAGCGTCTCGAAGCTGAGCGCGTCGCAGCCGAACAGGCCGAAGCCGAGCGCCTGGAATACGAACGCCTGGAAGCCGAATACGCCGCCGAGCGCCTGACGCCCGAACAAGGCGAAACGGTGGGCGCCGCGGCCAGCGACGAAGCTTCGAGCGACGATCTGGCGCAGCTGCGCTTCGACGACCACAGCGGTATCGGCGCCAGCAACGAAGACACCCACGCCGACGCCGCCAACGCCGAAGCCGAACCGCAACCCGCGGCCGCCGCCCACAGCGGCGCGCCGACCAGCGCCGTGGCCGGCATTTCCGCCGCGCTCGCCGCGGCGTTCGCCAAGGCCTACAGTGCCGACCCCGATCCGGACGAAGCGCTCGACCTGAGCGAACTCGATCCGGAACTGGTCGACATCTTCGTCGAAGAGGGCGGCGACCTGCTCGATCACTCCGACGGCCTGCTCGCGCAATTGCGCGAAGCGCCGAACGAGCGCGAACCGCTGGTCGGCCTGCAGCGCGATCTGCACACGCTCAAGGGCGGCGCGCGCATGGCCGGCATCATGGCGGTCGGCGAACTCGGCCACGTCATGGAATCGCTGCTCGAAGCGGTGGTCGACCAGCGCACCGAACTCGGCCGCGACGGCATCGTCCTGCTCGAACGCGGTTTCGACCGACTGCACGGCATGGTCACCCGGGTCGGCACGCGTCGCGCGATCGCCATGCCCGATGCGCTGATCGCGGTGTTCGAAGCGCGTTCGCGCGGCCAGACCGTGCCCGGCCTGATCGAGGACGAACACGCCGACGCCGCGGCCACGCTTGCGCCGCGCAGCGACGCGACCGACAGCGGCGAACTCAAGCCCTTGTCGGCGCCGATCCTTGATGCACCTTTCGCCGACGAAGACGACATCGGCGTGCGCGCGCCGCAGGAACAGGTGCGCATCCGCGCCGACCTGCTCGACCGTCTCGTCAACTACGCCGGCGAAGTGGCGATCTACCGCGCCCGCCTGGAACAGCAGCTCGGCGCGTTCCGCGGCGCGATCGCGGAAATGGCGCAGACCAACCTGCGCATGCGCGATCAGCTGCGCCGCCTGGAAATCGAAACCGAAGCGCAGATCATCGCGCGCTACCAGCGCGAGGGCGAATCGGGCGACCAGTCGTTCGATCCGCTGGAACTCGACCGCTTCTCGACCCTGCAGCAGCTGTCGCGCGCGCTGGGCGAATCGGCGGCCGACCAGAACAGCCTGCAGAACACCCTCGACGACCTGACCCGCCAGTACGAAACCCTGCTGCTGCAACAATCGCGCGTGAGCTCGGAGCTGCAGGAAGGCCTCATGCGCACGCGCATGGTGCCGTTCGATACGCTGCTGCCGCGCCTGCGCCGCGTGGTGCGCCAGGCCTCCAGCGAACTGGGCAAACAGGTTGCGCTCAAGCTCGAAGGCACCCAGGGCGAACTCGATCGCAACGTGCTCGAGCGCATGACCGCGCCGTTGGAGCACATGCTCCGCAACGCGGTCGCGCACGGCCTGGAAAAACCCGAACAGCGCCGCGCCGCCGGCAAGCCCGACGAAGGCACGGTGCGCATCGCGGTGCGTCGCGAAGGTTCGGAAGTCGTGCTGGAAGTGGCCGACGACGGCGCCGGTCTCGACCGCGCGGCGATCCGTCGCCGTGGCGAAGAGCGCGGCCTGGTCCGCACCGATGCGGTGCTGTCGGAAGCCGATCTCGACACGCTGATCCTGGAGCCGGGCTTCTCAACCGCCGACGAAGTCAGCCGCCTCGCCGGCCGCGGCGTCGGCATGGACGTGGTCGCCAGCGAAGTGCGCCAGCTCGGCGGCACGCTCGACATCCATTCCAACCCGGGCAAGGGCGTCCACTTCACCCTGCGCCTGCCGCAGACGCTCGCGGTCACCCAGGCGGTGTTCGTGCGCATCGGCGAAACCACCTTCGCCGTGCCGATCGCCTCGGTGCGCGGCGTCGGTCGCCTGTCGCGCGAGGTGCTCGACGCCGGCGATGTCAGCTACCGCTACGGCGGCGAGGACTATCACGTCCACGACCTGGGCATGCTGGTCGGCCACGCGCCGGCCAAGGCCGAAGGTCAGTTGCAGATGCCGTTGCTGCTGATCCGCTCCGGCGATCTGCGCGCGGCGGTCACCATCGACCAGGTCATCGGCAACCGCGAAATCGTGGTCAAGCCGGTCGGCCCGCAGGTCGCGTCGGTGCCCGGCATCTTCGGCGCCACCATCATGGGCGACGGCCGCGTGGTGGTGATCCTCGACATCGCGCCGCTGGTGCGTCGTCGCGCCGCGCTGCTGCAGGACTTCACCCAGAACGCGCCGCCGCCGCAGGCGCCGGCGGAAACCCGCCGGGTGCCGCTGGTGATGGTGGTCGACGACTCGGTGACCATGCGCAAGGTGACCGGCCGCGTGCTGGAGCGCCACAACTTCGAAGTCGTGACCGCGAAGGACGGCATCGATGCGCTGGAGCGTCTGGGCGAGCGCGTGCCCGACCTGATGCTGCTGGACATCGAAATGCCGCGCATGGACGGCTACGAACTGGCCACCCAGATGAAGGCCGATCCGCATCTGCGCGACGTGCCGATCGTGATGATCACCTCGCGTACCGGCGAAAAGCATCGCCAGCGCGCGTTCGAGATCGGCGTCGAGCGTTATCTCGGCAAGCCGTACCAGGAGCCCGAGTTGATGCGCAACGTGTTCGAATTGCTGGGAATTACCCGTAGTCATGTCTGAAGCAGAGCGTCGCGTCGTATTGTTGGCGCGGGCCGGTGTGGCCTGCGAACGTCTCCGCGGTGCGCTGGCCGAAGCCGGCGCGAATCTGGTGCTGGAAGGCGACCCGACCGTGCTCGATCCGCAGGCGCTGGACGCGGCCGATCCCGACGTGGTCGTGGTCGTGCTCGATCCGACCTCCGAGGACGCGCTGGACCGGTTCGAGAACCTGCTGCTGGATCCGTCGATCGAAGTGATCTTCGAGGAGGCCGAACTGGCCGCCTCGCGCGAAGGCTGGGACGCGGCGCGCTGGGCGCGTCATCTCAGCGCCAAGCTCAATCGCCACGACGATGTGCTGCCGCCGGGTCGCGAACCCGAGCCGGAACCCGATCCGATGCTGATCGCCGACGGCTTCGTGCGCCCGGCCGTGGTGGAACACGAACCGCCGTCGTCGCAGGCGCCCGGATCGATCTTCGGTTTCGCCGAAGCCGCGCCGACGCCGGCGCAGGAAGTTGCCGAAGAATTCGTAGCGGCCGAAGCCGCCGCGGACGACGGCATCGAGGAAATCGAAGCGCTCGAAGCCAGCGAAGCCTTCGTCGCCGAGGATGTATTCCAAGCCGAACCCGCCGCACCGTCGAACGCCTTCGACGCCGGCTCGATCGAGCCCGCGTCCGACCCGTCCGCATTCGCCGCGGCCGAACAGGCCGGCGAACTGGCGCGGGTCGCGCCGCTGGGTTCGTCGGGCGACCGCATTCTGTCCGAACCGCCGCCGCTGCCGGACGAAGCGCGCGAATTCTTCGCCCGCCAGGCCTTGGGCGCGACGCCGCTGGATACGTCGGCCGCCTATTCCAACGACGATTCCACCGCCGATGCGGATATCGTCGAAATCGAAGCCTACGCGGCCGATGACGACGACATCGAAGATCTGTCGGCTCCGGCGGTCGTCGGTGAGACCGACACCGAAACCGAGCCGGATTTCGATTTCGAAGGCCTGACCCTGGAAGCGGTCGACAGCGTCGCCGCCGTGCCGGGCGAAGCGCGGCCGTATACCCCGGGCCTGGACGAATGGGTCCCATCCGACGCGGTGCAGGCGGACCTGCCGGCGCTCGACGAAACCGGACTGGGCGACATGGAAGCCTGGCGTCCGCCGGCGCCGAACCAGGTGCATGAATTGATCGACCTGGACGCGGCCTTCGCCAGCGAAGGCGCGCGCATCGATTTCGACGCGACCCAGCGCGATCCCACCGTGATCGCGCCGATCGATTTCGACGACGGCCGTAGCCACGCTGGCGACGACGGCGTGCTCACGTTCGAATCCAGCCTCGACTTCGATCTCAACGACGACAACGCGCCGCTGGCCGCCCGGCCGCCCGCGCCGCCGGCGCCTTCGGTGCCGGACTGGTCGTTCACCGACGAGGCCAGCCTGGTCAGCGCCGCGACCGGCCAGAGCGGCGCGCATGCCGGCTCGGCGTCGGACGCCGCCGCGGGCGCGGGCAAACCCGATTTCAACCGCCACGATCTCGACGAAATCGAACGCCGCATTTCCGGGCTGGAACTGGTCGACGATCGCCTGCCGGTCTCGACCCGCAACGGCGCGGTGCTGGTGCTCGCCGGTATCGGCGGCCCCGACGCGGTACGTCAGTTGCTCGGCGCACTGCCGGATAATTTCGATCGTCCGGTGCTGGTCCAGCAGCGCCTCGACGGCGGCCGCTACGACAAGCTCGTCGCGCAGATGCAGCGCGCGACGCCGGTGCTGGTCAAGCTGGCCGAAGTCGGCGCGCGCACCATCGACGGGGTGATCTACATCCTGCCGGCCGGCGTGGGCATCGAAGCGGGCGACAACGGAATCCAGTTCGTCGAAGGCGGCGACGTGTTCGAGGCCTTGCCGGCGGGCGACAGCGCGGTGCTGTTGTTCAGCGGCGCCGACATCGCCCAGGTCGATGCGGCGATGAAGCTGTCCGCGCACGGCGCGCTGGTGGTCGGTCAATCGCCCGACGGTTGCTACGACGCCGCCGCGGCCAGCGCCGCGATCGCGCGTGGCGCCGGCAGCGGGCAACCGGCCGAACTGGCCGCCAAGCTGGCCTCGCGTTGGTCGAAGCAAAGTCCGATCTGATTCAAAAGCGGGCCAGCGGCGCGCTCGAATCAGATCGAGCGCCGATGCGGCGGCCCGGTTCGATCCAGTGATCCGACGCGGAGCGATCCGCAGCGGCTTGAGTCAGACCCGATCGCGGCGCCAGCGCGGACCGCGATGCAACACGTACCGGCTTCGCGCGTCGAAGCCTTCGCTTGAAAGCCGCGCGATCCGCGGCGAGGATGCCGCGATGTCGAATCAAACTCCCGCCAGCGATACCCCCGACACCGCCTCGCGCGCCGACATTCGCGGCGTGCTGATCCAGGCCGGCGGTACCCGCCTGCTGCTGCCCAACGCGACCATCGCCGAGGTGCTGTCGTACGCGCCGCCGGCGCCGATCGACGGCGCGCCGCGCTGGCTGCTCGGCCATACCCGTTGGCGCGGTTGGACCCTGCCGCTGATCGCGTTCGGCGAACTGTCCGGCCTGGCCCGCGAACAGGGCGGCCTCGGCAGCAAGGTGGTGGTGCTCAAGGCGCTCAGCGCGGCCTCGCGACTGCCGTATTTCGCCCTGCTGACCCAGGGCTTCCCGCGCCTGGTCACGGTCTCGGCCGACAGCCTGCTGGTCGACGGACGCGAGGACGAGCTGCTGCCGCACGGCGTGCAGGCGCGCGTGCTGCTCAACGACGATGCCGCGCTGCTGCCCGACCTGGAAGCCATCGAGGCCATGATCGGCGAAGCGCTCGCGCAAGCCGCGTGAGTCCGGGGCCTGCCGAGCCCGGCGCCGCGGCGCCGAACCCGCCGGTCCGGCCACCGCTTCAATCGCCTGCGCCCGGGCGCTACGCCTCGGTCGACGCGCTGCGCGGACTGACCGTCGCGGCGATGCTGCTGGTCAACGATCCGGGCGATTGGGGCCACGTGTATGCGCCCTTGCTGCACTCGGAATGGAACGGCTACACGCCGACCGACCAGGTGTTTCCGATGTTCCTGTTCATCGTCGGCGTGTCGATCGCGCTGGCGCTGATGCCGCGCCGCGAAAGCGGCGTCGCCGCGGCCAGCCTGTTGCGACCGGCCTTGTGGCGCGCGCTGCGCATCGTCGGCCTGGGCCTGCTGCTGCATCTGATCGCGATGTGGGTGACCGACCGCGACGCCCTGCGCCTGCCCGGCGTGTTGCAACGCATCGGCCTGTGCTTCGCCGCGGCCGCGCTGATGGCCTTGTACCTGTCGGTACGCGCGCAATGGATCGTGTTCGCGGCGTTGCTGCTGGGCTACGCCGCGTTGCTCGCGTCGGGCGGCAGCTACGCGCCGTTCGAGAACATCGCCAGCCGTTTCGACAGCGCGCTGTTCGGCGCGCATGTCTACCAGATCGATGCGAGCGGGCGCGGTCACGATCCCGAAGGATTGGTGTCCACGCTCGGCGCGCTCGCCACCACCTTGCTCGGCCTGCGCGCGGGCGATTGGCTGCGGCGCGGGCAGGTGCATGCGCTGCTGATCGGCGGCGCGGTGTGCGCGGTCGCCGGCCTGCTGCTGGGGACCGTGCAGCCGATCAACAAGAACCTGTGGACCCCGGCTTACGTGCTGTGGACCGGCGGGGTGTCGTGCTGGGTACTCGCGCTGTTTCACCCGTTGATCGATCGCCGCGGTTGGCCGGCCTGGGGCCGCGCGTTCGGCGTCAACGCGATCGCCGCATACGGCGGCTCGGCGTTGTTGCTGTATCTGTTGATGGGTATGGGCTGGCTGGAACCGATCTACCGGCACGCTTTTGCCGACTGGATGACGCCGCGCTTCGGCCCGTATCTGCCCTCGCTGGCGTTCGCGCTGGCCTTCGTCGCGCTGTGGTGGGCGGTGGTGCGCTGGCTCGACGCGCGCCGGATCTATTTCAAGATCTGAGCCGGCGCGGCCGATGGTTGCGCGGCCTCGCCGAGCCCCGCACATCGATGAAATATTTCGCATGCCGTGCGGCACACGCGGCTCGCGCGGCTGAATGATTAAATTTGATGTGCATCACATTTTCATGATGATGAACAACACATTTTTTCGGATTTTCTGAGCCGGATGCGCTGAACACACCGCGCGGCGCGGAACCTGTGCCATGCATTGCGGCGCCCGTCGCGCCGCGTCACATACGACCCGCCTGGGCACCGCATTGGAGCAATCCGGCGCCGTATTGCTTTGTTGGGTTTCGATGTCGCGCGCTGGCGATGATCGCGCGCGCGCCCGACGGATGGCCGCGTTTTTTCGAGTGGGTATGCGAAACACGCAACGCATGTGCGCCCGTGATTGTGCCGGGCATGCGCAATGCAGTTCGCCTGGTTGTATCCACTTTTTCCCTATGGACAAGCCCGGAGGCCTCGATTATCGAAGGCGCGCAACACCGACCCGGGCGAGCGCCGAACGCGGCGATTCGTCGGCGGTGACGCCAGTGAAAGGGGGGCGGCATGACGTGTCACGCAGATCCGACGCAGCGTCGACTTCGCAATGCGAAGCGGCCGCGCGCAGGCGATGCGCGTCGACGCGTCGATGTCGCCAGAGCGCAGTCCATGGCGCGGCAACAAGTGCGTTACCTACCGGGATGGGGATGCGCGGCGGTAGCGCACGCATGGACATGGCGCCGGCGCCGCATTCGATCGCGCGACGAGGCAAACGCGTCGGGATCGGATGCGGACGCTCGGCACCATGGCTTCGGATCGCGCGCAGGCTCGGCGCGCGATCCGCGAGCAGTGATGAAGCACGGCGCCGCACGCGCATAGCGTGGGCGCCGCAATCGCCGCGTTGGGCGGCATGGCGACAAGACAGGGGACAAGTGGCATGTGGATCAGAAGCGCACTCGCGAGCGCGATGTCGTTGGCGTTTTCGTCGGCCGTCGCGGCCGAGGCACCGAGCTACAGCCTGCTGGGCGACTGGCCGGTCAAGACCACGACCGAATCGGGCGTGGAAATCGGCCTGAGGGGAAATCTCAGCTACGACTACAACGAGTTCGGCGACGACCGGCTGCCCGGCGGCGCCGCGCGCTTCGCCGACGACGATGCTTGGCGCCGCCAGGAACTCAACGCCTACCTGCGCAAGCCGGGCGTGTTCGATGTCGCCATGGGCTACGACTTCAGGAACAAGGTCTGGCTCGACAACTTCATCCGCCTGTCCAGCGAGCGCGGCGGCGATCTGCGCATCGGCCAGTTCAAGACGCCGGTGGGTTACGAAGAAGGCGCGGTCGGCACCACCTCGACCACCTTTCTCGAACGCGCGCTGCCGGTGTCCACGGTCTACGCCGGCCGCCGCCTGGGCGTCGACTGGACGTACGAAAAGCTCAAGGGCTGGTACATCAACGCCGCGGTCATGAGCGGCGGCGACCTGCAGGGCGACAACGAAGGCCGCATGCTGGCCGCGCGGGTGGTGTTCAATCCGGTCAAGACCGATGCCGACGTGGTGCATGTCGGCGTGTCGGGCTCGAACGAAAAACGCGACGACGACAGCGCGCGCATCCGCGTGCGGCCCGAGGCGTTCCTGACCGGGGTGCGCCTGGTCGATTCGGGGGCGATCGATTCGGTCGAGGCGATCAACCGCGCCGGACTGGAAGCGATGTGGCAGCACGGGCCGCTGCTGCTGCAAAGCGAATACCTGCGCATGGCGGTGCAACGCGACGGGCGGCCCGACTACGAGGCCGACGGCTATTACCTGTCCGGCGCGTGGGTGCTGACCGGCGAAAAGCGCAGCTACAAGAGCGCCGCGTTCGGCAACGTCAAGCCCAGGCACGACTACGGCGCGTTCGAAGTCGCGCTGCGCTATTCCACGGTCGATATCGATCACGGCCTGCTGCGCGGCGGCAAGCAGAAGGACTGGACGATCGGCCTGAACTGGTACATCGGCCAGCACTTCAAGTTGCAGGCCAACTACGTGATGGTCGACAGCCAGCGTCGCGGTGTCGGACTGGATCCGAACATCACCGAACTGCGCATGCAAGTGTACTTCTAGGCCTTCGCGCTTACCCATAAAAGCGCCCGATTCCAGATGCGCCGGACATCCTTCCGGCCTCAGCTCTTGCGGGGAGCCAACATGCAACAGGCCACGAACAGTTTCTGGAAACGATATTTCATCCTCATCATCGCGGTCGGCCTGTTCCTGGTCATTTCCGCGGCGCTGATCGGCGCCACCTTGCTCGAATCCAACGACATCGCCCGCGGTACCCACGCGCGACGGCTCGCCGGCAACGAACGAAGCGCGACCCAGGTGGTGCTGCTCGAACTGAGCCAGCTCGACCGCGACGCCAAGGCCGGCCGGCCGGCGCAGAAGTCGACGCTGGATAATCTCAAGGATCGCGCCGAGCTGATCACCGACACCATCAAGGTGTTCCGCGAGGGCGGTCGCCTGCCGGGCGACACCAGCAGCGTTCCGTTGCAGCCCGGAGCGGGCGCGACCGGCGAGATGATCAACGTCAACTCGGGCGTGAACGCGGTGTGGGCGCCGTACGCGGCGCTGATTTCGCAGGTGCTCAAGAGCGGCGGCGCCGATCAGGCCAAGCTCGACCGCGCGTTGTCCTACGGCCTGCAGAACAACGAAAAACTGTTCGGCCTGCTCAACGATCGCGTCAACGACTCGCAGGAAATTCTCGAAATCGCCAACCGCCGGCTGCGCATCACCCAGACCGTCGGCGCGGTGATGATCGCACTGAACTTCCTGTTCACCGCGCTGGTCGCGTTCCGCCGTCTGATCGCGGGCGACCGGGCCGTCACTCAGTCGCGCAAGCAGACCGACGACATCCTGGCGACGGTGAAGGAAGGCCTGTTCCTGGTGACCAGCGATTTCTCGATCGGCAGCCAGATGTCGAATTCGCTTCCGCAGATCATGCAGCGCAAGGTCGAGCCGGGCATGAACCTGCTCGAGGTGATGCGCACCATGGTGACGCCGCAGACCCTGGAAGCGACCCGCGATTACCTGGGCCTGCTGTTCGGCAAGCGGGTCAAGGAAAACCTGGTCGCCAGCCTCAATCCCTTGTCGGAAGTGCCGGTGTCCGGCGGCAGCGACGGCCGCGGCCAACTGCAGTCGCGCTATCTGAATTTCCAGTTCAACCGTGTGCAGGAAAGCGAGGACACGGTCTATCTGCTGGTGACGGTGTCCGATGCCTCCGAGCGGGTGCGCCTGACCAACGAGATCTCCGCGGCCAAGACCCGCACCCGCGAGGAAATGGAGGCCCTGCTGCGCGTGCTCAGCCGCGAGTCCAGCGAGGTGCGGCTGTTCCTGCACCGGGTCGGCGTGGTGCTCGAACGGGTCAACGACGATCTGCGCCAGGCTGCCGCGCGCCGCACCGGTACCGACTACAGCGAACTGGTCAACGCGATCTTCCGCGACGTGCATTCGCTCAAGAGCGAGGCGGCCGCGCTGAGCCTGGACATGATCGAGGCGTTGGCCCACAACTTCGAGGTCGACCTGATCAACCTGCGCGACCGCGGCGCGGTGGAAGGCAGCGACATGGTCAAGATGACCGTGCATCTGGACGACATGTTCGAGTGCGTGGCGACGATCCGCGATTTCCTCGACCGCATGGCCGGCAACCGCGACGTGGCGGCGCCGCAAAGCCTCGTCAGTCCGTCGCAGCGCGCGGTCGAGGGCTGGAACACGCTGGCCGAGCGCATCGCCCGCGAGCAGGGCAAGCAGGTGCAGCTGGACCTGCAATTGCAGGCGTTCGACCGTCTGCCAGGGGAGACCTTGAACGCGCTGCGCACGATCGGCCTGCAACTGCTGCGCAACGCGGTGGTGCACGGCATCGAACCGGCGGCCGAACGGCAGGCACGGGCTAAGCCGTCGGTCGGCACGGTCAGCTTCCGCAGCGAGGACGTCGGCAGCCGCCAGGTCGAGCTGGTGGTTCGCGACGACGGCCGCGGCCTGGATGTCGCGCGCATTCGCGCGGCGTTGAGCGCCTCGGGCCGGTACGGCATCGATCAGCTCGAATCGCTGAGCGACCGCGACGTGATCATGAAGATCTTCGAGCCCGGCGTGTCCACCGCCGAACACAGCGATCGCGATGCCGGCCACGGCATCGGCATGGACCTGGTGATGAAGCAGGTGCGTTCGCTGTCGGGAACGATCGCGCTGTCGACCAAGGTCGGCGCCTACACCGAGTTCCGCATCCGTCTGCCCGTCACCGAAAGCAAGCCGGTCGCCGCGGCCGGCGGCGCGCATGCGCCCGCGCTGCCGGCCGGCCCGGCCGACTTTCAACTGACCTTCTGAGCAGGACCCACGATGAAGTTGATGATCGTTGACGATTCCAACGTGATCCGCCAGCGCATCGCGCGCCTGGCGGGCGATGCGCGCCTGCCCGGCCTGGAGATCGTCGGCCAGGCCCGCAACGGCGCCGAGGCGCTGAGCATGTTCGTGCGCTATCACCCCGATGTGGTGACGATGGACTTGACCATGCCGGAGCTGGGCGGGGTGGAGTGCACCGAGCAGATCGCCGCCATCGACGAGAAGGTGAACATTCTCGTGGTCTCCGCGCTCAGCGACAAAACCACCGCGATCAGCGCGCTCAAGAAGGGCGCGCGCGGCTTCCTCTACAAGCCGTTCACCGACGACCAACTGGTCGAAGCCCTACTGGAGATGCTGCCTTGAGCGACCTCAACGAGACCGAGATCAAGGTCTTCATCGATGCGGTGACCAACTACTTCAACCAGCTCACCCACGAGCCGGCATCGGTGCGCGGCGCGTTTCTGGACGACAACAGCGGCACCGTGCCGGTCTACGACTACAGCGGCCAGATCGCGATCAGCGGCCAGTTCCGCGGCACCATCACCGTATCGGCGCCGCGCGCGATGATCCGGCATCTGCTGCTGGCCTTGAACGAGAGCGACCAGTCCGACGCCAACCTGCGCGACACCGTCGGCGAACTGGCCAACACCCTGGCCGGCAACGCGCGCAAGCATTTCGGCGGCGACATGGAGATCTCGGTGCCCAAGACCGCGGCCGGCGCGATCAGCAACAGCGGCTCGCGCAAGCGGCCGTACGTGATCATGGTCAGTTGGAAAACGTACAGCGCGTCGCTGGTGGTCGATATCGAGCGCCTGGACTAGGCGGCGCTCGAGCGGTTTGCGAAGGCGGCTTCGGTCGTGACGGCCGGCGCCCGTGGCGCAGTTCCCCCCTGAACAGTGCGTCACCACGGGCGTTGGTGCGGTACGCCGTCAGGCCGGAGCCGTCTTCGCGATCTTGATGCGGGACAGGTCGCGCCTGCAGTTGGTGTCGGCGATCGGTTGGCGATCTCGACTTCTTGGTTGCGGCGTTGTTGAGTTGCCGCGGTCGCGGCTTGCGCCGCTCCTGCAGGGGCTTACGGGTGAGGACGCGGCTGGACGGAGCGACTGTAGGAGCGGCGCGAGCCGCGACCGCGTAACCTCATGCGCCGTGCATGTGGCCTGGTGTCGGCGACGGGTTGGCGATTTCGACTTCGCGGTTGCGGCGTTGTTGCGTTGCCGCGGTCGCGGCTTGCGCCGCTCCTACAGGGGCTTACGGGTGAGGATGTGGTTGGGCGGAGCGACTGTAGGAGCGGCGCGAGCCGCGACCGCGCTACTCCACTCGCCGGCGTTTCTCAGGGGCAATCGCACAGCGCCCGACTTCAGTCGCCGCGGTTTTCATGACGCCGCGGTAATGGCCCCTCAAGCCAGATCGCCGAACCGCGCCTGCAAGGCCGCGATCGCCGCCAAGCCGGCGGTTTCGGTGCGCAGAATCCGTGGGCCCAGCCGCAGCCCCTGAAAACCGGCGTCGCGCAATTGCTGGCGGTCCAGCGGCGACCAGCCGCCTTCCGGGCCGATCGCGAGCAGCACCGGCGTGTCAGCGTCCACGTGCAGGGTCGAGAACGACAGCTCGCCCTCGGGATCGAGGATCAGGCGTAGCCCGCCCGGGGCCAGCGTGGCCAGGGTCGCCTGCAGCGAGCGCGGCGCGGACACCATTGGCACCCGCGCGCGTCCGCTTTGTTCGCAGGCCGAACCGACCACGCTGCGCCAATGCGCGAGGCGCTTCTCCGCGCGCGCTTCGTCGAGCTTGACCTCGCTACGCTGCGACCACAGCGGATGCACTGCGCTGACGCCCAGCTCGGTCGCCTTCTGCAGGATCAGGTCCATCTTCTCGCCGCGCGCGATGCCCTGCAGCAGGATCAGCTCAAGCGAGGATTCGCGCGCGACGTCCTCGACCGACACGATCTCCACCCGCACCTCGCGCTTGCCCAACGCGCAAATGCGGCCGTGGTAATCGCGGCCATCGCCGTTGAACAGCACGCAGGCATCGCCGACTTCGTGCCGCAGCACGCGCGCCAGGTGGGTCGCCGGGCCTTCGGGCAATACGATTTCGCGACCGGCGGCGAGGTCGGCGTCGACATGGACTCGGGTCAGGCGCATGCGTCGGCCTCCTGTACGGCGTGATCGATCGCCGCGCGCGTGGTCGCGGCGAGCAGATTCAAGGCATCGTCGTCGATGCAGTACGGCGGCATCCAGTACAAGGTGTCGCCGAGCGGCCGCAGCAGCACGCCGCGTTCGAGCGCGGCGCGATACGCGCGCAGACCGATGCGCGCGGCCGGATCGAACGGCGTGCGCTTGTCGCCGCCGCGGGTCAATTCGAACGCGACGATCATTCCGGCCTGGCGCACGTCGGCGACCTGCGGGTGATCGACGAAGTCCGCGGCCAGCGCGGCCATGCGTTTTGAGGTCGCGCGATTGCGCTCGATCACCTTGTCGTCGTGGAAGATCGACAGGCTCGCCAACGCCGCCGCGCACGCCAGCGGATTGCCGGTGTAGCTGTGCGAATGCAGGAACGCGCGTTCGCGCGAATCGTCGAGGAAGCCGTCGTAGATCGATTGCGTAGTCAACACCGCCGCCAGCGGCAGCGCGCCGCCGGTCAGGCCCTTGGACAGGCACAGTAGGTCGGGCATGACCCCGGCCTGCTCGCTGGCGAACATCGTGCCGGTGCGGCCGAAGCCGACCGCGATCTCGTCGGCGATCAGGAACACGCCGTGCTGATCGCACAGTTCGCGGGCGAGCGTGAGGTACAGCGGATCGTGCATGCGCATGCCGCCGGCGCACTGCACGCGCGGCTCCAGGATCAGCGCGCAGACTTCATCTGCATGGCGTTCGAGCAGATCGCGCAAAGCCTGGGCGGCGAAGCGCGCGCGATCGGCCGGAGTTTGCCCGGCTTCGCAGGCGTAGGCGTCGGGCGAGGGCGCGAATATCGATTCGGCCAGCAGCGGCGCGTAAATCCGCCGATACAGCGGAATATCGCCGACCGCGAGCGCGCCGAGCGTTTCGCCGTGATAGCCGTTTTCCAGGGCGATGAACTTGGTCCGCCCCTCGACGCCGCGATTGCGGAACCAGTGGAACGCCATCTTCAGCGCGACCTCGACCCCGGCCGAACCGTTGTCGGCGTAGAACACCTTGCTCAGCAGCGCGCGATCGGACTGGCGCGGCGCGATCGCGAGCAGGCGTTCGGCCAGTTCGACCGCGGGCGGGTGCGAACAGCCGGCCAGGATCACGTGTTCCAGGGTCTGCGCCTGGGTCGCGATGGCCTGGGCGATGCGCGGTTCGGCGTGACCGAACAGGTTGGTCCACCAACTGGAAATCGCGTCCAGGTAGCGGCGTCCGTCCTGGCCGATCAGCCATTCGCCGCGGCCGCTGGCGATCGGCAGCAAGGGCAGGGTGTGGGGATGCTCGCGCATCTGGGTGCAGGGGTGCCACAGCACTTTCAGGTCGCGTTCGCGCCATGAGTCCGCCGCGTCGGCACCCGGCTCTGTTAGCATCATCGGGTCGTGAGTGATCTCTCGCATCCCCCTATTATCGTGCCTTTCTGCCCTGTGCCCATGCCCGGATCCTTCTTGCTCGGCGCGGCGCCATGAGCCGCCGGCTGCCGATCATCCACGCCGTCACCGAGCACGACGCCGGTCCGTACCGGATGGAATCGCTCGATCTGGAGTTCTCCAACGGCGAACGCCGTCGCTACGAGCGCCTGCACGGCCGCAATCGCGGTGCCGGCCCGGGCGCGGTGGTGGTGGTGCCGATGCTCGATGACGACACCGTGCTGCTGGTGCGCGAATACGCCGCCGGCGTGCATCGCTACGAACTGGGCCTGGTCAAGGGCCGCATCGACGCCGGCGAGAACGCGATCGAGGCGGCCGACCGCGAACTCAAGGAAGAAGCCGGTTACGGCGCGCGCTCGCTGACCGTGCTGCGCACGTTGACCCTGGCGCCGACCTACATGAGCCACCAGGCCCATCTGGTGCTGGCGCGCGATCTGTATCCGCAGCGCCTGGTCGGCGACGAACCCGAAGAACTCGAAGTGGTGCCGTGGAAGCTCGATGCCTTGCACGAGCTGATCCTGCGCGAGGATTTCTCCGAAGGTCGCAGCATCGCTGCGTTGTTCATCGCCCGCGAATGGCTGCGCAACGGCGAACCCGAGCCGCATCCGCAGGTCACCGCACAGGCCAAGCTCGAAGCCGAAGCGCCGACCGAGCCGACGCCATGAGCCTGCTTCCCGGCATCGCCGATCGCGACTTGATCGAAGGCGCGATCGCGATCGCACGCGCCGCCTCGGACGCGATCGTGCAGGTCTACGACGGCGAGTTCGCGGTGCAGCGCAAGGCCGACGCCTCGCCGGTCACCGCCGCCGACATGGCCGCGCACCACATCATCCTCGACGGGCTGGCCCGGTTGACCCCGGACGTGCCGGTGCTGTCGGAAGAATCCGCCGACGAAATCGATTTCGAACGCCGCCGCCCGTGGCAGCGCCTGTGGCTGGTCGATCCGCTCGACGGCACCCGCGAATTCGTCAAGCGCAACGGCGAGTTCTCGGTGAACCTGGCGCTGATCGAAAACGGCGTATCGGTGTTCGGCCTGGTGCTGGCGCCGGTCGGCGGCGCGCTGTGGTACGGCGGCCGCGGCGTCGGCGCGTTCCGCCGCGACGGCGAGCGCGAAACCGCGCTGCGCGTGCAGGTGCCGGCGGCGCAGCCGCTGCGGGTCGCGGCGAGCCGTTCGCATCACAACCCGCGCATCGAAGGCTTCATGGTCAACGCGCATCGCGAAGCGCGCGGCGGCATCGCCATGCTGAGCCTGGGCTCGTCGCTGAAATTCTGTCGCATCGCCGAGGCGCAGCTCGATCTGTACCCGCGCTTCGGCCCGACCAGCGAGTGGGACACCGCGGCCGGCCAGGCCGTGCTCGAAGCCGCCGGCGGCGCGGTGTTCGATCCGCAGGGCCGGCCGTTCCGATACAACCAGCGCCGCAGCATCCTCAACGGCGATTTCATCGCCCTGGGCGATGCCGGCTTGCCGTGGCGGGAGTGGCTCGATGGCTGAGGTGTTGAATCTGCCGCAGGGCATCGCCGGCCTGCTCGCGATCATGGCCAAGTTGCGCGATCGCGACGGCGGTTGTCCCTGGGACCTGGAACAGGATTTCGCCTCGATCGCGCCGTACACGATCGAGGAAGCCTACGAAGTCGCCGATGCGATCGACCGCAACGACCTGGACGCGCTCAAGGACGAACTCGGCGATCTGCTGCTGCAAGTGGTGTTCCATGCGCGCATGGCCCAGGAGCAGGGCGCGTTCGCGTTCGACGATGTGGTCGCGGCGATCAGCGACAAGATGGTGCGCCGGCATCCGCATGTGTTCGGCGAGGCCAGCGTCGAGGACGCGCAGGCGCAGACGGTGGTCTGGGAAGAACTCAAGCGGCGCGAGCGCGAAGCCGCTGGCGAGACCGACAGCTCTGCGCTGGCCGGGATCTCGCGCGGCCTGCCCGAATGGCAGCGCGCGGTGAAACTGCAAAAGCGCGCCGCCGCGGTCGGCTTCGACTGGCCCGACGTGGCGCCGGTGATCGCCAAGCTGCACGAGGAGATCGACGAGGTGCGGGTCGAGTTCGACGCGATCGCCGCCGCGCCCGACGATGCGGCCGCGCAGGCGCGGCTGGAAGAGGAAATCGGCGACGTGCTGTTCGTCTGCGCCAATCTGGCGCGGCACGGCAAGGTCGACGTCGGCGCCGCCTTGCGCCGCGCCAATCTGAAATTCGAACGCCGCTTCCGCGCGATGGAGCTGATGGCCGCGCAGGACGGCCTGTCGCTGGCCGAGTTGCCGCTGGAAGGCCAGGACGCGTACTGGGAACAGTCCAAGCGCGACGAGCGCGGCGAGTAGGCGGTTGCGGCTTCTGCCTTGATCGGTTGTGGCATGGCTTTGACCTGTGCCAAGAGCGTCGGGCCTGAAGCCCCTCCCACAAAAGACCTCGCAGCTTCGAAAGCTTTTGTGGAAAAGCCTTGAGGCCCACTGCTTTTCGCTCCGCGAAGCCGCGAGGTCTTTTGTGGGAGGGCCTTCAGGCCCGACGCTTTTCGCTCCGTGAAGCCGCGAGGTCCTTTGTGGGAGGGCCTTCAGGCCCGCTGCTTTTCGCTCCGCGAAGCCGCGAGGTCTTTCGTGGGAGGGCCTTCAGGCCCGATGCTTTCCGGTCCGCCGCTGCGCCCCATCCGTAGCCCAAACGCTCACTGCCGGAACGCTCATGCTCAAGACCTTCCTGCTGTTCCTGCTCACCGCCGTCGCCGAAATCGTCGGCTGCTATCTGCCGTATCTGTGGCTTCGCAAAGGCGGCGGCGCCTGGCTGTTGTTGCCGGCGGCGGCGAGCCTGGCCTTGTTCGCCTGGCTGCTGACCTTGCACCCCACCGCATCGGGCCGGGTCTATGCCGCTTACGGCGGCGTCTACGTCACCGTGGCCGTGTTCTGGCTGTGGTGGGTCGACGCGGTGAAACCTACGTACTGGGACTTGCTTGGGGCGGGGCTGTGCCTGGCCGGGATGGCGGTGATCATGTTCGCTCCGCAGCCGGTCTGAGCGCGACCGCAGCATTCGCAAAAAGCGCCGCACTTGAAGCCGCGCCGGCTCCAGCGCAGGATCGGGGACGCAGCCCGGACGGACCATCGCGATGCACTGCTACCGCCACGCTCCCAGCGAAGCCCTCGGCATCTGCCGCTCCTGCGGGCGCGGCGTGTGCGCGCAGTGCGTGCGCGACCTCGGGCCGTCGCTGGTGTGTTCGGACGAATGCGAGGCAAGGGTGCGCCGCGGCGATGCGCTGATCGCCAACAGCGAGGCCAGTTTTCGCCAGGTCCGGCGCGGAAGTGTCGTGGTGGTGATATTTCCGCTGCTGCTGGGCGCGGTATTGTTCTATTTCGGCCTCAGCGAGCGCGGGTGGTTCAACGCGCTGACCGCGATGGGCACGATCCTGGCCGTGTTCGGCGTGGTGATCTGGCTGCGCAACCGACGTCTGGCCCGGCAATTGAAATAACCGCGACGCCGCGTGTGCGGCGCACGAGCAAGCACGACAGCGATCAGGAGGAAGCGATGGCCAGCCGTTTCGCAAGCTTCAGCGAGTTCTATCCGTTCTATCTGAGCGAGCACAGCAACCGCACCAGCCGGCGCCTGCATTTCATCGGCAGTTGCGGGGTGTTGATCCTGCTCGCGCTGGCGATCGCCGGCGGGCGGCCGTGGCTGGTGCTGGGCGCGTTGGTGTGTGGCTACGGGTTCGCCTGGGTCGGGCATTTCTTCTTCGAGAAGAACCGGCCGGCGACCTTCAAGCACCCGCTGTATTCCTTCGTCGGCGACTGGGTGATGTTCAAGGACATCCTCACCGGCAAGATCAAATTCTGACCCGCGCGGCGATCATCGCCGCGTTCGCTTCGCAAGGACGCAACGCCATGCCCTCGCCTCGGATCTTCGTTTTGCTGTTGGCCGCGGTGTTGTGCGTCGCGCCGTGGGTCGCGCCTGCGAGTGTCGCCTCGGCCCGTGGCCCCGACCTGCCGATGCGCCGCTCGGCCTGGCTCGATCAGGCGATGGACAGCAAGACCTGTCCCATCGTCCGCGTGCGCCCGGCCGCGCCGGTGCGGGGCGAAGGCGAGCGCGAGCGCAATGCGGTGCTGGCGACGGTCTGGCTTGCGAACGACGACGACCGCGCCGATCTGGCGGCCTGGCCGGCCTTGTTCGTGTCGCTCGACGGCCGCCCGCTCGTACTGCGGCGAAGCGACGGCGAGTTCGCTGTCGAAGCCAGGACCGTGCAAGGCCGTCGCGGCGCGGAACTGGAGTGGGCCGCGCCGGCCGAACGGGTATCGGCGCATCTGCGCCTGCAACCGCCGCGGCAATTCGTCGAAAACGGCGACGGCGGTTGGACGCCGCTGTCGCCGGGGCAGGCGAGCGGGGATGGCGACGCCAGCACTCGCACCGTGTGGCGCGGCGCGCTGACGATGCGCATTGGCGAGGAGATGTGGACGCGCGAGGTCGAGGTGGAATCGATCTGCGGGCCATGACGCGGGCGGGTTGTCTGGCTGCGTAGCTGGGCCGCGCAGGGTACGCGTACAAGGTCGCGGCGATCGGAGCGAAAGGCATCGGGGCTGAAGCGCCTCCCACAAAAACTTCGCGACCTCGCGACCTCGCGGAGTCCTCCCGGTTCGATCACTCGCCGCCGAAGTAGGGCTCGATCTCGGCCAGCGCCGCCAGCACCTCGGCATCGCCGTCGGCCAGGGCGTGCATCCGCGCGTTGTCGCCGAACTCGCTCATCAGCCGCCGGACCCACGCCGCGGCGCTGTAATGCCATCGCGGTTTTTCGCCGGCGCTGCCGGTCTCGATCGTGGTGACGTAGTAACGCCGGCCCTGGCGATGGAAATGGAACGCGGTGGTCTCGCCGACCAGCAGCGCGCCTTGTTCGGCGTCGACCAGATGCAGCAGCACTCGCGCTTGCGCGGGGTGTCGCGTGCGCAGCCAACGCAGCAGCGACGCCAGGCGCAATTGCCGCCACGGCAGGGCGAGGCCGGTGCCGATGTAGCGGTCGCCGTAGTAGAACGGCTTGAGCGTGAGCGCAAACCAGCCGCGTCGATGGCGGATCGACACGTCCTTTTCCAGCAGATTGAATTCGGCGAGGTCGCCGGCCGCTTCGAAACCCTCGGCGAGCATGCGCGGCTTGTCGTCGGGGTACAGCCCCAGCCGCGCCAGCGACACCAGGTCGCCATGGGCCAGGTATTCGCCGAGCAGGTCGTACAGGCCGATGTCGACGCTCGGCACGGCGGTGGAAGGCGTCATGCCCGGGCTCACTCCAGGAAGATCAGCCACGCCGCCACCACGATCAGGCCGAACCCGGCCCAGTGGTTCCACTTCATCGGCTCGCCCAGGTACCAGACCGAGAAGCCGGCGAACACCAGCAGGGTGATCACCTCCTGCATGCCCTTGAGCTGCGGCGCCGAGTACACCGCGCTGCCCATGCGGTTGGCCGGCACCTGCAGGCAGTACTCGAACAGGGCGATGCCCCAGCTGACCGCGATCGCCAGCACCAGCGGCGAAGACTTGTACTTCAGGTGCCCGTACCAGGCGAAGGTCATGAAGATGTTGGACCCCAGCAACAGCAGGATCGGATAGAGGCGGTCGGCGAGCATCGGAAGTCCAGGCGGGCGAGAGGGAATGCACAGGGATGGTGAGATTAAAGGCCAGCGTAGCCACCGCCTTCACGGGCCGTCCACCTTGTGGAGGGCAACCTTCACAAAACTGAAGCAATGGAGAGGCTGCATGCAGGGTACGAGAGACGGGGGTCTGGTCCTCATCGTCGAAGACAACCGCAATATCTCCGAGATGGTCGGTGAATACCTCGAAAGCCGCGGTTTCGAGGTCGATTACGCCGCCGATGGCCTCGACGGCTACCGTCTGGCCACCGAGAACAGCTACGACGTGATCGTGCTGGACCTGATGCTGCCGCGCATGGACGGCATCGAGGTCTGCAAGAAGCTGCGTGAAGAAGCGCGCAAGTCCACGCCGGTGCTGATGCTGACCGCGCGCGACACGCTCGACGAAAAACTCACCGGCCTGAGCGCCGGCGCCGACGATTACCTGACCAAGCCGTTCGCGATCCAGGAACTGGAAGCGCGCCTGCGCGCCCTGATCCGTCGCGAACGCCGCCAGGTCGGCGGCGAAGTGCTCAAGGTCGCCGATCTTGTGCTCGATCCGGCCAGCCTGCGGGTCACCCGCGGCGGCAGCGAACTGCAACTGTCGCCGATCGGCCTGCGCCTGTTGACCATCCTGATGCGCGAATCGCCGCGCGTGGTCAGCCGCCAGGAAATCGAACGCGAGATCTGGGGCAACGGTTTGCCCGATTCGGACACCCTGCGCAGCCATCTGTACAACCTGCGCAAGACCATCGACAAGCCGTTCGGCAAGCAACTGCTGCATACCGTGCAAAGCGCCGGTTACCGCGTGGCGGACATTTCCCAGCCGCCGGACTGACGCGGTTTCGCCGCCATGCCGCAAGGGCTCCCGCGCAAGATCAAGCTTGCGTTCATCCTGCAAGCCGTGATCGGCAGCATCGCGATCACGCTGGGTATTCTCCTGGCGGGCCTCGCGGTGCGCCATGTCGTGCTGGAACAGCGCATGCAGCGCGAGGCCGACGACTACTGGGCCGGGCGCGCACGCGACATCGACTATCCGCTGCCGCGCACCTCGACCACGCGCGGCCATTTCGTCCCGGCCGGGGCCAGCGATTCGCTGCTGCCGGCGGCGATCCGCGGCGCCGACTCGGGCCTGCACAACCTGCCCGGCGGCGGCCGGGTGGTGCTGGTCGACCGGCGCGACGCCGGCACCTTCTACATGGTCTACGCGACCGAGCTGATCGACGAGGCCATCCTCTACACTGGCCTGTTCTCGCTGCTGCTATCGCTGCTGACCACCTACCTGATCTCCTGGCATACCTACCGCACCTCCAAGCGGCTGGTGTCGCCGGTCAGCTGGCTGGCCAACGTGGTCTCGCAGTGGGATCCGCGCGATCCCGACACCAGCCTGATCGAGCCGATCAAGTTCCCCTACGACCCGGGCAGCGAAGTGCGGCGCCTGTCGAGCGCGCTTAGTGGCCTGGCCGAGCGGGTCAGCGATTTCGTCCAGCGCGAGCGCGATTTCACCCGCGACGCCAGCCACGAGCTGCGCACCCCGTTGACCGTGATCCGGGTCGCCACCGACCTGATGCTGGCCGATCCGGACACGCCGCTGCGCGCGCAACGCTCGCTGCTGCGGGTGCAGCGCGCCGGCCGCGACATGGAGGCGGTGATCGACGCCTTCCTGATCCTGGCGCGCGAATCCGACATCGAGCCGCAGTCGGAGGAATTCGCGGTGCGCGACATCGTCGACAACGAGATGGAACGCATCCTGCCGCTGCTCAACGGCAAGCCGGTCGAGTTGCACCTGTACGACGAAGGCGGCCCGCGCCTGACCGCGCCGCCGCATGCGCTCGGGGTGATGATCGGCAACCTGCTCAGCAACGCGGTGCGCTTCACCGATGCCGGCCGCATCGACGTGTACCTGAGCCGCGACTGCATCGAAATCCGCGACACCGGCATCGGCATGTCGGTGGAAACGCTGACCAAGGCGTTCACCCCGTTCTACCGCGCCGACTTCTCCGCCGGCGACGGCAAGGGCATGGGCCTGTCGATCGTGCGCCGGCTGGGCGAACGCTTCGGTTGGCCGGTCACCCTGACCAGCGCGCCCGATCACGGCACCACCGCGGTGATCCGCTTCAAGCCGAGCGCGGCCACGGTGTCGACCGGTGTGATCCTGCCGGCGCCGCGGGTGCCGGAAGCCTGAGCGTCGGCGCTTTGATGCGCCATTCGCGTGCAGGTCTGTATGCGGATTCATCCACTTTTCCACATGATCGGATGGTTCGCGCAGGCGCGACGGCATCGCGCAGCTGGGCGCGGTTATAGTCGGCCGATCACCGCGCAGCAGCCGTCGCCCTCATGAATCCGGACCTCCGCAGTCTGCTCGAACGCATCTACCTCGACGGCACTACTTATTTCGACGCCGACGGACGCTATCTGCACAAGGTGCCGAGCACCTTCTCGGCGCAGGACCTGCAGGCGCTCGATGCGGCCGGCCTGCCGCCCAACGCGCTCAGCGCGATGACGCACGACGAAGCGGTGACGCGCTTGCGCGCGCTGGCCGCGCGCATCGACCTGGACAAGGCGGCCGAGGCCTTCGTGACTTCGCTGACCCGCGCCGACCTGAGCTGGCAATCGGTCCTGCCCGCCGCGTGCCTGGGCCTGGCGATGCCGGCGCACGAGTTCGAGCCGATGAGCGAAACCAATCCGACCTGCCGGCTGTGTTTCCACGACGCGCGCAGCCCGCACGATCTCACCGAACGCGCGCTGTTCCGCTCGATCCAGGGCACCGGCTGGGGCAGTTACGGGCCGGTCGAGGCGGTGGCCGCGCTGGAATTCGCGCTCGCCCAGCCGGCGTGGCCGCAACCCAGCGAACACGACGCCTGGACCTTCCACAGCGTGCTCGAACTGCTCGCTGGCTTGCTCGCGGGCAGCCGCTACAGCGTCGCGCGCAAGCAGCTCAAGGCTGCCAGGCTGCTCAGCGCGAACACGGTCTATCGCTGCGAGTCCACGCTCGAAGCCTTGTCCTTCATCAGCGTGATCGAGAACGCCGAGCATCCGGGCTTGCTCACTGCCTGGACCAGCGCGGTCGAGCGCGACCAGCGGCCCAACATCCGGGTCGAAGTGCCCGCGCCGCTGGCGTGGTGGAGCGCCGACGACGGTATCAACACGGCGGTGGTCGAGCGTTTGTTCGGCGGCATCCGCAAACCCGCGACGCGGCCGTCGGCGCCGGTGGTCGCCAAGCCCAAGCGCGCCACCGCGCCGCGCGCGGCCGGACGCTCGCTGCCGGGCCCGGTCGCGGCCGGCGATGTATACGCCGTGCGTTTGCGCGAAGACCTGTGGACCGCGGTGTATTGCCACGCGGTGGCCGACGCCGCCGGTCCCGAGCGCGGCCTGGTCGAATACCTCGATGTGCTCACCCCGGCGCCGGTCACGCCCGAACAGCTCGAAGGCGTGGCTTATCGCGACCGCCGCAACGGCCAGCGCTGGCAGGCCTGGTGCACCGGCCTGGCGAAGACCACGGGCGTGCGGCGTGTGGCGCAGGGCGTGATCGCGCCGGCGCATGCGCAGACGCGAGAAGACACCGGACTGCGCACGGGCGCGAAAGATCTTCGCTACACCGCCGATCTGCATTTCGATCTGTCGGGCTGAGCCAGACCGACCTAGCGCGACATACCGGTCTGGCGAATGCCCGGAATTCTTTTGTGGGAGGGGCTTGAGCCCCGACGCCTTTCGTTCCGACCTCCGTGATGGTGACGAGGTCTTTTGTGGGAGGGGCCAATGCCCCGACGCTTTCCGCTCCGACCTGGATTGATCCCACCGCAATGAGCTCTGTCGCCGCTGATCGAACAGCGTCGGGGCAATAGCCCCTCCCACGGAGACTTCGGGGCTCCCAAGGCACTCAAGAGACTTCGAGGTTTCCGAGGCAGTTGTGGCTTTCCATTGATTTCATGAGGCCGGCGCTTTTTTGACCGATCTCGATCGATTCCACCGCCGTGAGCTGTGTCGCCGCTGATCGAACAGCGTCGGGGCAATAGCCCCTCCCACAAGCGCCGCCGCGGTCGCGCCGGCATGCACGACGCGCGCCCGCTGTGCGACGCTTCATTGCCGCCTGGCATCCGATTAGAAATGCCCCGCGACAGACCCCATCGCCAACGAAGCCAACCCATCGCCCGATCCACCAAGTCCCGCCAACGAAACTGAACCGACCGCGCCAAACCCGGTCAACTCCGGCGCGACAAGTGTCAACCCCATTCAGCCGCGCGCGTTCGCGCCTCCATAGCCTTCGAACCGAACTCCATGAGCGCAGCCAAGCCGACCTCCCCGTCCAGCCCGAACAAGACCCTGCGCCCGCGCCGGTCGCCCTGGCCCAAGCGCATCGTGATCGCCGTGGTGGTGGTGGCGGTGGCCGGCGGCGGTTGGTACTTCTACCGCCAGCGCAATGCCGAACAGGCCGCGAGCGCCTATCGCACCGCCAAGGTCGAACGCGGCGACATCCGGGTGGCGATCTCGGCCACCGGCGCGCTGTCGGCGATCTCCACCGTCGACGTGGGCAGCCAGATTTCCGGGCAGGTCACCGACGTGCTGGTCGACTTCAACGATCGGGTGACCAAGGGCCAGGTGATCGCGCGCATCGATCCGAGCACCTACGAGGCGCAGATCGCCCAGGGCACCGCCCAGGTCAACAACGCCCGCGCCGGCCTGGCGACCGCGCAGGCCACCTTGCGCAACGCCGAACTCGACTACCAGCGCAAGACCGAACTGGCCAAGAACCAGCTGGTCGCGCGCAGCGACGCCGACCTCGCCCGCGCCGCGCGCGATCAGGCACGCGCGCAGCTCGCCGGCGCGCAGGCGCAGATCAACCAGCAGATCGCCTCGACCCAGACCTCGCGCCTGAACCTGCAACGCACGGTGATCCGCGCGCCGGTCGACGGCGTGGTGTTGACCCGCACCATCGAGCCCGGCCAGACCGTCGCCGCCAGCCTGCAGTCGCCGGTGTTGTTCCAGATCGCCGAGGACCTGTCGAAGATGGAGATCGTGCTGGCGATCGACGAAGCCGACATCGGCCAGGTCAAGTCGGGCCAAAGCGTCGACTTCACCGTCGATTCCTTCCCCGACCGCAAGTTCCGCGGCAGCGTCCAGCAGGTGCGGCTGTCGGCGACCAACACCAGCAACGTCATCACCTACCCGGTGGTGGTCGCGGTCGACAACCCCGACGGCGTGCTGCTGCCAGGCATGACCGCCAACGCCGAGATCGAAGTCAGCCATCGCGACGACGTGCTGCGGGTCGGCAACGCCGCGCTGCGCTACAAGCCGGCCGACGACGACCCGGCCGCGGCCAGTGCGGCCGCGGGTCCCGGCGGCGCGCGCGGCGGACTCGGCAACGATCTGCCGGCGGTCGCGGCCAAGCTCAAGCTCGATGCGAACCAGCAGGCCGCGTTCGACGCGGCGCTGGAACAGATGAAGCAGCGCATGGCCGCGCGCACCGCGGCCCCGGCCGGCGGCGCCGCGGGCGGACCGCCCGGTGGCGGCGCGCCGATCATCATGGGCGGCGGTCGCGGCCCGGGCGGCGGTGGCGGCGGTGGCAGCAACAACCGCAACGCCAGCCGCGGCGGCGGCGCGATCTCCGGCGCCGCGCGTCAGCGCATGCTGGAACGGTTCAATCAGCAGTTCGGCGCGTTCCGCGAATCGCTCAGCGAGGCGCAGCGCAGCCAATGGGACAGTGAAGTCGCGGCCTTGGTCAGCGCGCGCCGCGTGCCGCTGTACAAACTGGTCAAGGGCGAACCGCAGGCGGTGACGGTGCGGGTCGGCGCCAGCGACGGCAGCTGGACCGAAGTCTCGGGCAACATCGCCGAGGGCGACGAGGTCGTGGTCGGCACGGGGCGCGGCACGAAATGAGTCGCGCCGCTGAGGCCACCGCGGTCATCGAGACCCGCGATCTGGGCAAGGTCTATTCGCCGGGCAGCGAGGCCGAAGTGATCGCGCTGCACGGTGTCGAGCTGTCGATCGCGCGCGGCGAGTTCGTCGCGATCATGGGCCCGTCGGGCTCGGGCAAGTCGACCCTGATGAACCTGATCGGTTGCCTCGACACGCCGACCCGCGGCGTGTACCTGTGCGACGGCATCGACGTGGCCACGCTCGATAAAGAAGAACGCGCGATCCTGCGCCGCGACAAGATCGGCTTCGTGTTCCAGGGCTTCAACCTGCTGCCGCGGATGAGCGCGCTGGAAAACGTGGCGATGCCGATGGGCTACGCCAACATCAAGCGCGAGGAACGTCTGCAACGCGCGCACGAAGCGCTGGAATCGGTCGGCCTGGGCGCGCGCGCCGGCCACCGTCCCAGCGAACTGTCCGGCGGCCAGCAGCAGCGCGTGGCGATCGCGCGTGCGCTGATCAACCGCCCGCCGATCCTGCTC
The DNA here is from genome assembly GCF_018732085.1 of Lysobacter capsici. Classification (NCBI taxonomy): domain Bacteria; kingdom Pseudomonadati; phylum Pseudomonadota; class Gammaproteobacteria; order Lysobacterales; family Lysobacteraceae; genus Lysobacter; species Lysobacter capsici. The sequence goes on along the minus strand of NZ_CP076103.1, from coordinate 4,655,035 downwards.
GCCGACGAACCCACCGGCGCGCTCGATACCCGCACCGGCGAGGAAATCCTGGCCCTGTTCAAGCGCCTGCAGGCCGACGATCACACCGTGGTGCTGATCACCCACGACCCGGACGTGGCCGCGCACGCCGACCGCATCTTCGTCATGCGCGACGGCGAGCTGCACGTGCAGGAGGCCGGCGCATGAATTTCTTCGAAGTGCTGAGCACCGCGATCTTCGCCTTGCGCGGCAACTGGATGCGCAGCGCGCTGACCTCGCTCGGCGTGATCATCGGCATCGCCGCGGTGATCGTGATGGTCTCGGTCGGGCAGGGCACTCAGTCGGAAATCGACAAGCTGGTCTCGGGCCTAGGCTCCAATCGCCTCGACATCAGTTCCGGTGGCGGCGGGCGCGGCACCGGCGGCGTGCGCCTGAGTTCGTCGAGTTTCTTCACCCTGACCGAGGACGACGGCGAAGCGATCCGCAACGAAGTGCCCGAGGTGCAGTACGTGGCCGCATCCTTGCGCGGCGGCACCCAGGCGGTGTTCGCCGAGAACAACTGGTCGACCCAGTGGCAGGGCGTGCAGGCGGATTTCTTCGACATCAACGGCTGGGTGATCGCCGGCGGATCGAGTTTCGAACAGCGCGATTACGGCAGCGGCACCAAGTCGGTGATCCTCGGCGAGAGCGTGCGCCGCGAGTTGTTCGGCGACGAAGACGCGATCGGCCAGACCATCCGCCTGGGCCGGGTGCCGTTCACCGTGATCGGCACGCTCAAGCCCAAGGGCCAGGGCGGCTTCGGCCAGGACCAGGACGACGTGGTGCTGGTGCCGCTGGAAACCGGCCGTCGCCGCCTGCTCGGCGCGATGGGCCTGCCCAACGGCGCGGTGATGCAGATCGCGGTCGGCGTGGGCCGCGCCGAGGACGTGTCGTACGCGCAGGAGCAGATCGAAGCGCTGCTGCGCCAGCGCCACAAGATCCAGCCCGGCGGCGACGACGATTTCACCGTGCGCAACATCGCCGAAGTGGTGGCCACGCGCACCCAGACGACGCGGCTGATGTCGTTGCTGCTCGGCGCGGTGGCGACGATTTCGCTGATCGTCGGCGGCATCGGCATCATGAACATCATGCTGGTGTCGGTGACCGAACGCATCCGCGAGATCGGCCTGCGCATGGCGGTCGGCGCGGGCCCGCGCGACATCCAGTCGCAGTTCCTGGCCGAGGCGATGTTGATTTCCTTGATCGGCGGCGCGATCGGCATCGCGATCGGGATTGCCGGCACCCTGCTGGTCGGCAAGTTCGGCGCGTTGCCGGTCGCCTTGAACGGGCAGGTGATCGGTTTGGCGGCGGGGTTCTCGATCGCGACCGGTTTGTTCTTCGGCTACTACCCGGCGCGCAAGGCCTCGCAGCTCGATCCGATCGAGGCGTTGCGGCAGCAGTGAGTGGGCGTCGCGCGTTCGAAGCGCCGGTGGCCGCGTAGCCCCGCCGCAGCCCCTGTAGGAGCGGCGCGAGCCGCGACCGCGACATTGCGATAACGTCGAGATTTACGCCGTGGTCGTATTTTCGTGGTCGCGGCTTGCGCCGCTCCTACAGGTAGGCCATGTGGCTTTCGCCTGAAGTCTTGCAGTTCATCCAGCGCTGCGAAGCCCTTAACTCGCGTTAGCAAACGCACACCCGGAGGGCGGCGTGCAGGATGCACGCCGTGCGCCATCGGGACATGGATGTCCCGTATGGCGCATGCCTGCGTCAGCTCCGCACTTGCGGGCACTTGATCCACAAAAAAGCGTTTTTCTTTGGTTACCTTTCTTTTGTCGCTTTTGACAAAAGAAAGTGACCCGCCGCTTTAGTGGCGGAAGCTTTTGATCCTGCTGGTAGCTCCTAAAGCTTTAGAGCTCTAGAGCCTTTGAGACAAAGGCAACAGCTTTCGTCCGCAAGCGGCCGAGTTACTTTCTTTTGTCAAAAGCGACAAAAGAAAGGTAACCAAAGAAAAACGCTTTTTCTTTAATCAAGGGCCCGCACGATCGTTGCAGGCGCAGGCACGCGCCACACGGGACATCCTGTCCCGGTGGCGCGCGGCGCACATCCATGTGCGCCGCCCTCCGGGTGTGCTTTTGTTCTCGCGAGTTACAAGCCTCGCAGCGCTGGAAATGAAATCCGACTTCAGGCGAAAGCCGCATGGCCTACCTGTAGGAGCGGCGCAAGCCGCGACCGCGGGAACGCAATTGCGACGAAGATTGCGAGGTAGCCGCGATGGCGCGGTCGCGGCTTGCGCCGCTCCTGCGGCGGCGGCGATGCGGCTGCCTCGTCGACAGGTTTGAATCACCCGCCCATCGAAGATCGGCAACCCAACAAACCTCGCCCAAGCGCAAACCCGACCCTGCGATAAACCCCGAATCGCCCCAAGCCCCGCCGGACAGGTGCAACGCCCAGCCCGACCCCCGGTCCCCAAGCGCCACCAATCCAGCCGCGCCAGCCCACCGGCCCGGCACCGACCCGGCCGCGAACAAACCCGCCGCAAGGGCAGCCCCGCCGGGCTTGTGGCAAAATCTCCGCCCTGTAGCGGCCCCGGCCGCGCCCGGCCGGCCCCGGCCCGCACGATTGAGACCCGCACGCCATGCCGACCTTCGAGCCGTCTCCGCCCGAGTGCCCCGATCAAATCCGCCCCGCGGCCGACCTGGAGCGTGCCCGTGGCTGACGAATACGGGCACAAGCCGCGCGGTCCCGGTCGCATCCTCAAGGCCGCGACCTGGTCGTTCCAGGGCCTGCGCGCGGCCTGGCTGCACGAGTCCTCGTTCCGGCTCGAGGTGTACATGTTCGTGGTACTGGCCCCGATCGGCTGGTATTTCGGGCAAACCGGGGTCGAACGCTCGCTGCTGATCGGCTCGATCCTGCTGGTGCTGAGCGTGGAACTGCTCAACTCCGCGGTCGAGGCGGTGATCGAACGCTACGGCCCGGAGTTCCACGAACTGGCCGGACGCGCCAAGGACATGGGCTCGGCCGCGGTGTTCGTGCTGCTGATGAACGTGCTGCTGACCTGGGCCGCGATCCTCGGCCCGCGGCTGTGGCACCACCTGATGGGCTGAGCGCGTCCGCACGGACCGCATCGCCCATCGCGGAACGGCGCAGGCCGTTGCAACCGGGCCGCCCTCGCGGCGCGCCCTCCGCGGACCCAGCCGCGGGCTTCCCACTACACCTTGAGGTATGCCGCACGTGATTGAACTGCTCACCGATCCGCAAGTCTGGATCACCCTGATCACCCTGAGCGCGATCGAAATCGTGCTGGGTATCGACAACCTCGTCTTCATCTCGATCGCGGTCAGCAAGCTGCCGTACGAGAGCCGCGAGAAGGCGCGCAAGTTCGGCATCGCGGTGGCCTGCATCACCCGTATCGCGCTGCTGCTGACCCTGGCCTGGCTGGCCGGTCTGACCAGCGACCTGTTCACCGTGCTCGGCCAGGGCATCTCGGTGCGCGACCTGGTGCTGATCCTCGGCGGCGCGTTCTTGCTGGTGAAGGGCTCGATGGAGGTCAAGGACCTGATCGTCGGCGAGGACGAATCCGAAGACGTGCACACCAAGCCGGCGGCGTCGTTCATGGCGGTGATCGCGCAGATCGCGGTGATCGACATCGTGTTCTCGCTCGACTCGGTGATCGCCGCGGTCGGCATGGCCAACCACACCCCGGTGATGGTCGCCGCGATCCTGCTGGCGGTCGGCGTGATGCTGCTGGCGTCCAAGCCGCTGGGCCATTTCATCGACAACAACCCGACCATCAAGATGCTGGCGCTGGCCTTCATCGTCCTGGTCGGCGTGTACCTGATCGCCGACGGCCTGGAAGTGCATATCCCGAAGGGCTACATCTACGGCGCGATGGGCTTCTCGGCGCTGGTCGAGTGCCTGAACCTGTGGGCCAAGAAGCGCGCTTCGCGGCGGTTGAGCGCGCAGTAAGCGCGGCGCTTTGCGAACCCGAAAGGCCGGCGAGCGATCGCCGGCCTTTTTTGTGGCCGGCGTGGTAGCCAGGCGCGGTCGAGCGTCGAGGCCCGGGGTGCAAGGGTGTTTCAATTCCGATGCAGCTTCGAGGTCTTTTGTGGGAGGGAGCTTCTGTGGGAGGGGGCTTCAGCCCCGACGCTTTTCGATCAGCGCTACGGTGGTTTCGGGCGATCTGAGCCGGAAGCATCGGGGCTGAAGCTCCCTCCCACAAAACACCTCGCCGCAACGACCGCTCGCCAAGGTCGCGGCCGCCCGCCCGGCGTCATCACACCGCGACCATTGCGCCGATCCCCGCCCGGTGCTGCAATGCGGCCGTCATCCAGCGGGAGAGTCGCGCCATGTTCCGAGCCTTGATCGTGCTTGCCTTGACCGTCGTGCTCAGCGGCTGCGGCTACAACACCATCCAGCAGAAGGACGAAGCGGTGACCGCCGCCTGGTCGCAGGTGCTCAACGTCTACAAGCGCCGCGCCGACCTGGTGCCGAACTTGGTCGCGACGGTGAAGGGCTACGCCAGCCACGAGCAGCAGGTGCTGGTGCAGGTGACCGAAGCGCGTTCGAAGGTCGGCAGCATCAACGTCAACGCCAACGATCCGGCCTCGCTGCAGCAGTTCGAACAGGCCCAGGGCGAGTTGCGCGGGGCGATCGGCCGCCTGCTGGTGGTCAGCGAAAACTACCCGCAGCTCAAGGCCGACCAGGGCTTCCTGAGCCTGCAGACCCAACTGGAAGGCACCGAAAACCGCATCACCGTGGAACGCCAGCGCTACATCGCCGCGGTCCAGGACTACAACACCTACCTGCGCCAGTTCCCGACCAACCTCACCGCCAAGATGTTCGGCTACGCGACCAAGCCGAATTTCACCGTGCAGAACGCGGCCGAAATCCAGGAAGCGCCGAAGGTCGATTTCGGCCAGCCGGCCGCCGCCCCGGCGCCTGCCCCGGCACCCGCGCCGCCCTCGGCCGGCGGCTGAGCCGGCCGTGCCGCGCGTTCGCGCGCATCGATGGCGAGCCGCGGACGCCCTGAGCGGCGAGCGCGAATGCGGCGGCGCCCCAGGGCACCGCTGATGGGCATGGACCGCTTCGAAGCTGCCGTCATGAATTCGCTGCGCGGTTCGCGCCGGCGCGCACGCAGCACGTGGGCGCGGTTCGCGCTGTTGCTGCTTCTGGCGCTGGCCGGCCTGAACCTCGCCGCGCAGCCGCTGCGCGCGATTCCCAAGCTGACCTCGCCGGTGACCGACACCACCGGCACCCTCGACGCGGCGACCCAGGCCACGCTGCGCGAACGTTCGCTCGATCTGCAACGCCGCAAGGGCGCGCAGCTGATGCTGTTGATGATCGACAGCACCGGCCCGGAATCGATCGAGGCCTATGCCCAGCGCGTGTTCGAGCAATGGAAGCCCGGACGCGCGGACATCGACGATGGCGTGTTGATCGTGGTGGCGAAGACCGACCGGCGCATGCGCATCCACGTCGGTTACGGTCTGGAGCAGACGGTCACCGACGAAGCCGCGACCCAGGTGATCAACGAGTACCTGACGCCCGCGTTCCGCGACGGCGACTACGGCGGCGGATTGCTGCGCGGCAGCGACGCGCTGATCGGCCTGGTCGACGGCACGCCGCTGCCCGAACCCGACAACAGCATGCCTAAGCCCTTGCTGGTCTTCGTGTCGATCTTCGGCACGCTGTTCGCCTTGCCGTTCGTGGTGGTGCCGCTGCTGGGCATGCGCGCGGCGTGGCGGCGCGGTCCGCTGGCGTTCTTCGGACGCTGGGCGATCGTCGCGGCGGCGGCGGCCGGGGCGCTGGTGATGACGTATTCGAACATGCCCAGCGACGCCAACTGGGAGCATTGGATGCCGCTGGCGCTGATCTCCTACCTCACCACCACCTTCACCTTCTTCACCGCGTTCGGCGACGGCGGCCGGCGTGGCGGTTCGCGCGATGACGACGATGACGACCGCCGCCGTCGTCGCAGTCGCTCCAGCAGCAGCTCCAGCAGCAGTTCGGGTTATTCCGGCGGCGGCGGGCGCAGCGGCGGCAGTGGCTCGAGTGGATCATGGTGATCGCGCGGCGCGCTGCGCGCATGGGTGTCGACCGCGCGCGGCGGCTGGCGTGGATGCTGTTCGCGCTGTGGCTGCTGTTGCCGATGGCGAACGCATTCGCGCAGACGCTGGCGCCCATTCCGGCGATGCAGTCGCCGGTGGTCGACACCACCGGCACGCTCGACGAGGCGTCGCGTTCGCAACTGGAGGCGCAGGCGCGCGCGTTGCAGCAGCGCAAGGGCAGCCAGCTGCAGGTCCTGATGATCGACAGCACCGCGCCCGAGGACATCGATTCGTATGCGCTGCGCGCGTTCGAGCAGTTCGAACTCGGCCGCGAGGACGTATCCGACGGCGTGCTGGTGGTGGTCGCCAAGGGCGACAAGCGCGTGCGCATCGAAGTCGGCTACGGCCTGGAAGGCGCGATTACCGACGCGCAGGCCGCGACGATCATCAGCGACTACATCGGGCCGCGCTTCCGCGAAGGCGATTACGCCGCCGGCCTGCGCCAGGCGACGGCCGCATTGACCGCGTTGATCGACAACGAAGCCTTGCCGGCGCCGCCGCCGCCGCAGGTGTCCGCCCAGCAGGACGGATCGGACGCGTCGGCGGATTGGCTCGGTTGGCGGCGGCAGGACACGTCGTGGTCGTTCGCGTTCGTGTTCGCGCTCGGCGTCGCCGCGATGGGCCGCGCGCGCGCATTGCCGCGCGCGGCGGTGTGGCCGGTCGCCTTGGCGTTGCCGCTGGTATTCGCTTGGCTGGTGAGCGGCAACGGCTCGGTCATGCATGCGGCCCAGTTCGCCGCGGCCGGTATCGCGATCGGCCATTGGTTGCCGAGCCAGCGCTGGTTGCGCGTCGGGATGACCGGGTTCGCGATCGCGGTGGCGCTCGTGATCGCGATCGTGTTCGTCTGGCAGGGCCATGCGCCGAATCTGCCCGGTATTTTTATCGGCCTGTTGTTGCAGGCGCTCATGGTGCCGTTGCTGGCGGCACTGCTGGCGCCGCCGATCGTGGCCTGGGGCGAGAGCCGGCTCGGTTTCGCGATCAGGCTGGCGCTGATCCTGGGACTGGGCGCGTACGCCTGGACGCTCATTCCCGGCGCCCAGCGCGGGCTCGGCATGGAGCCGGGTTTGAACGCCGCGTCGGCGATCGTGTTCGGTGTGTTGACTGTGTTCGTGTGGGTGTTCTGGTTCCTGTTCCACCCCAACCTCAGCGGTTGGGGGCGCTCGCGCGGCAAGGCCTCGGCGATCGGGCATCATCGTTCCAGCAAATCGCGCAGGAAGAAAAAGAAGAAATCGCGCAAGTCGGGTTATTCCGGGGTTTCCGCCAGTTCCGGCAGTTCGGGTTCCAGCTCGGGCTCCAGTTCCGGCAGCTCCAGCAGTTCGGACAGCTCCGACAGTTGGTCCGGCGGCGGCGGACGCAGCGGCGGCGGAGGCGCGAGCGGATCATGGTGAACACATCATGCTGACTGGCCACGACCGTTCGATCGGCCGCACGATGCGGGCGGCGTTCGCGCTGCGCCTGCTGCTTGCGCTGTGCCTGCTGTTGCCGATGGGCAGCGCATTCGCGCAGGCGCTGGCGGCGATCCCGGCGATGCAGTCGCCGGTGGTCGATACCACCGGCACGCTCGACGACGGCGCACGCGCGCAGCTCGATGCGCAGGCGCGCGCGCTGCAGCAGCGCAAGGGCAGCCAGTTGCAGATCCTGATGGTCGCGAGCACCCAGCCCGAGGACATCGATTCCTACGCGGTGCGCGCGTTCGACCAGTTCCAGCTCGGCCGCAAGGGCGTGTCCGACGGCGTTTTGCTGGTGGTCGCCAAGGACGACCGGCGCGTGCGCATCGAAGTCGGCTACGGTCTGGAAGGCGCGATCACCGACGCCCAGGCCGGACGCATCATCCAGGAATACATCACCCCGAAATTCCGCGAAGGCGATTACGCCGGCGGCCTCACCGACGCCACCGCGATGCTGACCAAGTTGATCGACGGCGAACCCTTGCCGCCGCCGCTGGCCGGCGACGAACCGATCGCGGGCCAGGCGGTCGCCTCGGGCATGGGCGGGCTGATCCTGGTGTTCGTCGTGGCGAGTTTCGCCAACGGGATCTTGAATATCTTCATCCGCCGCCTGCCGGCGTTGATTCGTGGCGGCATCTCGGGTGTGGTGTCGGCCTTCGTGGTCTGGCAGTTGTCGTCGTCGTTTTGGTTGGTGGCGGTGGCGGCCGTGGTCGGCCTGGTATTCGGCTTGCTCGGCGGCGGTGGCGGCATGTTCGTCAGCGGCGGCGGCTCGGGCGGCTACAGCGGTGGTGGCGGTTGGGGCGGTGGCGGCAGCAGCGGCGGCGGTGGCTGGTCGGGCGGCGGCGGGTCCAGCGGAGGCGGCGGCGCCTCGGGGAGTTGGTGATGCGTTGGCTGCGCCATTTGTTCGCGCCTTCGTCGCGGCGGGTGTTTCCGGCCGACAGCCTGGAGCGGATCGGCGAGGCGATCGCGGCCGGCGAACGTCACCACGGCGGCCAGTTGTGCTTCGCGGTCGAATCGCGGCTGAGCCTGGGCGAACTGCTCGACGGACGCGATGCGCGCGCCGCGGCGCACATCGCGTTCGCGCAACTGCGGGTGTGGGACACCGCGGCCAACAACGGCGTGCTGCTGTATCTGCTGCTGGCCGATCATCGGATCGAGATCGTCGCCGATCGCGGCTATGCCACGCGGGTCGGCGACGAGCGCTGGCAGGCGGTGTGCGAGGGTATTCAACAGGCCTTGGCCGCGGGCGAGGCCGAGGCGGCGGTGCTGGGCGGGATCGCGGCTTTGTCTGAGATCATCGCCGAGCACTTCCCGCGCGATGAATCTTTCGGTGAGTCGTCGTCGGGCGAGCCGTCTGCTGGCGAGCATGGCGGCGCGACGGGCGAGGGCAATGAGTTGCCGGATCGGCCGGTGCGGTTGTGAGCGATGCGGTGGCCAAACTGATCGAGCTCCAACCCCGATGAACCCCCGAGGTCTTTTGTGGGAGGGGCTTTAGCCCCGATGCTTTTCGCTCGGATCGCCCGAAACTACGCAGCGCCTGATCGGAAAGCGTCGGGGCTGAAGCCCCTCCCACAACAGACTTCGTGCCGGTCGTGACTTGATTTCACGACGGGTTCCGAAGCCCGATCCCGCCCGACCCGATGAAGCCGCGAGGTTTTTTGTGGGAGGGGCTTGAGCCCCGATGCTTTTCGCTCGGATCGCCCGAATCTACGCAGCACAGGATCGAAAAGCGTCCGGGTTCAAGCCCCTCCCACAACAGACTTCGTGCCGGTCGCGACTCGATTTCGCGACGGGTTCCGAAGCCCGATCCCGCCCGACCCGATGAAGCCCCGAGGTTTTTTGTGGGAGTGGCTTGAGCCCCGATGCTTTTCGCTCGGATCGCCCGAAACTACGCAGCGCCTGATCGGAAAGCGTCGGGGTTCAAGCCCCTCCCACAACAGACTTCGTGCCGATCGCGGCTTGATTTCACGATGGGTTCGGAAGCCCGATCCCGCCCGACCCGATGAAGCCGCGAGGTTTTTTGTGGGAGGGGCTTAAGCCCCGATGCTTTTCGCTCGGATCGCCCGAATCTACGCAGCGCCTGATCGAAAAGCGTCGGGGCTCAAGCCCTCCCACAAGGGCCTTCGTGCTGATCGAAGCCTGATTTCAGGATTGATTCCACGCCTCGATCCAGGTCGATTCAAAGGCCGATTCCATAGCCCGACCCGCGCCGATTCAATGCCGACTCAAGGCCGATTCCAAACCAATCCCACCCCCGCCCGAACCCACGCTGAAACCCGATCCGCGCCCGTACCCAGCGGCCGCAACCGGCACCCCGGCTGCGGGCGGCCTGGGGCACAATAAGCCGGTCATCCGCCCCCGAGCCGCCCCGCCGCATGACCATCCTGCACCAGATCGACCCGATCGCACTCCATCTCGGCCCGCTGCAAGTCCATTGGTACGGGATCATGTATCTGCTCGGGTTCGTCAGCGCCTGGTGGCTCGGCCGCCAGCGCGTGCGCGCCGGCCGGCTGCCCGGCGTCAGCGAGCAGGCCTACGGCGATCTGCTGTTCTACGCCATGCTCGGCGTGGTCCTCGGCGGCCGCATCGGCTACGTGTTCTTCTACAACTTCGCCGAACTCGTCAAAGACCCGCTGATGCTGGTGCGCATCTGGGAAGGCGGCATGAGCTTCCACGGCGGCCTGATCGGGGTGATGGTCGCGGCTTGGTGGTGGGCGCGTAGCCACCGCACCCACTTCTTCGACGTGATGGATTTCGTCGCCCCGCTGGTGCCGCCGGGCCTCGGCTTCGGCCGCCTGGGCAACTACATCGGCGGCGAGTTGTGGGGCAAGCCCACCGACGGCGGCTGGGGCGTGATCTTCCCGCGCGCGCCGGAGTTCGCCAACTGGACCACCCAGCAGCTGCAGACCCAGTACGCCGCCGGCGCGCTGGACCGCTACGCGCGGCATCCGTCGCAGTTGTATCAAGCCGCGCTGGAAGGCCTGGCGATGTTCGTGATCCTGTGGTGGTTCTCGCGCAAGCCGCGTCCGCGTTACGCGGTGTCGGGCATGTTCGCGCTGCTGTACGGCTGCTTCCGCTTCATCGTCGAATTCGTGCGCGTGCCCGATGCGCAGATCGGCGATCACGGCTACCTCGCGTTCGGCTGGTTGACCATGGGCCAGGTGCTGAGCACGCCGCTGATCCTGCTGGGCCTGTTCTGGCTGTGGCAGTCGACGCGTTCGCCGACCCTGCAACCGCAGTTGCCGACCGCCGAACCGGCCGACGCCGCCGCAACCGCGAACAAGGGCTGAGCCATGCAAAGCTACCTCGACCTGCTGCGTCACGTCCTCGATCACGGCACCGAAAAATCCGACCGCACCGGCACCGGCACGCGCAGCGTGTTCGGCTGGCAGTTGCGCTACGACTTGAACGCCGGCTTCCCGCTGCTGACCACCAAGAAGCTGCACCTGCGCTCGATCGTGCACGAGCTGCTGTGGTTCCTCAAAGGCGAGACCAACGTCGCTTACCTCAAGGACAACAAGGTCAGCATCTGGGACGAATGGGCCGACGCCGACGGCGAACTCGGCCCGGTCTACGGCAAGCAATGGCGGCGCTGGTCCGGCGCCGACGGCGTGGAGATCGACCAGATCCGCTGGGTGATCGACGAGATCAAACGCAATCCCGATTCGCGCCGGCTGATCGTCAGCGCCTGGAACGTCGCCGACCTGCCGAAGATGGCGCTGATGCCCTGCCACGCGTTGTTCCAGTTCTACGTCGCCGACGGCAAGCTCAGCTGCCAGCTGTACCAGCGCAGCGGCGACATCTTCCTCGGCGTGCCGTTCAACATCGCCAGTTATGCGCTGCTGACCCACATGGTCGCGCAGGTCTGCGGCCTGGGCGTCGGCGATTTCGTGCATACCCTCGGCGATGCGCATCTGTACAGCAACCACTTCGACCAGGCGCGCGAGCAGTTGTCGCGCACGCCGCGCGCGCTGCCGACGCTCAAGCTCAATGCGCAGGTGCGCGACATCTTCGATTTCACTTTCGACGACATCGCCATCGAAGGCTACGACCCGTTGCCGACGATCAAGGCGCCGATCGCGGTGTGATCGGCCAGACGCAGACAACGATGACCACGAGCTTCGGGCCAACCTGCGCACTGTCGGCCACCGTGTTGATGCTGGCGTTGTTGCCCGGGTGCGCGAGGCCGGGCGCGGCTCCGGCAAATTCGAATCCAGCTGCCGCGAGTGCGTCGGCTTCGAATTCGTCCGCTTCGAACCGCACCAAAGCCACGGCGGCGCCCGCCGATCCTGCCGCCACCGCCGAAGCCGCCGCCGACGCGTTCTATCGCGCCCACGCCGAGTTCGGCAGCTCCGGCCTGCCCGAAGGCGAGACGCTGCGGCACTACCGTCCCTTGCTGTCCAGGCGCCTGCTCGCATTGATCGCCGAAGCGACCGGCTATCGCGACGCCTTCGCCGCTGCGCATCCGGGCGACAAACCGCCGTACGGCGACGGCGATCTGTTCACCAGCCTGTTCGAAGGGCCGACCGGTTACAGACTCGGCAAGCGCACCGTGCTGGCGCCCGATCGCGAAAGCATCGAGGTCGAACTGACCTACAGCGAGCCGCGAACGCCGGATACGCACTGGACCGACCGCGCGCTGATGCTGCGCGAGGACGGACAGTGGAAGCTCGACGATATCGAATACGGCGGCCAATGGGATTTCGCCACCCGCGGCCGGTTGTCGGACGCGCTGCGCAGCCAAGAGTGACCATGCCACGGCGTTTGAAAGTCTGCTTTGCATCCTTGCTGGTCCTCGGTTCGATCGGCTGCATGCGCCCGACCGACGACATGGCGGTCGCGGCGCAGGACGCGGTGTCCATCCAGGCGACCGAGCGGAAGCCGCCGATTCCGCCGCCGCCGCCCGCGCCCGTCGTCGAACCGGGCGTGCGCGCCGAAGCGATCGCGGAACCGCCTCCGGTCGGCGACAGCGCGGCCGATGCGGTGCAGGCGTTCTATCGGATGCATAGGGAACTCAAGGCCAGCGGCCTGCCGGTGGGCGAAGACCTCGCGCGCTATCAACCGATGCTGTCCAGCCGCTTGCTCGCGCTGATGGCGCCGGCCGCGCGCGAGCGCGATCGGATGATCGCCGAGGCGCCGGGCATGAAGCCGCCGTACATCGAAGGGGATTTCTTCACCAGCAGGGACGACGGTGTGACCGCCTTCAAACTCGGCAAGCACATCGTACGGGCGGCGGATCTGGAAAGTTTCGAGATCGAATTCAGCTACGCCGAGCCTGCTGGAACCTCGCGCTGGACCGACCGCGTGCAGATGCGGCGCGAGGACGGGCGCTGGAAACTCGACGACGTCGAATACGGCGACGATCGCGATGACGGCCGGGATTTCGCAGTGCGTGGACGCCTGTCCGATACGCTCAAGCAGACCGAATAAACCGGCGTCCGCCCGCCGCGGGCGCCACAGCGCAGGAGTTGAGCATGACCGCCTTGGTACTGATCGCCGCACTCGACCGCAAACACGCCATCGGCCGCGACAACGCGCTGCCGTGGCGTCTGTCCGACGACCTCAAGCGCTTCAAGGCGCTGACTCTCGGCAAACCCCTGCTGATGGGGCGCAAGACCGCGCAATCGCTCGGCCGCGCGCTGCCGGGCCGGCGCAACCTGGTGCTGACCCGCTCAGGCGAGGCGCCGTTCGCCGGCATGGAAGCGGTGGGTTCGACCGAACAGGCGCTGGAGCTGGCGCAGGCCGACGGCGCGGCCGAGCTGTGCGTGATCGGCGGCGGCGAGATCTACGGCCTGTGTCTGCCGTCGGCCTCGCGCATGCACCTGACCCGGGTCGACACCGAGGTCGAAGGCGCCGATGCGTTCTTCCCGCGCTTCGATCGCGACGAATGGCGCGAAGTCTCGCGCGAGTCGCATCGCGCCGACGAACGCAACGAGTTCGGGTTCGAGTTCGTCGATTACGCGCGGATCGGAATGGACTGAGCGGCACCGCCGATCCGCACCGGCGAAGCTTGAAAGCCGTTGCGATCGCGCATCGGCGATTGCGGCACAGTGGCGAGGACGCGAGTGCGGCGACGGTCGCCGCCTCGCGCGCAGGAGAGACGACGCATGAGCGGAATCGGTTCCCTACGCGATATCGAGGCCCTGGAGCGCGCGGGGCCGCCGGCGCTGCCCGCCAGCACGCTCGAGATGATCCGCCAGGGCGCGGCGATCGATCCGGCCGCGCCGGCGCTGTCGTTCTTCCTGCGCACCGCCGACCACGCCCGCGCCGAGCGCTACGACTACGCGCAGTTGCTGCGGCAGATCCATCGCAGCGCCAATGCGTTTCATGCGCTCGGCGCGAATCGCGATTCGGTGATCGCCTACGTGCTGCCGAATCTGCCGGAAACCCATTTCGTGCTGTGGGGCGGCGAGGCCGCGGGGATCGTCATGGCGATCAATCCGCTGCTCGACGCGCAGGCGATCGGCGCGCTGCTGGCGCAGGCCGGCGCGACCCTCCTGGTGACCCTGGCGCCGTTTCCCGGCGTGGATCTGTGGCAGCGCGTATGCGCGGCCTTGCCGATGGCCGGCGACCTGCGGCATGTGCTGCTGGTCGATCTGGCCGCGCATGTGCCCGGGCCCAAGCGCGTGATCGCGCAACTGCTCGGCCGGCGCGAACGCTGGCGATTGCACGGCTGGAGCGGCGTGCGTGGCGCGGTGCCTGCGCGGATCGAGGTTCACGATTTCCACAATGCGTTGCGCGGCCATCATGGCGACGGCCTCGACAGCGGCCGCCGTATCGAACCGGGCGATCGCTCGTCCTACTTCTGCACCGGCGGCACCACCGGTCTGCCGAAGATCGCGGTGCGCACGCACGCCAACGAAGTGGCCAACGCCTGGAGCGCCGGCCAGTTCTTCGGCGACGACATGGGATCGAACAAGAATCTGTTCTGCGGCTTGCCGCTGTTCCACGTCAACGCGGCGATGGCGACCGGGCTGATGCCGTTCTCGCGCGGCGCGCACGTGATCCTCGGTACGCCGCAGGGCTATCGCGGCGAGGGCGTGGTGCCGCGGTTCTGGGAACTGGTCGAGCGTCACCGCATCCATTTCTTCAGCGGCGTGCCGACCTTGTACGCGGCGCTGATGCAGGTGCCGCTGGCCGGCCGCGACGTGTCGTCGCTGGAATACGGCCTGTGCGGCGCCGCGCCGATGCCGGTGGAGGTCATCCGCGGCTTTCAGCAGCGCACCGGGCTGAAGATTCTCGAAGGCTACGGGCTGACCGAATCGACCTGCGTGAGCAGTCTCAATCCGCCGCTGGGCGAACGCCGGATCGGTTCGATCGGCCTGCGCCTGCCCGGACAGCGCATGAAGGCGGTGCTGCTCGACGAGGCGGGCGCGTACCTGCGCGATTGCGCGGTCGACGAGGTCGGGGTGATCGCGATCAGCGGGCCTAACGTGTTCGCCGGTTACAAAGTCGAAGCGCACAATCGCGAGGTGTGGATCGACTGCGGCGACGGCCTGCGCTGGCTCAACACCGGCGATCTGGGCCGGCAGGACGCGGACGGTTATTTCTGGCTGACCGGGCGGCGCAAGGACCTGATCATCCGCGGCGGCCACAACATCGATCCGGCTTCGATCGAAGCGCCGCTGCACCGGCATCCCGCGGTGGCGATGGCGGCGGCGGTCGGGCGTCCCGACGCGCATGCCGGCGAGGTGCCGGTGGCGTATGTGCAGTTGCAGACCGGCGCGTCGGCGAGCGAGGACGAGCTGTTGGCGTTCGCGCGCGAGCACGTGGCCGAACGCGCCGCGGTGCCGCGCGCGATCCATGTGCTCGATGCCTTGCCGCTGACGCCGGTCGGCAAGATCTACAAACCGGCGTTGAAGCAGCGCGAGATCGTCGATGCCCTGGGCGAGGCGCTGCGCGCGGGCGGGGTGGAGGCGCAGGTGAGTGCGCGCGAGGATGGATCGCGCGGGGTCGTGGTCGAGGTGGAACTGCGCGATCAATCGCAGGCCGAGGCGGCGCAGCGGATTCTTGGGCTATTTGCGTTCGCGTTCGAGCTGCATGTGGATCGGGGTTGAGGCGAGCGAATCCGCCGGGTCGGCATGCTATGCCGCGCTGAAGATGCATCGAAATGCTTCGGATTCACGGCTCGGCCAAGAGGTCTTTTGTGGGAGGGAGCTTCAGCCCCGACGCTTTCCGATCCGGCGCGATGATCTGACAGAAAAGCGTCGGGGCTGAAGCCCCTCCCACAAAAAACCCCGCAGCGACTTCGCTGTTGTCTTGTCTGTGTCCAGGCTTGTCGCGATCAACGCGAAGCGGTCGCCGCCGCGTCGTCGCTCAGCACCGGCCGGTAATGCCCGGTGATCGGGTAATCGAACAGCACATCGTCTTCCTGGGTGCCGCGCGCGATGTTGTGCAGGATCAGCGGCCGCTGCCGATCCCAGGATTTGCGGTCCGACACGATGCCGATATGCGGCAGGCCGCCGTTGAGCTCCCAGGTGACCAGATCGCCGGCGCGGTAGTCGGCGGCGCGCGTGCTGACCGGCAGCGACCAGCGTTGGCGTTCGAACCAGCGGCGCAGGTTGGGCACGCGGCGATGGTCGATGTTGCGGTCGGTGGATTTCGCCCGCCAGATCGACGGGTACGCGGCGAAGTTCGCGCGCATGTCCTCGTGCACGGTCTGTTGCAGGTCCAGGCCCTGGCTGCGCAGCGCGCGGATCACTACGTCGGTACACACGCCGCGATCGGCGGCGACGTCGCCGCCGGGATAAGCCAGTTGCACGTAGGCAGGGTCGTACCGCCGCACCACGCCGACCTGGGCGCGCGCGGCGGCGACCAGGGGCGGCGACGCTGCCGCGGGTTCTGCGGATGGCGCCGGCCAGACCCTCACGGTCGTGCGTTCGGCCGGCGGCGAGGCGGGCTGCGAGCATGCGGCGACGAGCGCGGCGATCAGCAACGCAGGGACCGTTCGGGCGAAGGTCGTTGCCGCCATCGGTTTCGCCGTTACTGAAATCCGCGCCACTCGCGCGGGTGTGGCGAAGATTTGCCGCACACTGCGTGCAGGCCACGAGGATGGCTGCGATCGCGACCTTCCCTGGCGCATGCGCGTGCCTGGCTCAGTTAGGCTGACGCGGCGGCCGTGGCCGCGGCGGATGCGCCGGCACGTCGCGACCGGGGACCTGCACCAGCCGCAGTTCGTCGGTGTCGAGCTGCAGCGCGGTGAGCTTGCCGCCCCACACCGCGCCGGTGTCGATCGCATGCACGCCGTGGCCGATGAACAAGCCCAAGGTCGACCAATGCCCGCACACGATCTTGAGATCGCGCTCGGCGCGGCCGGGCACTTCGTACCACGGGTACAGGCCGACCGGCTGGGTGCCGGGGCTGCCCTTGTCCTCGAACGCGATGCGCCCGCGCGGCGTGCAGTAACGCAGGCGGGTGAAGATGTTGATGATCGCGCGGTGGCGGTCGATGCCGGCGAGTTTCGGATTCCAGGCCGGGCGATCGCCGTACATGTTCTTGAGCAGGCGCTTGTACTGATCGCTGTGCAGACGCTCTTCGACTTCGCGCGCGTGCCGCTCGGCCATCGCGGTGGTCCACTTCGGCGCGAGGCCGGCATGCACCATCATCCAGCCGAGCTTGCGGTCGACATGCACCAGTTTCTGCAGGCGCAGCCAGTCGAGCAGGGCCGGGCCGTCCTCGGCCAGGACGATGCGCTGCAGGTCGGGATTGACCTTGCGCTTCTCTTCCTCGGTGCGCTCGCCGATCGCCAGCAGCGACAGGTCGTGGTTGCCGAGCACGGTGGTGCTGTACTCGCGCAGCGAATGCACCAGCCGCAGCGTTTCCAGCGATTGCCCGCCGCGGTTGACCAGATCGCCGCAGAACCACAGCCGATCCTGCGCCGGATCGAACTTGATGCGTTCCAGCAGGCGCTGGGTCGCGTCGTAGCAGCCTTGCAGGTCGCCTATTGCCCAAACAGTCATGTGTCGTCCGCGCTCAGTGCAGGGTGCGCGGAATGGTGAGGGTGAACGTCGGCACCGGCGCTTCGAACTGGGTGCCGTCGTCGGCCACCATCGCGTAGCTGCCTTCCATCGTCCCCAGGCTGGTTTCGAGCACGGCGCCCGAGGTGTATTCGTAATCGTCGCCCGGCCGCAGCCAGGGCTGTTCGCCGACCACGCCGTCGCCGCGCACTTCCTGCACCTTGCCGTTGGCGTCGGTGATCACCCAGTGGCGCGAGATCAGGCGCGCGGGAATCTTGCCGGCGTTGCGGATGTGGATGGTGTAGGCAAAGACATAGCGATCCTGCTCCGGCTCGGACTGGTCGTCCAAGTAGCGGGTCGCGACATCGATGTCGAAGGCGTAGTCGTGGCGTTGCGGTTCCATGGCGGCAGTTTAAGCATATGGAGCGACGACGGGAACGGCTGTGACCGAGATGGCCGCACCGATATTCAGGGCGGGACCATGTGCATTTCGCGTGATGCTCGATTGGAAATTAAGTGTTGAAACTCGAATATTGACTTGAAATCCCAGTCGGGCACGATGTCCGCATTGAGAAAATCGCGGAAATCGTCGAATGTCCGGTCGCTTTCTATTTCTATTTTTAACGCTGGTGGTGACGGTAGGCGGCCTTGCGATCTATCGCCTTGAAGACCGGGCGAGCAGCGAAGAGGGAAAAGCCGAATCAGTACAGTCAGCGACTAATCGGTCGTCGCAACCGGCCCGAGTGGAGGCAATCGGCTTGGGCCCATCGGGTTCAACTGCCCCTGTTACGGTCAATATGGCCCATCAATCGAGATTTGACGCCAGCGAAGACTTGCGAGCGTTGGTGGATCAATTGCAGGCCGCTTCGGCCGGAGGCGACGGAACGGCAACGCGGCTGATCGGCAAAGCTTACGAAGAGTGTTTCATCGTCGCACTCAACGGACTGGCGTCTTTTCAGCGCGATCAAGAGCACAGGCTGAAACTGGAAGCCGATCAACAAGCCCGAGAGGGAACTGCCCTGGCTTTTGCGCGCGTGGCACAGCGCTGCGCGGGTTTCAACGGCGATGCGCTGAAGTTGACGCAAGTCGAGGCCATGAGGGACAAGGCGGCTTCGCAAGGAAATCTGGCCGCGATTGCCGAGCAGTTCCGCCATCGCATGGTAGCGGGCGAGGCGGCCTACGGCGCGAAAGAACAAGCGGACCTGGCCAGACGGATACTCGCATCGAAGGACCCTGAAGCCGTGGCAGCCATGGCTGAACTGATGGGAGATGTTGCGGCGTCGCGCACCAGCGATCTCGCGCCGTTTCCTGCCGGCAGCACTCGCGCTGAAGCTGCGTGGCAGCTAGCTGCTTGCGACCTGGGACGTAACTGCGGTGTGCAGGGCTCGTATTTGAGCACTGTCTGCGTGAGCGTCGGCCTGGGTTGCAGGTCGAGCACTGTCCAAGACCTCTATCGACGGGAGTTGCTGCCGCCCGCGGAGTTTGAGAAGGCAAGGCAGTTGGCCGGTCAATTAGTCAGTTATGGAAGGCAAAAATGAAAGGAATGATTGGAAAGTCTGCGTGGTTTGGAGGGCTGTTGTTTATCAGCGGCGTCGTTCTGGCCGCTGCGATCATTATTCGCGCGAGCGACGAGAATTATGGAAATCTGTCCAATGTGCTGGGCACCAGCATTGCGTCGGAAGCTGAAATTCGAACAGCCGGTCTCTCGCAGGCGGCGGTTCGTTATAGACAGATTTCCGGGCAAAGCAGTCTGCCGGTCGGGTCGGAATTTACCATGGTCTGGGAAGATGGCTCATCCGAACGGGCGTCCATCAACAGTAGAGTTTCCTCTTTGGGCGCCACGCCTATTCCTGGGTCTCAGAGGGGACCCGTTGGCGGTTGCGGCGCCCATGTGGTGTGTTTGCCCCGCTGATTCGGCGACACCAGACGGCATTATGTTCAGTGGAAACAAAAACTGACTTGTTGCGCCGCTGATTTTTCGGCTTGGCCGGCTGCTATCTCTGTGCCCGGTCAACGATCCGGATCACTCGCTTAATCCGGATCGTTGGTCGTTCCGGTATCGGCCTCAACCTGCGCATTGGCCTTGAGCCAATTGGCCAGGGCCACGAAATCGGCGACGTCGATCTGCTCGGCGCGCGCATCCGGGCGCAGGCCGGCGGCTTCGATCGCGGCGCCTTCGCAGATGCGCGACAGGGCGTTGCGCAGGGTCTTGCGGCGTTGGCCGAAGGCGTCGCGGACCACGCGCGCGAACAGCGCGCGGTCGTCGATGCCGATCTTCGCGGGCGGGTGCGGGATCATCCGCACCACCGCCGAATCGACCTTCGGCGGCGGACGGAATGCGCCGGGCGGCACGTCGAACAGCGCGATCACCTGGCAATACGCCTGCAGCATGACGCTGAGCCGGCCATAGACCTTGCTGCCGGGGCCGGCGGCCATGCGGTCGACCACTTCCTTTTGCAGCATGAAGTGCATGTCGACGATCGAGCCGGCGTGGTCCAGGGCATGGAACAGGATCGGCGAGGACAGGTTGTAGGGCAGGTTGCCGACCAGGCGGATCGGGCTTTCGTTGGCGAGCGCGCTGAAATCCACGGTCAGCACGTCGCGGTGGATCACTTCCAGGGTGCCGTGGGCGCGCGCGCCTTCGCTGAGCGGGAAGATCAGGTCGCGGTCGAACTCGATCACGGTCAGTTCGCCGTGGCGGTCCAGCAGCGGGAAGGTGATCGCGCCCTGGCCCGGGCCGATCTCGACCAGGCGGTCGCCGGGCTTGGGGTCCACGGCCTGCACGATCATCGAGATGATGCCCTGGTCGTGCAGGAAGTGCTGGCCCAGGTGCTTTTTCGCCTCGGCGAAAAAGCCTTTGGATGATGCTTTGGTTTCGGGCTTGAAGCCCTTTCCGTGGCTCTTGGCGGTGCCGGTCATGGCGTGCCTCCGGGCAGGTTGCGGCGGGTGCGCGCGATGCGCGCGCAGGTGTCGGCGGCGGCGATCAGGCTGGACGGGTCGGCCAGGCCGCGCCCGGCGAGGTCCAGCGCGGTGCCGTGATCGACCGCGACGCGCGGGTAGGGCAGGCCCAGGGTCAGGTTCACCGCGCGCTCGAAGCCGCTGTATTTGAGCACCGGCAGGCCCTGGTCGTGGTACATCGCCAGGACCGCGTCGAAGCCTTGCAGCTTGGCCGGCAGGAAGGCGGTGTCGGCCGGCAGCGGGCCGATCAGGTCCAGGCCTTCGGCGCGCAGCGCGGCCATGACCGGTTCGATCACTTCGATCTCTTCCATGCCCAGGTGCCCGGCTTCGCCGGCATGCGGGTTCAGGCCGAGCACGGCGATGCGCGGCCGGGCGATGCCGAAATCGCGGCGCAGGGCGGCGTCGACGGTGCGCAAGGTGCGGCTCAGCGCGCCGGGCTCGATCGCGTCGGCGACCGCGCGCAGCGGCAGGTGGGTGGTGGCCAGCGCGACGCGGACGATGTCGTTGGCCAGCATCATCACCACCTCGCGCCCGGCCTGCTGCGCCAGCAGTTCGGTGGTGCCGGTGTAGGCGATGCCGCCGGCGTTGATCACGGCCTTGTGGACGGGACCGGTGACCACGCCGTCGAAACGGCCGTCCAGGCAGCCCTGGGCGCTGTCGAGCAGGGCCTGGATCACCGCCGCGGCGTTGGCCGGCTCGGGCGTGCCGAAGGCCGGGTGGACCGGGTTGGGAATTTCGACCAGGGCCAGTTCGCCGGGCGCCCGCGAGGGGCGATCGGGCGGCAGCAGGGTCAGGGGCAGGCCGAGCGCGTCGGCCGCGGCGCGCAGGCTGCGCGGATCGGCGAAGCCGACCAGATCGTAATCGCGCGGCCGTTGCAGCAGCCGCACGCACAGCTCCGGCCCGACGCCGGCCGGCTCGCCCGGCACCAGCGCGAGCCGGGGCGGGGTCACGTCAGCTGCCGGCGGGCTTGGCGGTCGGCAGGGTGGTCTCGGTGCCGGGCTGGTTGCCCTCCGAACCCTTGCCGACGCGGAAGTCCACGTAGGCTTCGCCGCGCTTCTCGCGCAGGAAGCGGTTCCACTCTTCTTCCAGCTTGCGGCGGCCGATGGTCTCCTGGACCTGGGCGCGCTTGCTCTGGTCGGCGACGTCGCTCTCGCGCGTGCCCAGGCGCTGGACGATGTGGTAGCCGGCGCTGGTGTGGATCGGCTGCGAGACTTCGTTGTCGGCCAGGCCGGTGACGGCGCCGCCGAACTCGGGGCCGAATTCGTCCTTCATGAACCAGCCCAGGTCGCCGCCCTTGCTCTGGGTGCCGAGGTCTTCGGAGCTTTCCTTGACCACGTCCTCGAACTTGGCGCCGCCGGCGATGCGCGCGCGCAGGGTCTCGGCCTTGGCCTTGGCCTGCGCTTCGCTGACCTGGTCGCTGACCCGGACCAGGATGTGGCGGGCGTGGTACTGGGTGACCATCTGCGGCGCCGATTTCGAGGCGTCGCGGACTTCGACCAGCTTGAGCAACTGGAAGCCGCTCGGGCCGCGCATCGGGGCGGTGATCTGGCCCGGCTTCATCTGCTTCATCAGGTCGCTGAACGCGGCCGGGATTTCGTCGGCGTTGCGCCAGCCCAGGTCGCCGCCTTCCAGCGCGTTGGGGCTGTCGGAATAGCGCACGGCGGCGGCGTTGAAGTCCATCTCGCCCTTGTCGATCAGCGCCTTGACGCCGTCGACCTTCTTCTGCGCGGTCGCGATCTGCTCGGCGGTCGCGCCCTCGGGCAGGGCCACGAGGATGTGGGCGAGGTGGTACTGGGTGCCGGTGTTGGCCTGCGCGGACAGCGCGGCGTCGACTTCGGCGTCGCTGACCGTGACCCGGGTCTGGGCGAAACGCTGGCGCAGGCGCTGGACCAGCAGTTCGTCGCGGATCGAGGCGCGGAAATCGGTGTAGCTGCTGCCGTCGCGGGTCAGCTGCTGGCGCAGCTGTTCGACGCTGATCTTGTTGGATTGGGCGATGCCGCCGATGGCCTGATCGATTTCCTGATCGGTCACGCGCACGCCGGTGCCCTGGGCCTGGGCGACCTGGATCTTGAGCAGGATCAGGCGCTCGAGCACCTGCTTTTCCAGCACGTCGCGCGGCGGCAACTGCTCGCTGCGGCCGGCGTACTGGGTCAGGATGTTGGCGACCGCGCGATCGAGCTCGGTCTTGAGGATCACGTCTTCGTCGACGACGGCGGCGATACGATCGATCGGCTGCACGTCCTGGGCGTGGACGGCCCCGCCGAACAGCAGGCCACCGGCAATCAGGCCGGCGAGCAACGGACTCGCGAAAAGTTTGGTCATAGGGTCGGGTCGAGGGTCGAGTCGTCGGCGTCGTTGCCGCTGTTCTGGCGGCTGACCGTGGGGGACGGCGGCGCCAGATACAGGTCGTCGCGGTTATAGCCGAGAATAGCACGGCGCAAAACGCGCTCCGTGTTCTGGCCGGCGGAGCCTAGGCCCTTGAGCTCGAACTCCACCTGAAGCGAGCTGTTGAGGTCTTCGGAACGATTGCGCTGGTAGCGGCGGGCGATCAGGCGCACCGCCAGGCAGCAGCTTTCCCACTGCACGCCGGCGATCTGCTCGAGCGGACGCTTGTCCTTGATCGAGTAGTAGTAGCGGCCGACCATGCTCCAGTTGTTGTTGATCGGGTACAGGAACGAGAAGTCGGCCTGCTCGAACTGATCGCGCTGGTCGCGCGGCGCGGTCGGCGGCACCGACAGGTTGCGGCGGTAGCGGTAGGCGAAGTTGACCACGCCGGCGTCGCCGAACAGATAGCGCGCGCGCAGGGTGGCCAGGTCCTCGCTGCGCAGGCGCGGGTCCCACTGGTAGGTGGCGTTGATCGTCCAGCGGTCGCTCGGCGAGACGCTGACGTCGGCGACCCAGGCCGACTTGCCCTGCTTGATCGGGGTTTCGGCGCCGGCGACCACGCGGATGTCGTCGAAGTACTGGATCTGGCCGATGCTCGCCGCCAGGCGCTCGCGGCCGTCCTCGGAATTGATCAGGCGGGTGGTCAGCGCGGTGGTCAGCTGGTTGGCGTCGGTCTGGCGATCGGCGCCGGAGTAGCGGTTGTCGCGGAACAGCGCGCCCCAGCTGAACGACATCGGGTTGGTGTCGAACAGCGGGATGCCGCCCTGGTCGCGGTACGGCGCGCGCAGGTAGAACACCCGCGGCTCCAGGGTGTGCAGGTAGTTTTCGCCGCGGATTTCGGTCTCGCGGTCGAAGTACATGCCCGCGTCGATCGAGGTGATCGGCAGGCTGCGGCTGGGCGACTTGTCGTAGAAGCTGCGCACCAGCTCGGGCGTGTTGGGCACGTTGTTGTCGGTGGCGAAGGCCGCGGCCTGGCTGACCGCGAGCTGCTGGGCGAGGTCGCCGTCGAGCTCGTACGCGGTATAGCGCCAGGCCAGCTTGGGCCGGATGAACCAGGCCGAGCCTTCCAGCGGGAAGCTCACATAGGGCTTGATGTCGAAACGGCTGCCGCCGGGGATCTCGCGGCGCAGGCCGACCGGCGCGGCCGGATCGCCCGGGGTGAACTTCATGTCCTCGTGCTGGAAGCGCACCGCCTCGGTGTCCAGGCCGGTCTCGACCCACTTGCCCCAGGGCTGGGCCCAGTGGAAGGTCGCGCGCGGCAGGCGGTCGTAGGCCAGCGAGTTTTCCTGCAAGGTGAAGTCGGCCAGCTGGTTGTGGTCGGCGATGATGCTCGCGTCCCAGTAGCGGCCGCGGCCGTACAGGCCGATTTCGCTGCGCAGCGAGATCGCCGACTGGCCGTACAGGCTGTTGCTGAAGTCCTGCAGGTAGTACTTGTCGCTGACCCAGGCCAGGTTGGCGCCGGCGTACCAGGCGCCGTCCAGGCGGTGCTGGGTCTTGAGCGCGAACTCGCCGCGGTTCTTCTCCGGCAGGCGGTCCTTCGGAATCTCGAACAGGCCGTTGGGGTCGTTGCGGCGGTAGTCGGTGTAGCGGCCGCGATCGTTGCCGGGCAGGTCGTCGTTGGGCATCCAGTTGGCCGAGACCTCGCCGGAGCCGCGCTCGTACAGCCAGCGGAACTCGCCGCCCATCGCCACGCCGCGCTTGCTCATGTAGCGCGGGAACAAGGTGGCGTCGTAGTTCGGCGCCAGGTTGAGGTAGATCGGCTGGCGCCAGTCGAAACCGTTCTTGCCCGACAGGCCGATGTTCGGATACAGCAGGCCGGTGCGGCGCTGGTCGTCGATCGGGAACATGAACCACGGCACGTACAGCACCGGGATCTTGCCGATGCGCAAGGTCGCGTTGCGCGCCACGCCCATGCCCCTCTCGGTGTCCAGGTCGATGCGGTGCGCGCGCAGTTCCCAGGCGCGCTGGTTGGGCGCGCAGGTCGAGTAGGTCGAACCGTGCAGGGCGCCCTTGGCGCCGTTCAATTCGATCTGCTCGGCGCCGCCGTTGCCGCGACGCGAGGTCAGCTGGTATTCGACGTCGTCGATGCGGTGCTGGTCGGCGTTCTGGTCGCCCTCGGCGTGCTCGGCGACCATGCGCATGCTCGAGTCCTGGTAGCGCACGTGGCCTTCGGCCGTGTACTTGCCCGACTCCTGGTTGTAGCTGAGCTTGTCGGTGCCCAGGAACTGGTCGCCGCGGCTGAGCCGGACGTTGTCCTGGACCACGATGTTCTGCTCGTCGCTGCCGCGCTGCAGGGTGCCGCCGTCGATGTCGGTCGGCTGGGCGGCGCGCTGGTCGGCGGTGCCGGTGGGCGCGGGGGCGTCGTCGAAGGACGGCACCGCGTCGATCAGCGGGCACAGCCCCCAATTCTCGTTGTCGTCCGCCGCGTAAGCGGGCAGGGCGATGGCGATGCACAACGATAACGGGAGCAGGCGAAAGGGTTTGCGCACGCGAGCATCCGGCAGACGGAAAAACGGCCGTTAGCTTGCCGTATCCCTTGCAAGCGGGCAACGCGAGCGCCATCTATCGGGCTTCGGCGTTCATCTTCCGCGAACGCCGTATCGATCCGCTTGCCTACCCAGGAGGACGTCATGAGCCAGCACCCCCACCCGAACCGGGACCCGTCCGCCCCCGCCGCGGCCGAACCGCAGGCCACCGTGGTCGCCAAGAGTGAAGCTGAATGGCGCGAGCAATTGTCGCCAGAGCAATACGCGGTCTGCCGTTGCTCGGCCACCGAGCGGGCCTTCACCGGCAAGTTCTGGAACCACAAGGAGGCCGGCACCTACACCTGCGTGGCCTGCGGCGAGCCTTTGTTCTCCTCGGACGCCAAGTACGACTCGGGCAGCGGTTGGCCGAGCTACTGGCAGCCGTTGGCACCTGGAGCGGTCAGCGAGCATGCCGACGAGAGTCACGGTATGCGCCGGATCGAGGTCAAATGTGCGCGTTGCGACTCGCACCTGGGGCACTTGTTTCCGGATGGTCCCAAGCCGACCGGGTTGCGGTACTGCATCAACTCGGCGTCGTTGGGGTTCGAAGGGACGGGTGAGGGCAAGGCTTCGGGTGGGTGATTGGCGGTCGGTGGTGAGTGCCGATTGATGAGTCCTGCGCTGCGCTTGGCTGCCGGCGGCTTCGCGGGCGGGTGTGCTGCGCTGCGCGGGTGGCCGCTCGAGGGCGGTCGTGGCTTGGGCCCGCCATAGGCCGCTCTTGCAAGACCTGCGCAGCGGTCATTGCGCCGATCGTGCATGAGCGGATCGCCACCGGCATCGCCTACCTGTAGGAGCGGCGCGAGCCGCGACCGCGCCATCACGACAACCTCGCAAGCTGCGTCGTAGGTGCGGTCCCGCGGTCGCGACTCGCGTCGCTCCTACAGGAAGGCCAGGCAGCTTCGGCTTGAGCCTGATGCCGCGCAGTCCATCCAGCGCTGCGCGGGTGGCCGCCCGATGGCGGTAGTGACTTGGGCTGCCATAGGCCGCCCTTGCAAGACCTGCGCAGTGGTCATTGCGCCGATCGCGCATGAGCGGATCGCAATCCGCATGGCCTCCCTGTAGGAGCGGCGCGAGCCGCGACCGCGCCATCACGACAACCTCGCAAGCTGCGCCGTAGTTGCGGTCCCGCGGTCGCGACTTGCGTCGCTCCTACAGGAAGGCCAGGCAGCTTCGGCTTGAGCCTGATGCCGCGCAGTCCAGCCAGCGCTGCGACGCTTGTAACTCGCGAGAACAAAAGCACACCCGGAGGGCGACGCGCATGGATGCGCGTCGCGCGCCACCGGGACATGGATGTCCCGTGTGGCGCATGCCTGCGTCAGCACCGCACTTGCGGGCACTTGATTCAAAGAAAAGCATTTTTCTTTGGTTACCTTTCTTTTGTTGCTTTAGACAAAAGAAAGTAACTCGGCCGCTTGCGGACGAAAGCCGTTGATCTTGCCTTTGTGGCTTCAAAGGCTCCACGGCTTCAAAGCTATGAAGCCTTTTAGGAGCTGCAAGCAAGATCAAAAGCTTCCGCCACTAAAGCGGCGGGTAACTTTCTTTTGTCCAGAGCCACAAAAGAAAGTCACCAAAGAAAAAGGCGTTCCTGTTTCGAATCAAGAGCCCGCAAGATCGATGCATACGCGGGGGTAGGCCACACAGGACATCCATGTCCTGGGTGGCCTACGGCACGCATCCATGCGTGCCGCCCTTCGGGCCTGCTTTTGCATCGCGAGTTACAAGCCGCGCCGGGCCAAAAGCTCAAGATCAAAGGCAAAGGCAAAGGGGAAGGCGAAGGCGAAGGCGAAGCGGCTTTGCTCGCGTATGCGCGCAATCGCTCAACCGACGGCCTCAATCAGGAAAGGTTGAGAACCTGCTCGCGCAATTCGCGAGCCGCCCGAGCGCAAACCGCACTCAGGCCATCAACGCACCCACATGCGCCACCGCGCTCTCGCGCAACGCCGCCAGGTCGTAGCCGCCTTCCAGCATCGATACCACCCGACCCAAGGCATGCCGATCGGCGATCGCCACCAGTTCGCGGGTGATCCAGGCGAAGTCCTCGCCCTCGAGTTCCACCTGCGCCAGCGGATCGCGCTTGTGCGCATCGAAACCGGCCGAGATCAGCACCAGCTGCGGGCGGAACGAATCGATCGTCGGCAGCAGGCGTTCGCGCCATACGCGGCGGAAGCCGTCGCTGCCGGTGCCGGGCGCGAGCGGGGCGTTGACGATATTGCCCACGCCGCGCTCATGCACCGAACCGGTGTCCGGGTACAGCGGCATCTGGTGCGAGCTGACGTACATCACTCGCGCGTCGCTGTCGAAGATCGCCTGGGTGCCGTTGCCGTGATGCACGTCGAAATCGATCACCGCCACCCGCGACAGGCCGTGCTTCTCGCAGGCGTGCGCGGCGGCTACGGCGATGTTGTTGAACAGGCAGAAGCCCATCGCCACCTCGAAGGTGGCGTGATGGCCGGGCGGGCGCACCGCGCAGAACACGCGCCGGGTTTCGCCCTTGAGCACCGCGTCGACCGCGGCCACGCCGGCGCCGGCCGCGCGCAGCGCGGCTTCGGCCGAGCCGGGCGCGAGCACGGTGTCGGGGTCCAGGTGCATCGGGCCGTCGAGCGCGGTGTCGAGCACCAGCGCCAGCAGTTCGTCGGTGTGCGCGCGCAGCAGCTGGCCGCGGCTGGCGGCGGGCGCTTCGCGCCAATCCAGATCCGGGAAGGCTTCGCGCAATGCTTCGGTGACCGCGACCAGACGCAACGGCCGCTCGGCATGACCCGGGCCGGGATCGTGACGGGTGCAAGCCGGATGCGTGTAGATGCGCACGGTCAGCCCTTGCGGCGTTCGTGGTTCCAGGTGACCTCGCCGTGGCCGCTCGCGCGTGCGAGCACGCGGGCGAGCACGAACAGCAGGTCGGACAGGCGATTGAGATAGCGCACCGCTTCGGGCCGGATGCTTTCCTGCCGCGACAGCGCGACGGTCTCGCGTTCGGCGCGGCGCACCACGGTGCGCGCGATGTGGCAGCGCGCCGCGGCTTCGCCGCCGGCCGGCAGGATGAATTCCTTCAGCGGCGGCAGGTCTTCGTTATGGCCGTCGAGCCACTGTTCCAGCCGATCGATGTCGGCATCGAAGATCGCCGCATGGCCGGGGATACACAGCTCGGCGCCGAGGTCGAACATCTGGTGCTGGATCGCGACCAGTTGATCGCGCACCAGCTGCGGCAACTCGCTCGCCAGCACCAGGCCGATGGTCGAATTGGCTTCGTCGACCGTGCCGTAGGCATCGACGCGCGCCGAATCCTTGCCGGTGCGGCTGCCGTCGCCCAGGCCGGTGCTGCCGTCGTCGCCGGTGCGGGTATAGATTTTCGAAAGACGGTTGCCCATCGATCCGCGCCGCCCGATCAGCGCTTGCGCGCGTCGTCGGAACGGCCCGGCAGCGCGTCGGTCTTGCTCGCGCCGGCGGCGATCGCCTGGACCAGCGTGGCGATGCCGACGTAGGTCGCGGTGGTGCGCAGGTACGGCAGCAGCCATTCGAAATAATTCGCGGCCCAGCCGGCGACCGACTTGTTGGCGACCGAGTCCGACAGCCAGTAGAAGCTGCCCTGGCTCAGCAGCTGGCACAGCGCGACCGACGCGAGCAGCGCGACCGCGGTCAGGCCGAGCGTGCGCCAGCTGCGCGAGTAATTGCGCGCGACCCACAGGCCGCCGGCCCACATCGCGAAGTACGCCGGCACCAGGAACCAGTACGCCGCCGACACGCAGTAGTGCTGCCAGAAGCTCATGCCCTGGCCGGTGATCACCGCGTAGTCGATCGCCACCGCCAGCACCATCAGCAGCGGGAACGCCCAGCGGGTCCAGTTGCGCAGGTAGAAGCCGCCGATGAAGAACACCGCCCACGACGCATCCGGAATCGGCGTCCAGTGATTGACGCGGGTGCCGATCATCAGCACGGCGAGCAGGGCGAGGATGAGGGTGCGTTGGGTGTTCGGCTTCATGGCCAGGGCTCCTGACGCCGGACTGGCGCGTCGATCCGCACATTCTAAGGAACCTGCGGGGAAAGTGCCGGTTTGGTTGGGGCGGGGGCGCAGGTGGGGCGCTAAGTGATTGATTCGACAAGTCTGAGAGAAAGGCGTCGGGCTTGAAAGCCCTCCCACAAAAGACTTCGTGGGTTCCAGGCGCGTGAAGCTGCGATCCTTTGGTGGGAGGGCCTTTCAGGCCCGACGCGGCTGGTTCCGCCGCCGCGCCGCGACGATGTGGCGCCCGCATCCACCCCGATCCGAACAGACGCTGCACGGACGCGGTCGTATCATGAACGCATGACTTCAGATGCAAAGCCGCAGATGCCTTCCACCCCCGCGCCGCACGCCAGTCACGACGTCCTGATCGTCGGTGGCGGCCTGGTCGGGGCCAGTCTCGCGATCGCCCTGGACCGGCTCGGCCTGGATGTGGGCCTGATCGAAGCCGCGCCGCCCGGCGCATTGCCGGCGGTGTTCGACGAACGCAACCTCAGCTTCGCCGAAGCCACCCTCAACGCGCTCAATGCGCTCGGTGTGATGGCCAAGCTGCGCGCGCCGACCGGTTCGATCCGGCGCATCCACATCAGTCGGCGCGGCGATTTCGGTCGCACGGTGCTCGACGCGCAACGCTACGGTCGCGAGGAATTCGGCCGCATCGTGGTGGCGCGCGATTTCGGCGAAGCGCTGGAAGCGCGCTTGGCCGAACTGCCGCGCCTGCATCGCTACCGGCCGGTGCGGTTCGTCGGTCTGGCCGACGAAACCTGCACGCGTGATGCCGGCTCGCTAGATCAAACCCAAGCACGCGACGGCGATGACGCCTCTCGACGCGGCGTAGGCGCTGGTGCCGGCGCGGGCTCCGAGTGGCGTGCGATCCGGGTCGCCGATGGCGCGGGCGAACGCGTCCTGCGCGCGCGGCTGCTGGTCGCCGCCGACGGCACCCGCAGCGGCGTGCGCGACGCGCTGGGCATCGCCGCGGACGAATACGACTACGGCCAGACCTTGTTCGTCACCCGCGTGCGCAGCGAGCGCGCGCCCGACGGCACCGCCTACGAGCGCCTCGGCGACGACGGCCCGACCGCGTTGTTGCCGCGCGGCGATCGCCACTACGGTTTCATCCACGGCGTCGCCAACGACGAGGCCGCCGCGGTGGCCGCGCTCGACGAAGCGGGGTTTCTCGCCCGCGCGCAGGACGCGTTCGGCTGGCGCGCGGGACGCTTCGTGGCCTGCGGCGCGCGCAGTCTGTACCCGGCGATCCGCGTGCTCGCCGCCCGCACCGTCGCACCGCGCGCGGTGCTGGTCGGCAATGCCGCGCAGACCATCCATCCCATCGGCGCGCAGGGTTTCAACCTGGGCTTGCGCGATGCGATGACCCTGGCCGAATTGATCGAACACGATCTTGCCGCGAGCGCGGACAAGGCCGACTGCGGCAGCGCCGATCTGCTCGAGCGTTACGCGCGGCGGCGTCAGCCCGATCGCGACAGCACCATCGAATTCTCCGACGGCCTGGCGCGATTGGGCTCTAACGAAACCGCGTTGATGCGCCCGTTGCGCAGCCTGGGGTTGTTTGCGCTCGATCGTCTGCCGACGGCGCAGTCGCTCTTGGTCGGCGGCGCGATGGGCTATCGCGGCGACGTGCCGGCGCTGTGTCGCGGCGGTGAGCCGGCGCTGCGCGGAGGCCGCGCATGAGCCGGCGCGACGCGTTGGACATCGTCGTGGTCGGCGCGGGCGTGGTTGGCGCAGCGGCGGCGCTGGCGTTCGCTCGCGACGGTTTCGAGGTGGCCTTGGTCGAAGCGCGCGAACCCGCGCCGTGGTCGCCCGAACATCCGGACCTGCGCGTGTACGCGTTCGCGCCCGACAACGCCGCGTTTATGCACGATCTGGGCGTATGGACCGAGGTGCAGGCCGCGCGGCTGCAGCCGTATCGCGCGATGCGGGCGTGGGACGCGGCCGGCGGCGGCGAATTGCATTTCGATGCCGACGCGTTCGGCCGGCGCGAGTTGGGCTGGATCGTCGAGCACGGCGTGTTGGTCGATCGTCTGTGGTCGGCCTTGCCGGCAGCCGGCGTGCATCTGCATTGTCCGGACGCGGTCGAAGCCCTCGAGCACGATGCCGCCGACGGTGTCGGCGTGGTGCTCGCCAGCGGACGCCGCCTGCGCGCGCGGCTGGTGGTCGCGGCCGACGGCGCGCAATCGCGATTGCGCGAACTGGCCGGTATCGAGGCGCCCGCGCACGATTACGGCCAGCGCGGGCTGGTCGCCTACGTCGACAGCGAACTGAGCCACGAAGCGACCTGCTGGCAGCGTTTTCTGCCGGGCGGGCCGCTGGCGTTCCTGCCCGCGGTCGGCGAGCCCGGCGCGCGCGACCGCCGCAGTTCGATCGTCTGGACCTTGCCCAATGCCGAAGCCGAGCGGCTGTTGACGCTGGACGACGCGGCGTTCCTCGACGAACTCGGACGCGCGTTCGCCGGACGTCTGGGCGCCTTGACCGGTGTATCCGAGCGCGCTGCGTTCCCGTTGCGGCGCCAGTTGGCCGAGCGTTATGTCGCCGGCCGCGTGGTCATCGCCGGCGATGCCGCGCACGTGGTGCATCCGCTGGCCGGGCAGGGCGTCAATCTGGGGCTGCGCGACATCTCCGGCCTGCGCGGCGCGCTGGCGCAGGCGCGCAAGCGCGGCCTCGACATCGGCTCGCCCGCGCGCCTGCAACGCTGGGCGCGCGAACGCCGCAGCGAGAACGCGCTGGCGGCGTATGGGTTCGATGGCTTGAACAAGCTGTTCTCGAACGACGACTTCGCCGCGACGATGCTGCGCGGACCGTTGCTCGGACTGGCCGGCAAGCTGCCGCCGTTGACGCATTATTTCTGGCGGCGTGCGGCGGGGGTTTGAGCCACCCCACCCCGCGCAGTTCCGATTTCTTTTGTGGGAGGGAGCTTCAGCCCCGATGCTTTCGGCTCAGATCGCCGCATTCTTCAGTGAAGTTACTGGCGATCGGAAACAAAAGCATCGGAGCTGAAGCTCCCTCCCACAAAAAGCGGCCGCACTGGAATTGGAGAACACGCCCATGGATGAAGCGATACCCGATTCGAACCGGCGGACACGATCGGCCAGCGCGCGCAGGTTCGCGCGCCTGAGCATCGCGGCCTCGACCGCATACCCGATGCTGGCCGCGGCCACCACCCAATGCCCACCGGGCTCCTCCGACAAGAACGCGCTGTTCTGGGCCGTCGGTTTCACCGTGCTGGGCCTGTTCGTGCTGCTGGGGCTGGCCGCGCCGTTCGCCGCGATCCGCTTCACCCGCGTGCGCGGAACCGCGGTGCGGGTGCTGTGGACCTTGGCCGCCTGCGTGCCGATGCTCGGCGTGTGGCTGCTGGGCCTGATCGTGTTCGGCAATGTCTTCATCATGAGCTGCTGACGCGCACGATTGCGCGGGTGCGGATGCTCAGTCCTCGTGAAACCGCCGCTGCGTTTTGAGCAGATACACCGCCACCGCCATGCCGACCAACGCCACGCCCATCACGTAGTAGGCCGGCGCCATGCCGCCCAGGTGCGGCGCCAGATAACCGCTGATCAGCGGCGGGGTGGCGGCGCCGAACAGCGCATAGGCCACGTTGTAGGAAAACGACAGCCCCGAGAACCGTACCGGCGCGGGGAACGCGGCGACCATCACCGCCGGGATCACCCCGACCACGCCGACGAACACACCGGCCAGCGCATACAGCGCGAGAAAATGCTCGGCGCCGTGATTGAGGTCGTAGTACAGCGCGAAGCTGCTGACCAGCACGCCGACCGAACCGATCAACAGCGCGCGCCCGCGTCCGAGCCAGTCCACCAGCAGGCCGCCGCCGATCGCGCTCAAGGTCAGGCAGAACGCCGCCAGACTGTTGCCGAAGAACGCGCGCGCCGGGGCGATGCCGAACTGCTGCTGCACGATGGTCGGGGTCATCAGGATGATCACCACGATCGCCGCGGTCAGCAGCCAGGTCACCAGCATCGACAGCACCACGCCGCCCAGGTGATCGCGCAGCACTTGCTTGAGCGGCAGTTCCCGCACCAGTTGCCGGCGCTCGCGCATCGCCGCGAACACCGGCGTTTCGCTGAGCCAGCGGCGCAGGTATACCGCGAGGAAACCGAACACGCCGCCGAGCACGAACGGCGCGCGCCACACGCCGCTGAGCACTTGCTCGGGGGTGAACCAGGTGTTGATCGCGGTCGAGATCAACGAACCGATCAGGATGCCGGCGGTGAGCCCGGCCGACAGGCTGGCGCAGGCGAAACCGACCCGGCCGCGCGGGACGTGTTCGGCGACGAAGGTCCAGGCGCCCGGCACTTCGCCGCCGATCGCGATGCCCTGCACGATACGCAGCGCCAACAGCAGCAGCGGCGCGGCGATGCCGATCTGCGCATACACCGGCAGCAGGCCGATGCACAGGGTCGGCAGCGCCATCAGCAATACGCTCAGGGTGAACATGCGTTTGCGCCCTGAGCGGTCGCCGAAATGGGCCATGACGATGCCGCCGATCGGCCGCACCAGATAACCGGCGGCGAAGATGCCGTAGAGCTGCAGCGTGCTCAGCCAGCCGGGCATGTCGGGCGGGAAGAACAGGTGGCGCAGGGTCTCGGTCAGGAAGACGAAGATGACGAAATCGTAGAACTCCAGCGCGCCGCCGAGCGCGGCCAGCATCAGCGTGCGTGCGTCCTTGCGATCGAGACGGCGGGCGGGCGCGCGTTCGACCTCAGCGGATTCGATCGAGGCGGAGCCGGTCGGGACGGGGCTTGCGGGCATGGGCGGCGAGGGCGGCGGGGCGGGCAAGGCACTATGCCGCAATGGGGGCGGGGTGCAAGCGGAGTGCAAGCGGGGTGCTTTCGCCGGTGGCGATGTCTGTCGGCTCGGGCGCAATGGGTGTAGCGGGCGCGGGTTGTGCGGGTAGGCGCGAGTGTTTGCGGGGGCGCGCTCGCGGCTTGCGCCGCTCCTACAGGTAGGTCATGTGGGCGGCGGCGCGCGTGGTGAATCAAACAAGCGCGGGTGTCTGTGGATTCGCGGTCGCGGCTTGCGCCGCTCCTACGTGGGCTCCCTGTAGGAGCGACGCAAGCCGCGACACGTAGTTATCCGATCGCCGCGTTATCCGCAGGCCGATATCGCTTGATCACGAGGGTTGGACGCATGCCGGATATCGGCGCGATGCGGCCGGTCCAATCCGTGCCATGCAAACAAGAACGCCTTCGTTGCCGAAGGCGTCCTCGCCCCTGTCGACTTGGTCCGGCGCGCGCTTCGATGCGTCACGCGGGACTCATTGCTTATCGCGGCGCCCAACCGGCCAGTTCGCGCTGACTCAAACGTCCGTCGGCATCGCGGTCGGCGGTGGCGAAGTCGGCGGTCAGCGCCGGACTCAGACTGGCCTCGACCCGGCTGACGCTGCCGTCGCGGTTGGCGTCGAGCGCGCTGAAGTCGATGCGCGGCTCGATCGTTGCATCCATCGCGCGCGGCATCGTCTGCACGTTGGTGGCCGCGCCGGTGTGTTGCACCGCATCCGCGGTCGCCGACGCGGCGGCCTGGGCGGTGGTGGTGGCGTCGGTGGCGATCGAACTGGCGGTCATCGCATCGTTCATCGCCGCGCGCGCTTCGATCGCCGCGCCGGTCGGGTTGTTGCCCGACACCGCCGACGCCTGCGCCGAACGCGCGGCTTCGGCGGCACGACGGGCCTTGATTGCCGCGTCTTGGGCATCGAGCGCCGATTGCTTGGCATCGTAGGCGGTAGCTTCGGCAGTCAAAGCACCGCGTGCGGTCAATGCGCCTTCATCGCGGGTCGCCGCGGCGGCCTGCGCCGCGGCCTGTGCGGTCTGCGCGTCCTGACGCGCGGCGCGCGCTTCGGCCGCGGCCATTTCGGCCTTCTCGATCGCATCGTGCTTCGCCTGGACCTTGGACGGCACCTGCGCCTGCGCGCTGCCGGCGGACAATGCCGTCAGCATCGCTAGGGCGAGGAGGGTGCGCTTGGAGAAAGCGCGCTTGGAAAACGAATGGTTCGAGCGTTTCGCGTGCTGCTGCATGGCGGAGCCTCGCGTCGTTTGAGGGACGCCCCGACGCTAGACCGCGCAATATCAAGGCCGCGTAAATCTTCGCAACCCAGGCTGAACCTGCGCGCGGCGTCGACGCCTAATGCGACGCAGATCGCTCAATGCGTCGCGCGCATCGCCGCGACTGTTTACGCGCGATCAACCGAATGTAAGGTTTTCGTCGCGAGCGCCGCTTACTTCGGCGTGGCGAACACCGTGATCTCTTCGCGATCGTGATACAGCTGGCGCGCGCGCACGATCAGCGGGCGATGGGCCTGGTGTTCGAACGCTTCCAGACAGATGCGGGTTTCTTCCCAGCGCTTCTTCATCGGCAGCTTGAGGTTGAAGATTGCCTGCCGGCACCAGTTCTCGCGGAACCACGTCGCCATGCGCTCGGCCACGCGCGCCGGGGATTCGACCATGTCGCAGACCATCCAGTCCAGGGTGCGCCTGGGCTGCCAGGTGAAGCCGTCGGCGCGCAGATGATCCACGCGGCCGCTGTCGATCAGTTCCTGCTTCAGCGGCCCGTTGTCGACCGAGGTCACCATCATGCCGTTGCGCATCAGCACCCAGGTCCAACCGCCGGGCGCGGCGCCCAGGTCGGCGGCCTGCATGTTGTCGCGCACGCGGCGTTGGCGCTCGTCGGCATCGAGAAAGGTCAGCAGCGCTTCTTCGAGCTTGAGCGCCGAGCGGCTCGGCGCGTCGGGATGCATGCGCAGGCGCGGAATGCCGAGCGGCCACGGCGAGCTGTCGAGCGGATCGGACAGCGCGAGCATGGCGTGATCGCCGGCAACGAAGGCGACATGCAGGCGCGGTCGGCGCGCGTCGTCGGTCTTGCTGAGCCAGCCGGCCTTGCGCAGCGCCGGACGCAGCGCGTTGCCGAAGCTGCGCGCCAGGCCGGACAACTGCTTGCCTTCGTCGGAATCGGGATGTTCGACCAGCAACTCGCCGAACATCGACACGTTCAGGCCCGAGCCGCCGAGCGCATCGAGCGCGGCCAGCATCGGGGTGATGCGATCGGCCGGATTGAGATCGCTCAGGTCGGCGATGCGCACCAGTTTCTGCCGGGCGAAGATCAGCTGCGACCACGGCAGCGCGCGCGACAGGGCGTGGGCGTCCTCGACGATGAATTCGACGTAGCCGCTGTTGCGCTGGGTGCGCGCATAACCCGGGTGGCCGGCGATCGCGGCGCGTTCGTTCAATTCGGCGGCGAGTTCGGGCTCGAAGCCGGCGCGGCACCAACACAGCAGGGCGGACTCGGTCATCGTCGGAACTCACATGGGTTGCGGAGGTGCGGGTGTCTCAATGTAGGAGCGGCGCGAGCCGCGACCGCGACCTCACAGCGACGACGCAGGCGAGAGGTCGCGGTCGCGGCTTGCGCCGCTCCTACATAAAGCGGGGGATCAGTAGGAAACGCCGCTCTCGCCATAACGGCGCAGCACGTCGCAGGCCGCGTCGCGATGCAGGTCGCGACGCACCGCGATGCCGCGGCGTTCGAGTTCGCCGACCCAGTCCGCCGGCAGCGGACCTTCGTCGAATTCGGTCAGCCGCATCACGTCTTCCGAGCGCGCACCGATCAGCAGGTTGTTGATGCCGGCCCAGAAGCTGGCGCCGTAGCACATGCAGCACGGCTGGGCCGAGGTGGCCAGGGTCATCGGCCCGATCTCGTTGAGCCGGAACGCGCTCACCGCGGCCTGCGCGCACATGAAGGCCATCATCTCGGCGTGGGCGACCGAGCAGTTCTGCGGCACCACGCGGTTGACGCCGACGCCGACCACCAGGCCGTTGCCGTCGAACACCGCCGCGCCGAACGGGCCGCCGGTGCCCAGCTCGATGTTGTGCCGCGACAGTTCGATCGCCAGCGCAACCTTGTCGTCGTCGCCCAGGTAAGCGCGCTTGCGGTCGACCACTTCGTCGATCCAGCTCGGCAGCGCCAGGGTGACCGAGGCGGTCAGCAGGTTGGGGATCTTCGGGCTCATTCTTTCGACGCCCAGGTGTCGCGCAGGGTGACGCTGCGGTTGAACACCGGCCGGCCCGGGCTGTGGTCGTAGCGATCGGCGACGAAATAGCCCACGCGCTCGAACTGCAGCGCCTGCTCCGGCGCCACGTCGGCCGCGGACGGCTCGACGTAACCGGTCACGGAGCGACGCGAATTCGGATTCAGATGGTCCTGGTAGGTCTTGCCGTCGCTGTCGTCGTCGGGCGCGGACACGTCGAACAATCGGTCGTACAGCCGCACTTCGGCCTCAACGGCGTGGCGCGCGCTGACCCAGTGGATGGTGCCCTTGATCTTGCGATCGGCGCCGGCCATGCCGGGACGCGATTGGGGGTCGAGGGTGCCGCGTAGTTCGACGATCTCGCCCGCGTCGTTCTTGATCACTTCATCGCAGCGCAGGATGCCGGCGCCGCGCAGGCGCACTTCGCCGCCCGGAATCAGGCGCTTGAAGCCCTTCGGCGGCACTTCCTCGAAATCCTCGCGTTCGATCCACAACTGGTTCGAGAACGGCACCTGGCGCGAGCCGAAGCGCTCGTCCTTGGGGTGGTTGGAGAAGAGCAGCGACTCTTCGTGCGCGTCGTCCAGGTTGGTGATGACCAGCTTGAGCGGATCGATCACCGCCATGCGCCGCGCCGCGGCCGCGTCGAGGTCTTCGCGCAGGCAGCCTTCGAGCACCGAGTAGTCGATGGTCGAGTTCTGCTTGCTCACGCCCAGGCGATCGGCGAACAGGCGCAGCGAGGCGGGGGTGTAGCCGCGCCGGCGGATGCCCTGCAGGGTCGGCATGCGCGGGTCGTCCCAGCCGTCGACCAGACCTTCCTGCACCAGCACCATGAGCTTGCGCTTGCTCATCACGGTGTAGTTGAGGTTGGCGCGCGAGAACTCGATCTGGCGCGGGATCGCCGCTTCGTTCGGGTAACCCTTGGCCAGCAGCGGCGCGAGCAGTTCCGGCGAATTCGGCAGGTCGACCTTGGCCACGCACCAGTCGTACAGCGGGCGGTGGTCTTCGAATTCCAGCGTGCACAGCGAATGGGTGATGCCTTCGCACGAATCGCTGAGCGAATGGGCGAAGTCGTACATCGGGTAGATCGGCCAGGCGTCGCCGGTGTTCTGGTGGTCGACCTTCTTGATCCGGTACAGCGCCGGGTCGCGCAGGTTGATGTTGCCCGAGGCCATGTCGATCTTGGCGCGCAGGGTGCGCGCGCCGTCGGCGAACTCGCCCGCGCGCATGCGCCGGTACAGGTCGAGGTTTTCCTCGACGCTGCGGTCGCGGTACGGCGAATTGCGGCCCGGCTCGTTGAGCGAGCCGCGGTAGGCGCGTACTTCCTCGGCGCTGAGGTCGCACACGAACGCGTCGCCCTGGCGGATCAGCTTCTCGCCGGCCAGGTAGAACACTTCGAAATAGTCCGAGGCGTGGCGCAGCTCGGCCCAGTCGAAGCCGAGCCAGCGCACGTCTTCCTGGATCGCGGCGACGTACTCGGGGTCTTCCTTGGCCGGGTTGGTGTCGTCGAAGCGCAGGTTGCAGCGGCCGCCGAACTCGCCGGCGATGCCGAAGTCCAGCGCGATCGCCTTGGCGTGGCCGATGTGCAGGTAGCCGTTGGGTTCGGGCGGAAAGCGCGTGCGGATCGCTTGGTGCTTGCCGCTGGCCAGGTCGTCGCGAACGATCTGACGGACGAAATCCTGCTTGACCGCGGCCGTGGCGGCGGTGTCGGTCGGAATTTCGGGGGCCATGCGGGAGGGATCGGCAGACATGCTTTGCGGACACAGGAAAGGGAGAACCGGGAGTTTAGCCGTTGCCGGCATTCCGTGCTCCCGGCCCTGAACGGTCGCGGCCCTTGCCGGGTCGGGCCGATCGCCGCGCAGGACACAGCGTTCATGGGCCGGGCGCGCGCGGCCGGCGTATGCTGGGCGCAGACCCCGCAAGGCCCTGCGCCGAAGGAAGGACGATGAAAGTCGTCTACGAAGCCGCCCATCTGATCGATGCTCACCTGGTCCGGCATGCGCTGGAGGACGCCGGGATTCCGGTGTTCCTGCGCGGCGAAGCCCTGCTGGGCGGGATGGGCGAGCTGCCGGTGTTCGGCGCGGTGCAGGTGTGCGTGCCCGAAGCTGCCTGGCCGCAGGCGCGCGAGGTGGTCGACGCCTTGTCGCTGGGCGATCCGCCGCCCGAGGTCGCCGACGAGCCGGACCCGATCGGCGGCCTGCCGCCAACGGGCTGGCTGCCGGCTTGATGCCGCGGTCGCGCGTACTTCGGTCGCGCGCCTGAGCCACAGGCCACGGCGCTCTCGCGGCGCCGGCGGTTCGCGTCCACGGGCCGAACCGCATCCCACCGCTTTCTTATTCGATGCGCCGCCCGCGGCGCGACCGGCCCGCTGCCGGTCGCCGCGGCGGCGCCACCCGTCCGCGGCGATGGCTGTGGGCGGGGACGACCGGAGTCTTCGACATGCGATTGGCCAGTGATCTGTCCCGACTGCGGAGGCGCGCATGAACGCCGCCGCTCCCACTCATCCCTCGCGTACGCCGCTGCTGCAAATGTTGCTGGGCGCCAGCGTCATCAGCAGTTCGGCGGTGTTCGTCAAATGGGTCGAGATCGGCCCGGCCGCGTCGGCGTTCTGGCGCATGGCGCTGGCGGCGGTGATCCTGCTGGTGTTGCTCGGCCAGCCGTGGCGGCGCGGCCGCATGCGTCACTGGCGCCCGGACG
The DNA here is from genome assembly GCF_018732085.1 of Lysobacter capsici. NCBI lineage: Bacteria > Pseudomonadati > Pseudomonadota > Gammaproteobacteria > Lysobacterales > Lysobacteraceae > Lysobacter > Lysobacter capsici. The sequence goes on along the minus strand of NZ_CP076103.1, from coordinate 4,614,966 downwards.
GCCGGGTGCTCGGCCTGGTCATGCTCGGCGCGGCGTTCATGGCGCTGGACCTGTGGCTGTGGCATCGCAGCATCCTGTACGTCGGCGTGGGTCTGTCGACGCTGCTGGCGAATTTCCAGGTGTTCGTGCTGGCCGGCGTCGGCGCCTTGTTTCTCGGCGAACGGGCGGGCTGGCGGTTGTGGGTCGGTTTGAGCATGGGCCTGATCGGCCTGGGGCTGTTGCTCGCGCCGGGCTGGGAAAGCATGGACGCGCGTTTCCGCCTGGGCGTGGCGTTCGGCCTGGCCGCGGCTTTGGCCTACGGCGGTTTCCTGCTGGCGTTCCGCGCGGCGCAGGCGCGGCGTGGGTCGACGCCTAACGAGGCCTTGCAGTGGTGGTTGTGTCTGGGCTGCGCGGCGATGCTCGGGGTCAGCGTGCCGTTCGGCGGCGAGACGCTGCTGCCGGCGAGTGCGCACGATTGGTTGATCCTGACGGCGTATGCGGGGATCGCGCAGGTGCTTGGGTGGTTGGTGATCGGCCGGGCGATGCCGAAGTTGCCGGCGGGGGTGGTTGGTCTGTGTCTGTTGTTGCAGCCGTTGCTGGCTTATGTCTGGGATGTTTTGCTGTTCCATAAGTCGCTCGGGGCGATCGAGTTGGTCGGCATTGGCTTGTCGTTGGCGGGTATTTTTCTTGGGTTGGCGCGTGGGGATCAGCCATTGTTTTCGGTGCGGCGGGTTGGCGACGGTAGTTGAGTCGCGGGTGTTCCATGACGATCGCATCGCGACCTGCGCTGTAGCCGTATTCCCGCGGTCGCGGCTCGCGCCGCTCCTACAGGTAGGCCATGCGGCTTGAGCCCGAAGCCGTGCAGTTCATCCAGCGCTGCGAGGCACCTAACTCGCGAGAACAAAAGCACACCCGGAGGGCGGCGCACAGGGATGTGCGCCGTGCGCCACCGGGACAGGATGTCCCGTGTGGCGCATGCCTGCGTCTGCACCGATCGTGCGGGCACTTGATTCAAAGAAAAGCGTTTTTCTTTGGTTACCTTTCTTTTGTCGCTTTAGACAAAAGAAAGTGACCCGCCGCTTTAGTGGCGGAAGCTTTTGATCCTGCTTGCAGCTCTAAAGGCTTCAAAGCTTTGAAGCTCTAGAGCTTATGAAGCCAAAGGCAAGATCAACGGCTTTCGTCCGCAAGCGGCCAAGTTACTTTCTTTTGTCAAAAGCGACAAAAGAAAGGTAACCAAAGAAAAACGCTTTTCTTTGAATCAAGTGCCCGCAAGTGCGGTGCTTACGCGGGCACGCGCCACACGGGACATCCTTGTCCCGGTGGCGCGCGACGCGCATCCATGCGCGTCGCCCTCCGGGTGTGCGTTTGTCAACGCGAGCTACATGCCTCGCAGCGCTGGGAATGAAATCTGACATCAGGAGAAAGCCGCATGGCCCACCTGTAGGAGCGGCGCGAGCCGCGACAGCGCCACAGCGACTACGGCGCAGGTCGCGACGTGTGCGCCATCGCGCAGTCGCGGCTTCCGCCGCTCTTCGTCGGTGTCGAGCTGCAGCGCGGTGAGCTTGCCGCCCCACACCGCGCCGGTGTCGATCGCATGCACGCCGTGGCCGATGAACAAGCCCAAGGTCGACCAATGCCCGCACACGATCTTGAGATCGCGCTCGGCGCGGCCGGGCACTTCGTACCACGGGTACAGGCCGACCGGCTGGGTGCCGGGGCTGCCCTTGTCCTCGAACGCGATGCGCCCGCGCGGCGTGCAGTAACGCAGGCGGGTGAAGATGTTGATGATCGCGCGGTGGCGGTCGATGCCGGCGAGTTTCGGATTCCAGGCCGGGCGATCGCCGTACATGTTCTTGAGCAGGCGCTTGTACTGATCGCTGTGCAGACGCTCTTCGACTTCGCGCGCGTGCCGCTCGGCCATCGCGGTGGTCCACTTCGGCGCGAGGCCGGCATGCACCATCATCCAGCCGAGCTTGCGGTCGACATGCACCAGTTTCTGCAGGCGCAGCCAGTCGAGCAGGGCCGGGCCGTCCTCGGCCAGGACGATGCGCTGCAGGTCGGGATTGACCTTGCGCTTCTCTTCCTCGGTGCGCTCGCCGATCGCCAGCAGCGACAGGTCGTGGTTGCCGAGCACGGTGGTGCTGTACTCGCGCAGCGAATGCACCAGCCGCAGCGTTTCCAGCGATTGCCCGCCGCGGTTGACCAGATCGCCGCAGAACCACAGCCGATCCTGCGCCGGATCGAACTTGATGCGTTCCAGCAGGCGCTGGGTCGCGTCGTAGCAGCCTTGCAGGTCGCCTATTGCCCAAACAGTCATGTGTCGTCCGCGCTCAGTGCAGGGTGCGCGGAATGGTGAGGGTGAACGTCGGCACCGGCGCTTCGAACTGGGTGCCGTCGTCGGCCACCATCGCGTAGCTGCCTTCCATCGTCCCCAGGCTGGTTTCGAGCACGGCGCCCGAGGTGTATTCGTAATCGTCGCCCGGCCGCAGCCAGGGCTGTTCGCCGACCACGCCGTCGCCGCGCACTTCCTGCACCTTGCCGTTGGCGTCGGTGATCACCCAGTGGCGCGAGATCAGGCGCGCGGGAATCTTGCCGGCGTTGCGGATGTGGATGGTGTAGGCAAAGACATAGCGATCCTGCTCCGGCTCGGACTGGTCGTCCAAGTAGCGGGTCGCGACATCGATGTCGAAGGCGTAGTCGTGGCGTTGCGGTTCCATGGCGGCAGTTTAAGCATATGGAGCGACGACGGGAACGGCTGTGACCGAGATGGCCGCACCGATATTCAGGGCGGGACCATGTGCATTTCGCGTGATGCTCGATTGGAAATTAAGTGTTGAAACTCGAATATTGACTTGAAATCCCAGTCGGGCACGATGTCCGCATTGAGAAAATCGCGGAAATCGTCGAATGTCCGGTCGCTTTCTATTTCTATTTTTAACGCTGGTGGTGACGGTAGGCGGCCTTGCGATCTATCGCCTTGAAGACCGGGCGAGCAGCGAAGAGGGAAAAGCCGAATCAGTACAGTCAGCGACTAATCGGTCGTCGCAACCGGCCCGAGTGGAGGCAATCGGCTTGGGCCCATCGGGTTCAACTGCCCCTGTTACGGTCAATATGGCCCATCAATCGAGATTTGACGCCAGCGAAGACTTGCGAGCGTTGGTGGATCAATTGCAGGCCGCTTCGGCCGGAGGCGACGGAACGGCAACGCGGCTGATCGGCAAAGCTTACGAAGAGTGTTTCATCGTCGCACTCAACGGACTGGCGTCTTTTCAGCGCGATCAAGAGCACAGGCTGAAACTGGAAGCCGATCAACAAGCCCGAGAGGGAACTGCCCTGGCTTTTGCGCGCGTGGCACAGCGCTGCGCGGGTTTCAACGGCGATGCGCTGAAGTTGACGCAAGTCGAGGCCATGAGGGACAAGGCGGCTTCGCAAGGAAATCTGGCCGCGATTGCCGAGCAGTTCCGCCATCGCATGGTAGCGGGCGAGGCGGCCTACGGCGCGAAAGAACAAGCGGACCTGGCCAGACGGATACTCGCATCGAAGGACCCTGAAGCCGTGGCAGCCATGGCTGAACTGATGGGAGATGTTGCGGCGTCGCGCACCAGCGATCTCGCGCCGTTTCCTGCCGGCAGCACTCGCGCTGAAGCTGCGTGGCAGCTAGCTGCTTGCGACCTGGGACGTAACTGCGGTGTGCAGGGCTCGTATTTGAGCACTGTCTGCGTGAGCGTCGGCCTGGGTTGCAGGTCGAGCACTGTCCAAGACCTCTATCGACGGGAGTTGCTGCCGCCCGCGGAGTTTGAGAAGGCAAGGCAGTTGGCCGGTCAATTAGTCAGTTATGGAAGGCAAAAATGAAAGGAATGATTGGAAAGTCTGCGTGGTTTGGAGGGCTGTTGTTTATCAGCGGCGTCGTTCTGGCCGCTGCGATCATTATTCGCGCGAGCGACGAGAATTATGGAAATCTGTCCAATGTGCTGGGCACCAGCATTGCGTCGGAAGCTGAAATTCGAACAGCCGGTCTCTCGCAGGCGGCGGTTCGTTATAGACAGATTTCCGGGCAAAGCAGTCTGCCGGTCGGGTCGGAATTTACCATGGTCTGGGAAGATGGCTCATCCGAACGGGCGTCCATCAACAGTAGAGTTTCCTCTTTGGGCGCCACGCCTATTCCTGGGTCTCAGAGGGGACCCGTTGGCGGTTGCGGCGCCCATGTGGTGTGTTTGCCCCGCTGATTCGGCGACACCAGACGGCATTATGTTCAGTGGAAACAAAAACTGACTTGTTGCGCCGCTGATTTTTCGGCTTGGCCGGCTGCTATCTCTGTGCCCGGTCAACGATCCGGATCACTCGCTTAATCCGGATCGTTGGTCGTTCCGGTATCGGCCTCAACCTGCGCATTGGCCTTGAGCCAATTGGCCAGGGCCACGAAATCGGCGACGTCGATCTGCTCGGCGCGCGCATCCGGGCGCAGGCCGGCGGCTTCGATCGCGGCGCCTTCGCAGATGCGCGACAGGGCGTTGCGCAGGGTCTTGCGGCGTTGGCCGAAGGCGTCGCGGACCACGCGCGCGAACAGCGCGCGGTCGTCGATGCCGATCTTCGCGGGCGGGTGCGGGATCATCCGCACCACCGCCGAATCGACCTTCGGCGGCGGACGGAATGCGCCGGGCGGCACGTCGAACAGCGCGATCACCTGGCAATACGCCTGCAGCATGACGCTGAGCCGGCCATAGACCTTGCTGCCGGGGCCGGCGGCCATGCGGTCGACCACTTCCTTTTGCAGCATGAAGTGCATGTCGACGATCGAGCCGGCGTGGTCCAGGGCATGGAACAGGATCGGCGAGGACAGGTTGTAGGGCAGGTTGCCGACCAGGCGGATCGGGCTTTCGTTGGCGAGCGCGCTGAAATCCACGGTCAGCACGTCGCGGTGGATCACTTCCAGGGTGCCGTGGGCGCGCGCGCCTTCGCTGAGCGGGAAGATCAGGTCGCGGTCGAACTCGATCACGGTCAGTTCGCCGTGGCGGTCCAGCAGCGGGAAGGTGATCGCGCCCTGGCCCGGGCCGATCTCGACCAGGCGGTCGCCGGGCTTGGGGTCCACGGCCTGCACGATCATCGAGATGATGCCCTGGTCGTGCAGGAAGTGCTGGCCCAGGTGCTTTTTCGCCTCGGCGAAAAAGCCTTTGGATGATGCTTTGGTTTCGGGCTTGAAGCCCTTTCCGTGGCTCTTGGCGGTGCCGGTCATGGCGTGCCTCCGGGCAGGTTGCGGCGGGTGCGCGCGATGCGCGCGCAGGTGTCGGCGGCGGCGATCAGGCTGGACGGGTCGGCCAGGCCGCGCCCGGCGAGGTCCAGCGCGGTGCCGTGATCGACCGCGACGCGCGGGTAGGGCAGGCCCAGGGTCAGGTTCACCGCGCGCTCGAAGCCGCTGTATTTGAGCACCGGCAGGCCCTGGTCGTGGTACATCGCCAGGACCGCGTCGAAGCCTTGCAGCTTGGCCGGCAGGAAGGCGGTGTCGGCCGGCAGCGGGCCGATCAGGTCCAGGCCTTCGGCGCGCAGCGCGGCCATGACCGGTTCGATCACTTCGATCTCTTCCATGCCCAGGTGCCCGGCTTCGCCGGCATGCGGGTTCAGGCCGAGCACGGCGATGCGCGGCCGGGCGATGCCGAAATCGCGGCGCAGGGCGGCGTCGACGGTGCGCAAGGTGCGGCTCAGCGCGCCGGGCTCGATCGCGTCGGCGACCGCGCGCAGCGGCAGGTGGGTGGTGGCCAGCGCGACGCGGACGATGTCGTTGGCCAGCATCATCACCACCTCGCGCCCGGCCTGCTGCGCCAGCAGTTCGGTGGTGCCGGTGTAGGCGATGCCGCCGGCGTTGATCACGGCCTTGTGGACGGGACCGGTGACCACGCCGTCGAAACGGCCGTCCAGGCAGCCCTGGGCGCTGTCGAGCAGGGCCTGGATCACCGCCGCGGCGTTGGCCGGCTCGGGCGTGCCGAAGGCCGGGTGGACCGGGTTGGGAATTTCGACCAGGGCCAGTTCGCCGGGCGCCCGCGAGGGGCGATCGGGCGCGGCAGCAGGGTCAGGGGCAGGCCGAGCGCGTCGGCCGCGGCGCGCAGGCTGCGCGGATCGGCGAAGCCGACCAGATCGTAATCGCGCGGCCGTTGCAGCAGCCGCACGCACAGCTCCGGCCCGACGCCGCCGGCTCGCCCGGCACCAGCGCGAGCCGGGGCGGGGTCACGTCAGCTGCCGGCGGGCTTGGCGGTCGGCAGGGTGGTCTCGGGTGCCGGGCTGGTTGCCCTCCGAACCCTTGCCGACGCGGAAGTCCACGTAGGCTTCGCCGCGCTTCTCGCGCAGGAAGCGGTTCCACTCTTCTTCCAGCTTGCGGCGGCCGATGGTCTCCTGGACCTGGGCGCGCTTGCTCTGGTCGGCGACGTCGCTCTCGCGCGTGCCCAGGCGCTGGACGATGTGGTAGCCGGCGCTGGTGTGGATCGGCTGCGAGACTTCGTTGTCGGCCAGGCCGGTGACGGCGCCGCCGAACTCGGGGCCGAATTCGTCCTTCATGAACCAGCCCAGGTCGCCGCCCTTGCTCTGGGTGCCGAGGTCTTCGGAGCTTTCCTTGACCACGTCCTCGAACTTGGCGCCGCCGGCGATGCGCGCGCGCAGGGTCTCGGCCTTGGCCTTGGCCTGCGCTTCGCTGACCTGGTCGCTGACCCGGACCAGGATGTGGCGGGCGTGGTACTGGGTGACCATCTGCGGCGCCGATTTCGAGGCGTCGCGGACTTCGACCAGCTTGAGCAACTGGAAGCCGCTCGGGCCGCGCATCGGGGCGGTGATCTGGCCCGGCTTCATCTGCTTCATCAGGTCGCTGAACGCGGCCGGGATTTCGTCGGCGTTGCGCCAGCCCAGGTCGCCGCCTTCCAGCGCGTTGGGGCTGTCGGAATAGCGCACGGCGGCGGCGTTGAAGTCCATCTCGCCCTTGTCGATCAGCGCCTTGACGCCGTCGACCTTCTTCTGCGCGGTCGCGATCTGCTCGGCGGTCGCGCCCTCGGGCAGGGCCACGAGGATGTGGGCGAGGTGGTACTGGGTGCCGGTGTTGGCCTGCGCGGACAGCGCGGCGTCGACTTCGGCGTCGCTGACCGTGACCCGGGTCTGGGCGAAACGCTGGCGCAGGCGCTGGACCAGCAGTTCGTCGCGGATCGAGGCGCGGAAATCGGTGTAGCTGCTGCCGTCGCGGGTCAGCTGCTGGCGCAGCTGTTCGACGCTGATCTTGTTGGATTGGGCGATGCCGCCGATGGCCTGATCGATTTCCTGATCGGTCACGCGCACGCCGGTGCCCTGGGCCTGGGCGACCTGGATCTTGAGCAGGATCAGGCGCTCGAGCACCTGCTTTTCCAGCACGTCGCGCGGCGGCAACTGCTCGCTGCGGCCGGCGTACTGGGTCAGGATGTTGGCGACCGCGCGATCGAGCTCGGTCTTGAGGATCACGTCTTCGTCGACGACGGCGGCGATACGATCGATCGGCTGCACGTCCTGGGCGTGGACGGCCCCGCCGAACAGCAGGCCACCGGCAATCAGGCCGGCGAGCAACGGACTCGCGAAAAGTTTGGTCATAGGGTCGGGTCGAGGGTCGAGTCGTCGGCGTCGTTGCCGCTGTTCTGGCGGCTGACCGTGGGGGACGGCGGCGCCAGATACAGGTCGTCGCGGTTATAGCCGAGAATAGCACGGCGCAAAACGCGCTCCGTGTTCTGGCCGGCGGAGCCTAGGCCCTTGAGCTCGAACTCCACCTGAAGCGAGCTGTTGAGGTCTTCGGAACGATTGCGCTGGTAGCGGCGGGCGATCAGGCGCACCGCCAGGCAGCAGCTTTCCCACTGCACGCCGGCGATCTGCTCGAGCGGACGCTTGTCCTTGATCGAGTAGTAGTAGCGGCCGACCATGCTCCAGTTGTTGTTGATCGGGTACAGGAACGAGAAGTCGGCCTGCTCGAACTGATCGCGCTGGTCGCGCGGCGCGGTCGGCGGCACCGACAGGTTGCGGCGGTAGCGGTAGGCGAAGTTGACCACGCCGGCGTCGCCGAACAGATAGCGCGCGCGCAGGGTGGCCAGGTCCTCGCTGCGCAGGCGCGGGTCCCACTGGTAGGTGGCGTTGATCGTCCAGCGGTCGCTCGGCGAGACGCTGACGTCGGCGACCCAGGCCGACTTGCCCTGCTTGATCGGGGTTTCGGCGCCGGCGACCACGCGGATGTCGTCGAAGTACTGGATCTGGCCGATGCTCGCCGCCAGGCGCTCGCGGCCGTCCTCGGAATTGATCAGGCGGGTGGTCAGCGCGGTGGTCAGCTGGTTGGCGTCGGTCTGGCGATCGGCGCCGGAGTAGCGGTTGTCGCGGAACAGCGCGCCCCAGCTGAACGACATCGGGTTGGTGTCGAACAGCGGGATGCCGCCCTGGTCGCGGTACGGCGCGCGCAGGTAGAACACCCGCGGCTCCAGGGTGTGCAGGTAGTTTTCGCCGCGGATTTCGGTCTCGCGGTCGAAGTACATGCCCGCGTCGATCGAGGTGATCGGCAGGCTGCGGCTGGGCGACTTGTCGTAGAAGCTGCGCACCAGCTCGGGCGTGTTGGGCACGTTGTTGTCGGTGGCGAAGGCCGCGGCCTGGCTGACCGCGAGCTGCTGGGCGAGGTCGCCGTCGAGCTCGTACGCGGTATAGCGCCAGGCCAGCTTGGGCCGGATGAACCAGGCCGAGCCTTCCAGCGGGAAGCTCACATAGGGCTTGATGTCGAAACGGCTGCCGCCGGGGATCTCGCGGCGCAGGCCGACCGGCGCGGCCGGATCGCCCGGGGTGAACTTCATGTCCTCGTGCTGGAAGCGCACCGCCTCGGTGTCCAGGCCGGTCTCGACCCACTTGCCCCAGGGCTGGGCCCAGTGGAAGGTCGCGCGCGGCAGGCGGTCGTAGGCCAGCGAGTTTTCCTGCAAGGTGAAGTCGGCCAGCTGGTTGTGGTCGGCGATGATGCTCGCGTCCCAGTAGCGGCCGCGGCCGTACAGGCCGATTTCGCTGCGCAGCGAGATCGCCGACTGGCCGTACAGGCTGTTGCTGAAGTCCTGCAGGTAGTACTTGTCGCTGACCCAGGCCAGGTTGGCGCCGGCGTACCAGGCGCCGTCCAGGCGGTGCTGGGTCTTGAGCGCGAACTCGCCGCGGTTCTTCTCCGGCAGGCGGTCCTTCGGAATCTCGAACAGGCCGTTGGGGTCGTTGCGGCGGTAGTCGGTGTAGCGGCCGCGATCGTTGCCGGGCAGGTCGTCGTTGGGCATCCAGTTGGCCGAGACCTCGCCGGAGCCGCGCTCGTACAGCCAGCGGAACTCGCCGCCCATCGCCACGCCGCGCTTGCTCATGTAGCGCGGGAACAAGGTGGCGTCGTAGTTCGGCGCCAGGTTGAGGTAGATCGGCTGGCGCCAGTCGAAACCGTTCTTGCCCGACAGGCCGATGTTCGGATACAGCAGGCCGGTGCGGCGCTGGTCGTCGATCGGGAACATGAACCACGGCACGTACAGCACCGGGATCTTGCCGATGCGCAAGGTCGCGTTGCGCGCCACGCCCATGCCCCTCTCGGTGTCCAGGTCGATGCGGTGCGCGCGCAGTTCCCAGGCGCGCTGGTTGGGCGCGCAGGTCGAGTAGGTCGAACCGTGCAGGGCGCCCTTGGCGCCGTTCAATTCGATCTGCTCGGCGCCGCCGTTGCCGCGACGCGAGGTCAGCTGGTATTCGACGTCGTCGATGCGGTGCTGGTCGGCGTTCTGGTCGCCCTCGGCGTGCTCGGCGACCATGCGCATGCTCGAGTCCTGGTAGCGCACGTGGCCTTCGGCCGTGTACTTGCCCGACTCCTGGTTGTAGCTGAGCTTGTCGGTGCCCAGGAACTGGTCGCCGCGGCTGAGCCGGACGTTGTCCTGGACCACGATGTTCTGCTCGTCGCTGCCGCGCTGCAGGGTGCCGCCGTCGATGTCGGTCGGCTGGGCGGCGCGCTGGTCGGCGGTGCCGGTGGGCGCGGGGGCGTCGTCGAAGGACGGCACCGCGTCGATCAGCGGGCACAGCCCCCAATTCTCGTTGTCGTCCGCCGCGTAAGCGGGCAGGGCGATGGCGATGCACAACGATAACGGGAGCAGGCGAAAGGGTTTGCGCACGCGAGCATCCGGCAGACGGAAAAACGGCCGTTAGCTTGCCGTATCCCTTGCAAGCGGGCAACGCGAGCGCCATCTATCGGGCTTCGGCGTTCATCTTCCGCGAACGCCGTATCGATCCGCTTGCCTACCCAGGAGGACGTCATGAGCCAGCACCCCCACCCGAACCGGGACCCGTCCGCCCCCGCCGCGGCCGAACCGCAGGCCACCGTGGTCGCCAAGAGTGAAGCTGAATGGCGCGAGCAATTGTCGCCAGAGCAATACGCGGTCTGCCGTTGCTCGGCCACCGAGCGGGCCTTCACCGGCAAGTTCTGGAACCACAAGGAGGCCGGCACCTACACCTGCGTGGCCTGCGGCGAGCCTTTGTTCTCCTCGGACGCCAAGTACGACTCGGGCAGCGGTTGGCCGAGCTACTGGCAGCCGTTGGCACCTGGAGCGGTCAGCGAGCATGCCGACGAGAGTCACGGTATGCGCCGGATCGAGGTCAAATGTGCGCGTTGCGACTCGCACCTGGGGCACTTGTTTCCGGATGGTCCCAAGCCGACCGGGTTGCGGTACTGCATCAACTCGGCGTCGTTGGGGTTCGAAGGGACGGGTGAGGGCAAGGCTTCGGGTGGGTGATTGGCGGTCGGTGGTGAGTGCCGATTGATGAGTCCTGCGCTGCGCTTGGCTGCCGGCGGCTTCGCGGGCGGGTGTGCTGCGCTGCGCGGGTGGCCGCTCGAGGGCGGTCGTGGCTTGGGCCCGCCATAGGCCGCTCTTGCAAGACCTGCGCAGCGGTCATTGCGCCGATCGTGCATGAGCGGATCGCCACCGGCATCGCCTACCTGTAGGAGCGGCGCGAGCCGCGACCGCGCCATCACGACAACCTCGCAAGCTGCGTCGTAGGTGCGGTCCCGCGGTCGCGACTCGCGTCGCTCCTACAGGAAGGCCAGGCAGCTTCGGCTTGAGCCTGATGCCGCGCAGTCCATCCAGCGCTGCGCGGGTGGCCGCCCGATGGCGGTAGTGACTTGGGCTGCCATAGGCCGCCCTTGCAAGACCTGCGCAGTGGTCATTGCGCCGATCGCGCATGAGCGGATCGCAATCCGCATGGCCTCCCTGTAGGAGCGGCGCGAGCCGCGACCGCGCCATCACGACAACCTCGCAAGCTGCGCCGTAGTTGCGGTCCCGCGGTCGCGACTTGCGTCGCTCCTACAGGAAGGCCAGGCAGCTTCGGCTTGAGCCTGATGCCGCGCAGTCCAGCCAGCGCTGCGACGCTTGTAACTCGCGAGAACAAAAGCACACCCGGAGGGCGACGCGCATGGATGCGCGTCGCGCGCCACCGGGACATGGATGTCCCGTGTGGCGCATGCCTGCGTCAGCACCGCACTTGCGGGCACTTGATTCAAAGAAAAGCATTTTTCTTTGGTTACCTTTCTTTTGTTGCTTTAGACAAAAGAAAGTAACTCGGCCGCTTGCGGACGAAAGCCGTTGATCTTGCCTTTGTGGCTTCAAAGGCTCCACGGCTTCAAAGCTATGAAGCCTTTTAGGAGCTGCAAGCAAGATCAAAAGCTTCCGCCACTAAAGCGGCGGGTAACTTTCTTTTGTCCAGAGCCACAAAAGAAAGTCACCAAAGAAAAAGGCGTTCCTGTTTCGAATCAAGAGCCCGCAAGATCGATGCATACGCGGGGGTAGGCCACACAGGACATCCATGTCCTGGGTGGCCTACGGCACGCATCCATGCGTGCCGCCCTTCGGGCCTGCTTTTGCATCGCGAGTTACAAGCCGCGCCGGGCCAAAAGCTCAAGATCAAAGGCAAAGGCAAAGGGGAAGGCGAAGGCGAAGGCGAAGCGGCTTTGCTCGCGTATGCGCGCAATCGCTCAACCGACGGCCTCAATCAGGAAAGGTTGAGAACCTGCTCGCGCAATTCGCGAGCCGCCCGAGCGCAAACCGCACTCAGGCCATCAACGCACCCACATGCGCCACCGCGCTCTCGCGCAACGCCGCCAGGTCGTAGCCGCCTTCCAGCATCGATACCACCCGACCCAAGGCATGCCGATCGGCGATCGCCACCAGTTCGCGGGTGATCCAGGCGAAGTCCTCGCCCTCGAGTTCCACCTGCGCCAGCGGATCGCGCTTGTGCGCATCGAAACCGGCCGAGATCAGCACCAGCTGCGGGCGGAACGAATCGATCGTCGGCAGCAGGCGTTCGCGCCATACGCGGCGGAAGCCGTCGCTGCCGGTGCCGGGCGCGAGCGGGGCGTTGACGATATTGCCCACGCCGCGCTCATGCACCGAACCGGTGTCCGGGTACAGCGGCATCTGGTGCGAGCTGACGTACATCACTCGCGCGTCGCTGTCGAAGATCGCCTGGGTGCCGTTGCCGTGATGCACGTCGAAATCGATCACCGCCACCCGCGACAGGCCGTGCTTCTCGCAGGCGTGCGCGGCGGCTACGGCGATGTTGTTGAACAGGCAGAAGCCCATCGCCACCTCGAAGGTGGCGTGATGGCCGGGCGGGCGCACCGCGCAGAACACGCGCCGGGTTTCGCCCTTGAGCACCGCGTCGACCGCGGCCACGCCGGCGCCGGCCGCGCGCAGCGCGGCTTCGGCCGAGCCGGGCGCGAGCACGGTGTCGGGGTCCAGGTGCATCGGGCCGTCGAGCGCGGTGTCGAGCACCAGCGCCAGCAGTTCGTCGGTGTGCGCGCGCAGCAGCTGGCCGCGGCTGGCGGCGGGCGCTTCGCGCCAATCCAGATCCGGGAAGGCTTCGCGCAATGCTTCGGTGACCGCGACCAGACGCAACGGCCGCTCGGCATGACCCGGGCCGGGATCGTGACGGGTGCAAGCCGGATGCGTGTAGATGCGCACGGTCAGCCCTTGCGGCGTTCGTGGTTCCAGGTGACCTCGCCGTGGCCGCTCGCGCGTGCGAGCACGCGGGCGAGCACGAACAGCAGGTCGGACAGGCGATTGAGATAGCGCACCGCTTCGGGCCGGATGCTTTCCTGCCGCGACAGCGCGACGGTCTCGCGTTCGGCGCGGCGCACCACGGTGCGCGCGATGTGGCAGCGCGCCGCGGCTTCGCCGCCGGCCGGCAGGATGAATTCCTTCAGCGGCGGCAGGTCTTCGTTATGGCCGTCGAGCCACTGTTCCAGCCGATCGATGTCGGCATCGAAGATCGCCGCATGGCCGGGGATACACAGCTCGGCGCCGAGGTCGAACATCTGGTGCTGGATCGCGACCAGTTGATCGCGCACCAGCTGCGGCAACTCGCTCGCCAGCACCAGGCCGATGGTCGAATTGGCTTCGTCGACCGTGCCGTAGGCATCGACGCGCGCCGAATCCTTGCCGGTGCGGCTGCCGTCGCCCAGGCCGGTGCTGCCGTCGTCGCCGGTGCGGGTATAGATTTTCGAAAGACGGTTGCCCATCGATCCGCGCCGCCCGATCAGCGCTTGCGCGCGTCGTCGGAACGGCCCGGCAGCGCGTCGGTCTTGCTCGCGCCGGCGGCGATCGCCTGGACCAGCGTGGCGATGCCGACGTAGGTCGCGGTGGTGCGCAGGTACGGCAGCAGCCATTCGAAATAATTCGCGGCCCAGCCGGCGACCGACTTGTTGGCGACCGAGTCCGACAGCCAGTAGAAGCTGCCCTGGCTCAGCAGCTGGCACAGCGCGACCGACGCGAGCAGCGCGACCGCGGTCAGGCCGAGCGTGCGCCAGCTGCGCGAGTAATTGCGCGCGACCCACAGGCCGCCGGCCCACATCGCGAAGTACGCCGGCACCAGGAACCAGTACGCCGCCGACACGCAGTAGTGCTGCCAGAAGCTCATGCCCTGGCCGGTGATCACCGCGTAGTCGATCGCCACCGCCAGCACCATCAGCAGCGGGAACGCCCAGCGGGTCCAGTTGCGCAGGTAGAAGCCGCCGATGAAGAACACCGCCCACGACGCATCCGGAATCGGCGTCCAGTGATTGACGCGGGTGCCGATCATCAGCACGGCGAGCAGGGCGAGGATGAGGGTGCGTTGGGTGTTCGGCTTCATGGCCAGGGCTCCTGACGCCGGACTGGCGCGTCGATCCGCACATTCTAAGGAACCTGCGGGGAAAGTGCCGGTTTGGTTGGGGCGGGGGCGCAGGTGGGGCGCTAAGTGATTGATTCGACAAGTCTGAGAGAAAGGCGTCGGGCTTGAAAGCCCTCCCACAAAAGACTTCGTGGGTTCCAGGCGCGTGAAGCTGCGATCCTTTGGTGGGAGGGCCTTTCAGGCCCGACGCGGCTGGTTCCGCCGCCGCGCCGCGACGATGTGGCGCCCGCATCCACCCCGATCCGAACAGACGCTGCACGGACGCGGTCGTATCATGAACGCATGACTTCAGATGCAAAGCCGCAGATGCCTTCCACCCCCGCGCCGCACGCCAGTCACGACGTCCTGATCGTCGGTGGCGGCCTGGTCGGGGCCAGTCTCGCGATCGCCCTGGACCGGCTCGGCCTGGATGTGGGCCTGATCGAAGCCGCGCCGCCCGGCGCATTGCCGGCGGTGTTCGACGAACGCAACCTCAGCTTCGCCGAAGCCACCCTCAACGCGCTCAATGCGCTCGGTGTGATGGCCAAGCTGCGCGCGCCGACCGGTTCGATCCGGCGCATCCACATCAGTCGGCGCGGCGATTTCGGTCGCACGGTGCTCGACGCGCAACGCTACGGTCGCGAGGAATTCGGCCGCATCGTGGTGGCGCGCGATTTCGGCGAAGCGCTGGAAGCGCGCTTGGCCGAACTGCCGCGCCTGCATCGCTACCGGCCGGTGCGGTTCGTCGGTCTGGCCGACGAAACCTGCACGCGTGATGCCGGCTCGCTAGATCAAACCCAAGCACGCGACGGCGATGACGCCTCTCGACGCGGCGTAGGCGCTGGTGCCGGCGCGGGCTCCGAGTGGCGTGCGATCCGGGTCGCCGATGGCGCGGGCGAACGCGTCCTGCGCGCGCGGCTGCTGGTCGCCGCCGACGGCACCCGCAGCGGCGTGCGCGACGCGCTGGGCATCGCCGCGGACGAATACGACTACGGCCAGACCTTGTTCGTCACCCGCGTGCGCAGCGAGCGCGCGCCCGACGGCACCGCCTACGAGCGCCTCGGCGACGACGGCCCGACCGCGTTGTTGCCGCGCGGCGATCGCCACTACGGTTTCATCCACGGCGTCGCCAACGACGAGGCCGCCGCGGTGGCCGCGCTCGACGAAGCGGGGTTTCTCGCCCGCGCGCAGGACGCGTTCGGCTGGCGCGCGGGACGCTTCGTGGCCTGCGGCGCGCGCAGTCTGTACCCGGCGATCCGCGTGCTCGCCGCCCGCACCGTCGCACCGCGCGCGGTGCTGGTCGGCAATGCCGCGCAGACCATCCATCCCATCGGCGCGCAGGGTTTCAACCTGGGCTTGCGCGATGCGATGACCCTGGCCGAATTGATCGAACACGATCTTGCCGCGAGCGCGGACAAGGCCGACTGCGGCAGCGCCGATCTGCTCGAGCGTTACGCGCGGCGGCGTCAGCCCGATCGCGACAGCACCATCGAATTCTCCGACGGCCTGGCGCGATTGGGCTCTAACGAAACCGCGTTGATGCGCCCGTTGCGCAGCCTGGGGTTGTTTGCGCTCGATCGTCTGCCGACGGCGCAGTCGCTCTTGGTCGGCGGCGCGATGGGCTATCGCGGCGACGTGCCGGCGCTGTGTCGCGGCGGTGAGCCGGCGCTGCGCGGAGGCCGCGCATGAGCCGGCGCGACGCGTTGGACATCGTCGTGGTCGGCGCGGGCGTGGTTGGCGCAGCGGCGGCGCTGGCGTTCGCTCGCGACGGTTTCGAGGTGGCCTTGGTCGAAGCGCGCGAACCCGCGCCGTGGTCGCCCGAACATCCGGACCTGCGCGTGTACGCGTTCGCGCCCGACAACGCCGCGTTTATGCACGATCTGGGCGTATGGACCGAGGTGCAGGCCGCGCGGCTGCAGCCGTATCGCGCGATGCGGGCGTGGGACGCGGCCGGCGGCGGCGAATTGCATTTCGATGCCGACGCGTTCGGCCGGCGCGAGTTGGGCTGGATCGTCGAGCACGGCGTGTTGGTCGATCGTCTGTGGTCGGCCTTGCCGGCAGCCGGCGTGCATCTGCATTGTCCGGACGCGGTCGAAGCCCTCGAGCACGATGCCGCCGACGGTGTCGGCGTGGTGCTCGCCAGCGGACGCCGCCTGCGCGCGCGGCTGGTGGTCGCGGCCGACGGCGCGCAATCGCGATTGCGCGAACTGGCCGGTATCGAGGCGCCCGCGCACGATTACGGCCAGCGCGGGCTGGTCGCCTACGTCGACAGCGAACTGAGCCACGAAGCGACCTGCTGGCAGCGTTTTCTGCCGGGCGGGCCGCTGGCGTTCCTGCCCGCGGTCGGCGAGCCCGGCGCGCGCGACCGCCGCAGTTCGATCGTCTGGACCTTGCCCAATGCCGAAGCCGAGCGGCTGTTGACGCTGGACGACGCGGCGTTCCTCGACGAACTCGGACGCGCGTTCGCCGGACGTCTGGGCGCCTTGACCGGTGTATCCGAGCGCGCTGCGTTCCCGTTGCGGCGCCAGTTGGCCGAGCGTTATGTCGCCGGCCGCGTGGTCATCGCCGGCGATGCCGCGCACGTGGTGCATCCGCTGGCCGGGCAGGGCGTCAATCTGGGGCTGCGCGACATCTCCGGCCTGCGCGGCGCGCTGGCGCAGGCGCGCAAGCGCGGCCTCGACATCGGCTCGCCCGCGCGCCTGCAACGCTGGGCGCGCGAACGCCGCAGCGAGAACGCGCTGGCGGCGTATGGGTTCGATGGCTTGAACAAGCTGTTCTCGAACGACGACTTCGCCGCGACGATGCTGCGCGGACCGTTGCTCGGACTGGCCGGCAAGCTGCCGCCGTTGACGCATTATTTCTGGCGGCGTGCGGCGGGGGTTTGAGCCACCCCACCCCGCGCAGTTCCGATTTCTTTTGTGGGAGGGAGCTTCAGCCCCGATGCTTTCGGCTCAGATCGCCGCATTCTTCAGTGAAGTTACTGGCGATCGGAAACAAAAGCATCGGAGCTGAAGCTCCCTCCCACAAAAAGCGGCCGCACTGGAATTGGAGAACACGCCCATGGATGAAGCGATACCCGATTCGAACCGGCGGACACGATCGGCCAGCGCGCGCAGGTTCGCGCGCCTGAGCATCGCGGCCTCGACCGCATACCCGATGCTGGCCGCGGCCACCACCCAATGCCCACCGGGCTCCTCCGACAAGAACGCGCTGTTCTGGGCCGTCGGTTTCACCGTGCTGGGCCTGTTCGTGCTGCTGGGGCTGGCCGCGCCGTTCGCCGCGATCCGCTTCACCCGCGTGCGCGGAACCGCGGTGCGGGTGCTGTGGACCTTGGCCGCCTGCGTGCCGATGCTCGGCGTGTGGCTGCTGGGCCTGATCGTGTTCGGCAATGTCTTCATCATGAGCTGCTGACGCGCACGATTGCGCGGGTGCGGATGCTCAGTCCTCGTGAAACCGCCGCTGCGTTTTGAGCAGATACACCGCCACCGCCATGCCGACCAACGCCACGCCCATCACGTAGTAGGCCGGCGCCATGCCGCCCAGGTGCGGCGCCAGATAACCGCTGATCAGCGGCGGGGTGGCGGCGCCGAACAGCGCATAGGCCACGTTGTAGGAAAACGACAGCCCCGAGAACCGTACCGGCGCGGGGAACGCGGCGACCATCACCGCCGGGATCACCCCGACCACGCCGACGAACACACCGGCCAGCGCATACAGCGCGAGAAAATGCTCGGCGCCGTGATTGAGGTCGTAGTACAGCGCGAAGCTGCTGACCAGCACGCCGACCGAACCGATCAACAGCGCGCGCCCGCGTCCGAGCCAGTCCACCAGCAGGCCGCCGCCGATCGCGCTCAAGGTCAGGCAGAACGCCGCCAGACTGTTGCCGAAGAACGCGCGCGCCGGGGCGATGCCGAACTGCTGCTGCACGATGGTCGGGGTCATCAGGATGATCACCACGATCGCCGCGGTCAGCAGCCAGGTCACCAGCATCGACAGCACCACGCCGCCCAGGTGATCGCGCAGCACTTGCTTGAGCGGCAGTTCCCGCACCAGTTGCCGGCGCTCGCGCATCGCCGCGAACACCGGCGTTTCGCTGAGCCAGCGGCGCAGGTATACCGCGAGGAAACCGAACACGCCGCCGAGCACGAACGGCGCGCGCCACACGCCGCTGAGCACTTGCTCGGGGGTGAACCAGGTGTTGATCGCGGTCGAGATCAACGAACCGATCAGGATGCCGGCGGTGAGCCCGGCCGACAGGCTGGCGCAGGCGAAACCGACCCGGCCGCGCGGGACGTGTTCGGCGACGAAGGTCCAGGCGCCCGGCACTTCGCCGCCGATCGCGATGCCCTGCACGATACGCAGCGCCAACAGCAGCAGCGGCGCGGCGATGCCGATCTGCGCATACACCGGCAGCAGGCCGATGCACAGGGTCGGCAGCGCCATCAGCAATACGCTCAGGGTGAACATGCGTTTGCGCCCTGAGCGGTCGCCGAAATGGGCCATGACGATGCCGCCGATCGGCCGCACCAGATAACCGGCGGCGAAGATGCCGTAGAGCTGCAGCGTGCTCAGCCAGCCGGGCATGTCGGGCGGGAAGAACAGGTGGCGCAGGGTCTCGGTCAGGAAGACGAAGATGACGAAATCGTAGAACTCCAGCGCGCCGCCGAGCGCGGCCAGCATCAGCGTGCGTGCGTCCTTGCGATCGAGACGGCGGGCGGGCGCGCGTTCGACCTCAGCGGATTCGATCGAGGCGGAGCCGGTCGGGACGGGGCTTGCGGGCATGGGCGGCGAGGGCGGCGGGGCGGGCAAGGCACTATGCCGCAATGGGGGCGGGGTGCAAGCGGAGTGCAAGCGGGGTGCTTTCGCCGGTGGCGATGTCTGTCGGCTCGGGCGCAATGGGTGTAGCGGGCGCGGGTTGTGCGGGTAGGCGCGAGTGTTTGCGGGGGCGCGCTCGCGGCTTGCGCCGCTCCTACAGGTAGGTCATGTGGGCGGCGGCGCGCGTGGTGAATCAAACAAGCGCGGGTGTCTGTGGATTCGCGGTCGCGGCTTGCGCCGCTCCTACGTGGGCTCCCTGTAGGAGCGACGCAAGCCGCGACACGTAGTTATCCGATCGCCGCGTTATCCGCAGGCCGATATCGCTTGATCACGAGGGTTGGACGCATGCCGGATATCGGCGCGATGCGGCCGGTCCAATCCGTGCCATGCAAACAAGAACGCCTTCGTTGCCGAAGGCGTCCTCGCCCCTGTCGACTTGGTCCGGCGCGCGCTTCGATGCGTCACGCGGGACTCATTGCTTATCGCGGCGCCCAACCGGCCAGTTCGCGCTGACTCAAACGTCCGTCGGCATCGCGGTCGGCGGTGGCGAAGTCGGCGGTCAGCGCCGGACTCAGACTGGCCTCGACCCGGCTGACGCTGCCGTCGCGGTTGGCGTCGAGCGCGCTGAAGTCGATGCGCGGCTCGATCGTTGCATCCATCGCGCGCGGCATCGTCTGCACGTTGGTGGCCGCGCCGGTGTGTTGCACCGCATCCGCGGTCGCCGACGCGGCGGCCTGGGCGGTGGTGGTGGCGTCGGTGGCGATCGAACTGGCGGTCATCGCATCGTTCATCGCCGCGCGCGCTTCGATCGCCGCGCCGGTCGGGTTGTTGCCCGACACCGCCGACGCCTGCGCCGAACGCGCGGCTTCGGCGGCACGACGGGCCTTGATTGCCGCGTCTTGGGCATCGAGCGCCGATTGCTTGGCATCGTAGGCGGTAGCTTCGGCAGTCAAAGCACCGCGTGCGGTCAATGCGCCTTCATCGCGGGTCGCCGCGGCGGCCTGCGCCGCGGCCTGTGCGGTCTGCGCGTCCTGACGCGCGGCGCGCGCTTCGGCCGCGGCCATTTCGGCCTTCTCGATCGCATCGTGCTTCGCCTGGACCTTGGACGGCACCTGCGCCTGCGCGCTGCCGGCGGACAATGCCGTCAGCATCGCTAGGGCGAGGAGGGTGCGCTTGGAGAAAGCGCGCTTGGAAAACGAATGGTTCGAGCGTTTCGCGTGCTGCTGCATGGCGGAGCCTCGCGTCGTTTGAGGGACGCCCCGACGCTAGACCGCGCAATATCAAGGCCGCGTAAATCTTCGCAACCCAGGCTGAACCTGCGCGCGGCGTCGACGCCTAATGCGACGCAGATCGCTCAATGCGTCGCGCGCATCGCCGCGACTGTTTACGCGCGATCAACCGAATGTAAGGTTTTCGTCGCGAGCGCCGCTTACTTCGGCGTGGCGAACACCGTGATCTCTTCGCGATCGTGATACAGCTGGCGCGCGCGCACGATCAGCGGGCGATGGGCCTGGTGTTCGAACGCTTCCAGACAGATGCGGGTTTCTTCCCAGCGCTTCTTCATCGGCAGCTTGAGGTTGAAGATTGCCTGCCGGCACCAGTTCTCGCGGAACCACGTCGCCATGCGCTCGGCCACGCGCGCCGGGGATTCGACCATGTCGCAGACCATCCAGTCCAGGGTGCGCCTGGGCTGCCAGGTGAAGCCGTCGGCGCGCAGATGATCCACGCGGCCGCTGTCGATCAGTTCCTGCTTCAGCGGCCCGTTGTCGACCGAGGTCACCATCATGCCGTTGCGCATCAGCACCCAGGTCCAACCGCCGGGCGCGGCGCCCAGGTCGGCGGCCTGCATGTTGTCGCGCACGCGGCGTTGGCGCTCGTCGGCATCGAGAAAGGTCAGCAGCGCTTCTTCGAGCTTGAGCGCCGAGCGGCTCGGCGCGTCGGGATGCATGCGCAGGCGCGGAATGCCGAGCGGCCACGGCGAGCTGTCGAGCGGATCGGACAGCGCGAGCATGGCGTGATCGCCGGCAACGAAGGCGACATGCAGGCGCGGTCGGCGCGCGTCGTCGGTCTTGCTGAGCCAGCCGGCCTTGCGCAGCGCCGGACGCAGCGCGTTGCCGAAGCTGCGCGCCAGGCCGGACAACTGCTTGCCTTCGTCGGAATCGGGATGTTCGACCAGCAACTCGCCGAACATCGACACGTTCAGGCCCGAGCCGCCGAGCGCATCGAGCGCGGCCAGCATCGGGGTGATGCGATCGGCCGGATTGAGATCGCTCAGGTCGGCGATGCGCACCAGTTTCTGCCGGGCGAAGATCAGCTGCGACCACGGCAGCGCGCGCGACAGGGCGTGGGCGTCCTCGACGATGAATTCGACGTAGCCGCTGTTGCGCTGGGTGCGCGCATAACCCGGGTGGCCGGCGATCGCGGCGCGTTCGTTCAATTCGGCGGCGAGTTCGGGCTCGAAGCCGGCGCGGCACCAACACAGCAGGGCGGACTCGGTCATCGTCGGAACTCACATGGGTTGCGGAGGTGCGGGTGTCTCAATGTAGGAGCGGCGCGAGCCGCGACCGCGACCTCACAGCGACGACGCAGGCGAGAGGTCGCGGTCGCGGCTTGCGCCGCTCCTACATAAAGCGGGGGATCAGTAGGAAACGCCGCTCTCGCCATAACGGCGCAGCACGTCGCAGGCCGCGTCGCGATGCAGGTCGCGACGCACCGCGATGCCGCGGCGTTCGAGTTCGCCGACCCAGTCCGCCGGCAGCGGACCTTCGTCGAATTCGGTCAGCCGCATCACGTCTTCCGAGCGCGCACCGATCAGCAGGTTGTTGATGCCGGCCCAGAAGCTGGCGCCGTAGCACATGCAGCACGGCTGGGCCGAGGTGGCCAGGGTCATCGGCCCGATCTCGTTGAGCCGGAACGCGCTCACCGCGGCCTGCGCGCACATGAAGGCCATCATCTCGGCGTGGGCGACCGAGCAGTTCTGCGGCACCACGCGGTTGACGCCGACGCCGACCACCAGGCCGTTGCCGTCGAACACCGCCGCGCCGAACGGGCCGCCGGTGCCCAGCTCGATGTTGTGCCGCGACAGTTCGATCGCCAGCGCAACCTTGTCGTCGTCGCCCAGGTAAGCGCGCTTGCGGTCGACCACTTCGTCGATCCAGCTCGGCAGCGCCAGGGTGACCGAGGCGGTCAGCAGGTTGGGGATCTTCGGGCTCATTCTTTCGACGCCCAGGTGTCGCGCAGGGTGACGCTGCGGTTGAACACCGGCCGGCCCGGGCTGTGGTCGTAGCGATCGGCGACGAAATAGCCCACGCGCTCGAACTGCAGCGCCTGCTCCGGCGCCACGTCGGCCGCGGACGGCTCGACGTAACCGGTCACGGAGCGACGCGAATTCGGATTCAGATGGTCCTGGTAGGTCTTGCCGTCGCTGTCGTCGTCGGGCGCGGACACGTCGAACAATCGGTCGTACAGCCGCACTTCGGCCTCAACGGCGTGGCGCGCGCGCTGACCCAGTGGATGGTGCCCTTGATCTTGCGATCGGCGCCGGCCATGCCGGGACGCGATTGGGGGTCGAGGGTGCCGCGTAGTTCGACGATCTCGCCCGCGTCGTTCTTGATCACTTCATCGCAGCGCAGGATGCCGGCGCCGCGCAGGCGCACTTCGCCGCCCGGAATCAGGCGCTTGAAGCCCTTCGGCGGCACTTCCTCGAAATCCTCGCGTTCGATCCACAACTGGTTCGAGAACGGCACCTGGCGCGAGCCGAAGCGCTCGTCCTTGGGGTGGTTGGAGAAGAGCAGCGACTCTTCGTGCGCGTCGTCCAGGTTGGTGATGACCAGCTTGAGCGGATCGATCACCGCCATGCGCCGCGCCGCGGCCGCGTCGAGGTCTTCGCGCAGGCAGCCTTCGAGCACCGAGTAGTCGATGGTCGAGTTCTGCTTGCTCACGCCCAGGCGATCGGCGAACAGGCGCAGCGAGGCGGGGGTGTAGCCGCGCCGGCGGATGCCCTGCAGGGTCGGCATGCGCGGGTCGTCCCAGCCGTCGACCAGACCTTCCTGCACCAGCACCATGAGCTTGCGCTTGCTCATCACGGTGTAGTTGAGGTTGGCGCGCGAGAACTCGATCTGGCGCGGGATCGCCGCTTCGTTCGGGTAACCCTTGGCCAGCAGCGGCGCGAGCAGTTCCGGCGAATTCGGCAGGTCGACCTTGGCCACGCACCAGTCGTACAGCGGGCGGTGGTCTTCGAATTCCAGCGTGCACAGCGAATGGGTGATGCCTTCGCACGAATCGCTGAGCGAATGGGCGAAGTCGTACATCGGGTAGATCGGCCAGGCGTCGCCGGTGTTCTGGTGGTCGACCTTCTTGATCCGGTACAGCGCCGGGTCGCGCAGGTTGATGTTGCCCGAGGCCATGTCGATCTTGGCGCGCAGGGTGCGCGCGCCGTCGGCGAACTCGCCCGCGCGCATGCGCCGGTACAGGTCGAGGTTTTCCTCGACGCTGCGGTCGCGGTACGGCGAATTGCGGCCCGGCTCGTTGAGCGAGCCGCGGTAGGCGCGTACTTCCTCGGCGCTGAGGTCGCACACGAACGCGTCGCCCTGGCGGATCAGCTTCTCGCCGGCCAGGTAGAACACTTCGAAATAGTCCGAGGCGTGGCGCAGCTCGGCCCAGTCGAAGCCGAGCCAGCGCACGTCTTCCTGGATCGCGGCGACGTACTCGGGGTCTTCCTTGGCCGGGTTGGTGTCGTCGAAGCGCAGGTTGCAGCGGCCGCCGAACTCGCCGGCGATGCCGAAGTCCAGCGCGATCGCCTTGGCGTGGCCGATGTGCAGGTAGCCGTTGGGTTCGGGCGGAAAGCGCGTGCGGATCGCTTGGTGCTTGCCGCTGGCCAGGTCGTCGCGAACGATCTGACGGACGAAATCCTGCTTGACCGCGGCCGTGGCGGCGGTGTCGGTCGGAATTTCGGGGGCCATGCGGGAGGGATCGGCAGACATGCTTTGCGGACACAGGAAAGGGAGAACCGGGAGTTTAGCCGTTGCCGGCATTCCGTGCTCCCGGCCCTGAACGGTCGCGGCCCTTGCCGGGTCGGGCCGATCGCCGCGCAGGACACAGCGTTCATGGGCCGGGCGCGCGCGGCCGGCGTATGCTGGGCGCAGACCCCGCAAGGCCCTGCGCCGAAGGAAGGACGATGAAAGTCGTCTACGAAGCCGCCCATCTGATCGATGCTCACCTGGTCCGGCATGCGCTGGAGGACGCCGGGATTCCGGTGTTCCTGCGCGGCGAAGCCCTGCTGGGCGGGATGGGCGAGCTGCCGGTGTTCGGCGCGGTGCAGGTGTGCGTGCCCGAAGCTGCCTGGCCGCAGGCGCGCGAGGTGGTCGACGCCTTGTCGCTGGGCGATCCGCCGCCCGAGGTCGCCGACGAGCCGGACCCGATCGGCGGCCTGCCGCCAACGGGCTGGCTGCCGGCTTGATGCCGCGGTCGCGCGTACTTCGGTCGCGCGCCTGAGCCACAGGCCACGGCGCTCTCGCGGCGCCGGCGGTTCGCGTCCACGGGCCGAACCGCATCCCACCGCTTTCTTATTCGATGCGCCGCCCGCGGCGCGACCGGCCCGCTGCCGGTCGCCGCGGCGGCGCCACCCGTCCGCGGCGATGGCTGTGGGCGGGGACGACCGGAGTCTTCGACATGCGATTGGCCAGTGATCTGTCCCGACTGCGGAGGCGCGCATGAACGCCGCCGCTCCCACTCATCCCTCGCGTACGCCGCTGCTGCAAATGTTGCTGGGCGCCAGCGTCATCAGCAGTTCGGCGGTGTTCGTCAAATGGGTCGAGATCGGCCCGGCCGCGTCGGCGTTCTGGCGCATGGCGCTGGCGGCGGTGATCCTGCTGGTGTTGCTCGGCCAGCCGTGGCGGCGCGGCCGCATGCGTCACTGGCGCCCGGACGGCCGGGTGCTCGGCCTGGTCATGCTCGGCGCGGCGTTCATGGCGCTGGACCTGTGGCTGTGGCATCGCAGCATCCTGTACGTCGGCGTGGGTCTGTCGACGCTGCTGGCGAATTTCCAGGTGTTCGTGCTGGCCGGCGTCGGCGCCTTGTTTCTCGGCGAACGGGCGGGCTGGCGGTTGTGGGTCGGTTTGAGCATGGGCCTGATCGGCCTGGGGCTGTTGCTCGCGCCGGGCTGGGAAAGCATGGACGCGCGTTTCCGCCTGGGCGTGGCGTTCGGCCTGGCCGCGGCTTTGGCCTACGGCGGTTTCCTGCTGGCGTTCCGCGCGGCGCAGGCGCGGCGTGGGTCGACGCCTAACGAGGCCTTGCAGTGGTGGTTGTGTCTGGGCTGCGCGGCGATGCTCGGGGTCAGCGTGCCGTTCGGCGGCGAGACGCTGCTGCCGGCGAGTGCGCACGATTGGTTGATCCTGACGGCGTATGCGGGGATCGCGCAGGTGCTTGGGTGGTTGGTGATCGGCCGGGCGATGCCGAAGTTGCCGGCGGGGGTGGTTGGTCTGTGTCTGTTGTTGCAGCCGTTGCTGGCTTATGTCTGGGATGTTTTGCTGTTCCATAAGTCGCTCGGGGCGATCGAGTTGGTCGGCATTGGCTTGTCGTTGGCGGGTATTTTTCTTGGGTTGGCGCGTGGGGATCAGCCATTGTTTTCGGTGCGGCGGGTTGGCGACGGTAGTTGAGTCGCGGGTGTTCCATGACGATCGCATCGCGACCTGCGCTGTAGCCGTATTCCCGCGGTCGCGGCTCGCGCCGCTCCTACAGGTAGGCCATGCGGCTTGAGCCCGAAGCCGTGCAGTTCATCCAGCGCTGCGAGGCACCTAACTCGCGAGAACAAAAGCACACCCGGAGGGCGGCGCACAGGGATGTGCGCCGTGCGCCACCGGGACAGGATGTCCCGTGTGGCGCATGCCTGCGTCTGCACCGATCGTGCGGGCACTTGATTCAAAGAAAAGCGTTTTTCTTTGGTTACCTTTCTTTTGTCGCTTTAGACAAAAGAAAGTGACCCGCCGCTTTAGTGGCGGAAGCTTTTGATCCTGCTTGCAGCTCTAAAGGCTTCAAAGCTTTGAAGCTCTAGAGCTTATGAAGCCAAAGGCAAGATCAACGGCTTTCGTCCGCAAGCGGCCAAGTTACTTTCTTTTGTCAAAAGCGACAAAAGAAAGGTAACCAAAGAAAAACGCTTTTCTTTGAATCAAGTGCCCGCAAGTGCGGTGCTTACGCGGGCACGCGCCACACGGGACATCCTTGTCCCGGTGGCGCGCGACGCGCATCCATGCGCGTCGCCCTCCGGGTGTGCGTTTGTCAACGCGAGCTACATGCCTCGCAGCGCTGGGAATGAAATCTGACATCAGGAGAAAGCCGCATGGCCCACCTGTAGGAGCGGCGCGAGCCGCGACAGCGCCACAGCGACTACGGCGCAGGTCGCGACGTGTGCGCCATCGCGCAGTCGCGGCTTCCGCCGCTCCTACAGGGGTAGGTGAGATTCTTTCGTGGGAGGGGCTTCAGCCCCGACTCGCATCCTCAAACGAGGACGAACCTAACCCACTCAAGAACACTCAATCAACGAGGCCCACCACAGCGATACCAATCCAGTTGAATGAACCCATTCTCCTGCGCAATCTCGTGGTCATAACACCCCTGCGTCCCCACACTGCGATGCCGCTGCGTCGAATGCCCCGTCGCATGCCGCTCCGGACGCGGGACCCCGTAATTCCAGCCCGCATCGCCCTCGAAACTGTTGCGCGTGGCCTGCGCCACCAGCGTCTGCCCCAGTCCCGGCGTCTGCAAGGCATTGGCTTCGTCGAAAATCTTCATCGTGGTCACGATGCGCTGGTAATTGCCCGACGGCACCACGCTGATCGAACCGTCCAGGCCGAAACGCTGCGACTGCACCGCGACCGTCGGCAAGCCGCGACCGATCCGGGTGACGGTCTGGGTGTCGTTCCATTCCCCCTTCACACCATCGGGATTTTCCTCGGCGCCCCAGGTGTGCAGATTGTCGTTGCCGACGATGCGGTCGATGCTGGTGAATTCGCGGCCCTTGGAGGTGTCGACATAGCCGCTCGCGCGCAAGCGATGGCCGCCGCGGGTGTCGAGCTTGAACGTGCCGTCCGGCAAGGCGGTGTAGACGGATTTGGCCGCCAGCGGGGTGAGTTCATAACTCAGCAGGCGGCCGCCGGTGGCGCCGCGGCGGGCGTCGGTCCAGGCTTGCAGGTTCGGCTGCAAGGTCCAGCCCGACGCGCCGTCGGGCAGGTTGGCGACGCGGAAACGCACCTCGTGCGCGCGGCCGTCGTTGACCAGGCCGATGAAGGGCGTGAGGTCGTAGCGGATCGGTTCGATGTTGAACGCGCGCGGCGCCGGGATCACGTACCACAGGAACGGGTTCGACCAACCGCCGGTGTAGATGTGCGGGTAGGGCATGGCGATGCCGGCGACGCGGCCGTCGATCAGCACCTGCACCTCGCGGTACGGGCCGTGCTGGGCCGGGCAGGAGTAGTTCGCTTCCGGCGGCGCGGTGAAGTACCAGAATTCCTCGCAGCCGCCGCCCGAACCGGTCGCGTAGACCTCGCCGAGCCAGCGCGTGGCATTGGCCGGCAAGGTGTAGTCGCCGATCAGGTCGGCGCCGTCGCGGCGTTCGTTGGCCAGCGGCGTGACCACGTCGGCGCTGTCGAGTGCCCGATGGCGACGATCGGCGGTGTAGAACACCACCCGCGCCTGCACGTAGATCACCCCGGTGTAAGTCTCGTTGACTACGTTGCCTAGGTACATGCGCACTGCCTGCGGCGACTTCAGCAGCGAGGCGTAGGCGCTGATGTCTTTTTCGACATGCCAGCCGATGCCGTCGCGCGAAGGTTCGGGCGTGCTGGTCGACAGCACGGTCATGCCGGCGATCTGCAGATAGCCCAGGCGATCGAATTGAACGCCCTTCACCTGGCCGTCCATTTCCAGCACGACCTTGCTCCACGGCCCGGGGCAGGCGGCCGGCGGCGCGATCGTGCCGGGATGCCAGTCGAAATCGGCGAACGCGGTGTCGAGGATTTCGACCGTGCAGCTGCGGGTGTCGGGACGCGCGACCGCCGGATCGGCGGTGCGCGGATCGTCCCAGTCGCTGCCGAATTCGTCGGCGGCATGGGCGGGCGCGGCGAGCGACAGCGCGGCCGACAGCAGGCCGGCCACGAGCGAGCCGGCGCGGAACAGGTGAGGGTTCATGAGCCAAGTCCTGGAAAGAGGGCGAGGGCCGTCCAGGCGGGCGCAGCACCGTCGCGGTGCGCACGCTCGGACGGGCGGGGCCCTTCGAGCTTCCCGGGTTTGGCCGCGAGCGACAAGCCGTGCGCGCGCGATCGGCGCTTGAATCCTGCGACACATGCCGCATTTCATCGGCAGGGCATTCGCCCGCAGCAATCCCCCGCGACAATCGACGATACGGAGGCGAGACGATGGCCGGTTCATTCATTCCTGGCGTAGGCGCGTTCAAGCAGCGGCTGCCGCAGCGCGAAGACGCGTTGCCCGGGCGCGCGCAGGAACTGCCGTTGCACAACCGTCACTTCGTCAACGGCCAACCCTTGCGCGACGCCTTCGCCGGGCTGGCGCGGGTGCAGTTCGGCATGGGCTGTTTCTGGGGCGCCGAGCGCAAGTTCTGGACCGTGCCGGGCGTGGTCACCACCGCGGTCGGCTATTCGGGCGGTTACACGCCCAATGCGACCTACCGCGAAGTGTGCAGCGGCCAGACCGGTCATACCGAGGCGGTGCTGGTCGTGTACGACCCCAAGCAGATGGCGTTCGAGGATCTGCTGAAAGTGTTCTGGGAAAGCCACGACCCGACCCAGGGCATGCGCCAGGGCAACGATGCCGGCACCCAGTACCGCTCGGCGATCTACTGCGAAGACGAAAGCCAGTACCAGGCCGCGCTGGCCAGCCGCGATGCGTTCCAGGCCAAGCTGCGCGAGGCCGGTTTCGGCGACATCACCACCGAAATTCCCGAGCCGCCGGCACCGGTGTTCTATTACGCCGAGGACGAACACCAGCAGTACCTGGCCAAGAACCCGATGGGGTATTGCGGCCTGGGTGGGACCGGGGTGAGTTGTCCGATCGGGGTGGTGTGATCTTGCGGGTCTGAATCGGCCACGTGAATCGGCGATGTGAATTTGCAAGTGGCTCGGACAGTCCGCGGTAACTGGTAACCCATGATCGATGCAGGCCGCGAGGCCTTTTGTAGGAGGGGCTTCAGCCCCGATGCTCCTTTTTCAGATCGCCGCGTCTGATCGGAAAGCATCGGGGCTGAAGCCCCTTTCACAAAAGACCTCGCGGTTTTTCGTCTGGTGGGTCTGATTCGCTCGCCTGCGAGATCGCCGCACGGCGATGCGAGAGATGCCGACTCGTCGGTGCGGTGAGTTCGCGGTCGCGGCTCGCGCCGCTCCTGCGGTCGGCCTGCGGCGATGCAACGTTTCCGACTGTAGGAGCTGCGCAAGCTGCGACCGCGACACTCGACTGACGACGCAACTCCAACGGCCGATCGACGACACGACTCCAACAGCGCCACCCATCTCAAACAGCCGTATCAAGCCGCCTCAATGCGGCCCGCGCGCACTCTTGCGCTTCTCACCCGCCAACCGCGGCGGCTGCAACAACGACGCCGGCAACTTGCGCAACTCCAGCGCCAGCTGCATCAGGAAGTCCGACATCGCCGAACTGCGCCGCCACAGAATGCCGATCTGCCGATGCGGCGATTCGCCGTTGAAACGCAACAGGTGGATGTCGGGCGAGGGCGGCACCGGCGGCTGCACCGACAGCATCGGCAGCAAGGTGATGCCGACCCCGGACGCGACCATCTGCCGCAGCGTCTCCAAGCTGGTGGCGCGGAACCCGTCGCGTTCGTCGGCGCCGGCCAGGCGGCACACGTCCAGCGCCTGTTCGCGCAGGCAATGGCCTTCTTCGAGCAGCAGCAGGTGCTGGTCGTCGAGATCGTGCAGATCGAGCGAATCGCGCCCGGCCATCGGATGCTGCTGCGGCACGGCGAGCAGGAACGGTTCGTCGAACAGCGGCTCGACATGCAGTTGATCGTCGTGGATCGGCAGCGCGAGCAGCCCGGCGTCGAGTCGGCCGTCGCGCAGGCGCGCGAGGATCTGGTCGGTCTTCTCTTCGACCAGCAGCAATTCCAGGCGCGGAAACCGCTTGCGCAGCCCCGGCACCACATGCGGCAACAGATACGGCCCCAGGGTCGGGAACAGGCCCAGGCGCACCGAGCCGGCCTCCGGGTCCTGGCTGCGGCGGGCGATTTCGCTCATCTGCTCGACATCGGCGATGACCTTGCGCGCGCGCTCGGCGATGTCGCGCCCGACCTGGGTCAGCATGACCCGCCGCGGCGCGCGCTCGACCAGCGACACGCCCAGTTCCTCTTCGAGCTTCTTGATCTGGGTCGACAGCGTGGGCTGGCTCACGAAACTGGCCGCGGCCGCCCGGCCGAAGTGCTTGTGATCGGACAGAGCGACCAGATATTTGAGATCACGAAGGTTCATGCGCGGCCTGTCAATTGAGTGTGGCTATCGGCATAATAGGAACAATTCATTTCATTTATCAATTGCTGTGCCGCAACATACGGCACATAGGTTGCGCCCTTCGGCACTAACCCACCCCTTTCCAACCCCTCCCATCCTTTCAAGGAGTCATCCGCATGCTTTCGATCGGCGAAAAGTTCCCGAAATTCAAGGTCAAGGCCACCGTTGGTATCGACAGTCTCGATAGCGCGTTCGCCGACATCGACAACGACACCTACAAGGGCAAGTGGCTGCTGGTGTTCTTCTACCCGAAGGACTTCACCTTCGTGTGCCCGACCGAGATCAAGGGCTTCGGCGACCTGAACCAGCAGTTCCTCGACCGCGATTGCCAGGTGCTGGCCGCGTCGACCGACAGCGAGTTCGTCCACCTGGCGTGGCGCAAGGACCACAAGGACCTGCGCGACCTGCCGTTCCCCATGCTGGCCGACATCAAGAAGGACCTGACCTCCTCGCTCGGCATCCTGACCGACGATGGCGTCGCCCAGCGCGCGACCTTCCTGGTCGATCCGGACGGCATCATCCGTTTCGTCTACGTCACCGACGGCTCGGTCGGCCGCAACCCGCAGGAAGTCCTGCGTGTGCTCGACGCGCTGCAGACCGACGAGCTGTGCCCGTGCAACTGGAGCCAGGGCGAGAGCACCCTCAAGGTCGCCTGATCCACGCGGTTTTCCGCGCCGATCGTTCGACCGGGAGTGACCTCCCGCGGAGCCGGATTCCGTGACCCGGCTCCCCTCTGGTTCTACTGCGCTGCCGGTTTCGGCCGTCGGCGCAGATTTCTCTGGCAGTACGCCCGCATGTGGCCGCTCGCAGCAGCCAACCTCCCTCCCATGCGGGATGCCCGCAGCCGGGGCTCGCCCCGGCTGCACTTCTTCCGATCCATTTCGTTTCGTCGTCGACCCCGCCAGCCGTGCGCTTGCGCATGCCCGCCAGGCGATGACGCGTGTCCGTCGCACGACGGATCTTTCGCCGCCTTTCAAGGAGCCTTCGATGAGCCTTTCCGATCTTCGCAACTCGCTTCCCGATTACGCCAAGGACCTCAAGCTCAACCTCGACAGCGTGCTCAGCGACGCCGGTTCGCCGGGCCTGGACGCCAAGCAGATTCGCGCCATCGCGCTGGCGTGCGCGATCGCCTCGCGCTACAAGCCGTTCGCCGCGGCGATCGAGGAATTCGCCGCCGAAAAGCTGTCGCCCGAAGAGATCAACGGCGCCAAGGCCGCGGCCGCGGTGATGGCGATGAACAACATCTATTACCGCGCCACCCACCTGATCCAGAACGAAGAGTACGGCCAACTGCGCGCCGGCCTGCGCATGAACGTAATGGCGAACCCGGGCATCGACAAGATGACCTTCGAACTGGCGTCGCTGGCGGTATCGGCGATCAACGGTTGCGGCGCCTGCATGGACTCGCACGAGAAGGTGTTGCGCAAGCACGACATCAGCGCGCAGGGCGTGCAGAGTGCGCTCAAGATCGGCGCGGTGGTGCATGCGGTGGCGGTGACGTTGGAGCAGATGTGATCGGTTGATCGCCCTTGGCGGCCGTATCGCGAAAACGCCGGCGAAAGCCGGCGTTTTTGTTTGCGGCTCATGCCGGGATCAATGCCGTTTTCGGGTGGCGTTTGGATGGCATGGAAACCTGAAATTGCATTTCGGTGCGTCACCGCTATTGCCACCGCACTGGCCTAGCCTGCCTGTGCCTGTGCCTGTGCCTGTGCCTGTGCCTTAGCCTGCGCTTGCGCCTTAGCTTTTGCTTGCGTCTTAGCTGTTGGCTCTTGGCTTGAAGCCGCTCAGTTCATCCAGCGCTGCGAAGCCGCTAACTCGCGTTAGCAACCGCACACCCGGAGGGCGGCGTGCAGGATGCACGCCGTGCGCCACCGGGACATGGATGTCCCGTGTGGCGCATGCCTGCGTCTGCACCGATCGTGCGGGCACTTGATTCAAAGAAAAGCGTTTTTCTTTGGTTACCTTTCTTTTGTCGCTTTAGACAAAAGAAAGTAACTCGGCCGCTTGCGGACGAAAGCTGTTGATCCTGCCTTTGGCTTCAAAGGCTCTAAAGCTTCAAAGCTTCAAAGCTTCAAAGCTTTAAAGCTTCAAAGCTTTAAAGCTTTAAAGCCTCAAGAGCTGCAAGCAGGATCAAAAGCTTCCGCCACTAAAGCGGCGGGTCACTTTCTTTTGTCAAAAGCGACAAAAGAAAGGTAACCAAAGAAAAACGCTTTTTTGTGAATCAAGAGCCCGCGCGTGCGGAGTTGACGCAGGCATGCGCCACACGAGACATCCTGTCTCGGTGGCGCACGGCGCACATCCATGTGCGCCGCCCTCCGGGTGTACTTTTGTTCTCGCGAGGTAGTCGCCTCGCAGCGCTGGATGAGCTGCGCGACTTCAGGCTTAAGCCAAAAGCTGCGTGCCTCCCTGTAGGAGCGGCGCAAGCCGCGACCGCGAAAACACAACTACGACGATGCAAGGAAACCCAACATCGCCGGGACGGCTTTTGTGGGAGGGGCTTCAGCCCCGACGCCTTCCGACCCGATCAGATCGAATCAAGACAAAAAGCCGGCCCGCGACAACATCGCGAACCGGCCCCGCATCCAAACCTCACCGAACCTCGAACTCATAAATCCGCGTAGCCGGATCCCCGTTCTGCGTCGGCGTGGTCACATTGAGCTTGATATAACGCGCCGACGTAGCCGTGATCGCATGCGTCGAACTGCTGGCGGTGTTGGCCGTCGCGCTCACCGGCGTGCTCCAGGTGCTCCCATTGCTTGAAGTCTGGATAGTGAACGCCTTGCTGTTCCAACTCGCCGATTCGCCACCCGCGCCGGCATGCTTGACCGTGAACCCGCTGACGGTCTGCGCCGAACCCAGATCGACCTGCAGCCACGCCGGCGAGGCGAGCGAGCAGAACTTGTCGGTGGTGCCGCCGGAGGTGCTGCCGTTGACCGCCTTCGCCGCCGATTCGTTGCTGTTGCACGCGGCCGAACTGGTGACCGGCTTGTTGAGCGCGAGGTTGACGTTGCCCGCGCCGACCGACACCGTCTGGGTCTTGGTGTTGGTCGCGCCGCCGTTATCGGTCACGGTCAGGGTGACGGTGTAGTTGCCGGCGCTCGCGTAGGTGCGCGAAGGATTGGTCGCGGTGGAGGTGCCGCCGTCGCCGAAGTTCCAACTGCGCGAGACGATGCTGCCGTCGGCGTCGCTGGAGGCGTCGCTGAAATTCGCGGTCAGCGCGCTGATGCTGACGCCGAAGTTGGCCACCGGCGCGGTGTTGCCGCTGAGGGCGTTGTTGATCGCCGCCGCGTACTGCGCGCTGGTGCCTTGCGACCAGCAGGCCTGGATGTCGTCGTACAGCCACAGGAAACCGCCGCTGATGCCGGCGCTGGTCTTCCAGCCGGCCATGCGGGTGTTGACCTGCGCCGGGCTGTCGCCGGCGCTGCAGCCGCTGCCGTGTTTGGTCCACAGGCCGGGCATGACGGTCATGCCCATCGCCGTGTTCCAGGTGGCCGGATTGTTGCCGGCGCCGCCGTCGTAGACCTGCAGATAGATACGGTCGACCGACGCGCCCAGGTTGTCTTTCACGCCCTTCCAGAAGCTTTGATTGGTGTAGGGCGCGAAGGTGATCTTGTAGCCCAGCCCGACCAGCATCTGGCCGAAGGTGGTGGTGTCGGCCACGTTGTAGTGGCTCTCGTCGTCGAAGTTTACCGCGTCGGCGCCGGTGGCGGTCTTCAATGCCTGGAAATTGCGGTACAGGATGCTGCCGCTGCCGGTGCCGCAGGCCACGGTGGTGCCGCAGCCGGCGGCGGTGCCGTTGGCCAGCTTGGACATGCGTTCGAAGTCGGGCACGCCCCAGGCGCCGATCGAGACTTCCACGCGCTTGACCGAGGTCGGCGCGGTTTTCAGCGTCGCCAGTCGCGCCGGCCAATCGGCGTCGGCGCCGACGTAGGCGCCGTTCTTGACGATCGGGATGTCGTTGTAGACCAGATCGCCGTTGTCCTCGATGTGGACGCTCCACAGGAACACCGTGGTGAAGCCCGAGTTGCGCAGATCGTTGATCACGGTCTGGCCGCCGGAATAGAACGGGCCGCCGCCGAAGATCGCCGATTCGGCGCCGATCGCGGCCGGTGCGGCCAGGGCGAGGGTCAACGCGGCGAGGGCGGGAGCGAGGCGGCGATGCGGCCGCGACGAAGGCGTGTTGGAAGTCGACATGGAACGATCCCCTGCGATGGGCGCCGCGAGCGACGCGATGAGCGAATGCGCGCAGGCGCCGGGCGAGCGTCGGCTCGCAGGCGTTCCCTCGCGCTCCTGGCCGCCAACGGCAGCGACGGCGCCGACAGTGCGAGCGCGGATTTCGCCGTGTCAAGATTTAGATCGATTTAAATAGGGTAAAACAGTCTAAACCCGACACCGCGGCGGTTTTTTTCCAGAGCAATCAATGCGCTGCCGTGGCAAGCAGCGAAACTCGCGAATTCGACCGAGTCGACACAATCGGACCGCGCCGCGTTGCGCCGCAACACGCTTGTGCGCGTTGCTGTCGTCGGCCGCATTCGGTTCGGCGCGGACGCCTTGATCGCCGACCGGTGTGTTTCGGCAAGGCCGGCGCGATGCGCTCGCGTACCATGGCGATCCTGCCCGTGAGTCGAGACCGCCCCGCGATGATCCGCGTCGATGCCCTGTTGCGTGATGCGCGCGCGCGCGTGGAGCCGAGCGATGCCGAGTTGCTGCTGTGTCACCTGCTGGGCAAACCGCGTAGTTGGTTGTTCGCGCACGGCGACGACGTGCTCGACACGCAAGCCGCCGCCGCGTTCGCCGCGTTGATCGAACGCCGCGCGACGGGCGAGCCGGTGGCATATCTGACCGGCCGGCGCGGATTCTGGCGCTTCGATCTGCGGGTCAGCGAGGCGACCTTGATCCCGCGGCCGGAAACCGAATTGCTGGTCGAGCTGGCCCTGGATCGCTTGCCCGGATCGGGCGTGCGGCGGGTCGCCGATCTGGGCACCGGCAGCGGCGCGATCGCCCTGGCGCTGGCCTGCGAACGCCCGAGCGCGCGGGTGATCGCCGTCGATGTCAGCCCGGCGGCGCTGGAGATCGCGCGTGGCAACGCGCTTGAGCTTGATTTACACAACATCGAATTCCGTCAGGGCGATTGGTTCGCACCGCTGGCCGGGGAATCGTTCGATCTGATCGCGAGCAACCCGCCGTATATCGAAACCGACGATCCGCATCTGGCGCAGGGCGATCTGCGCTACGAACCGGCCGGCGCGCTGGCCTCGGGCGCCGACGGGCTGGATGCGATCCGGATCATCGCCCGCGAGGCGCCCGCGCATCTGCATGCGGGCGGTTGGCTGTTGATCGAACACGGCTGGGAGCAGGGCGAGGCGGTGCGCGCATTGTTGACCGCCGCGGGCCTGATCGACGCGGCGACGCAGCGCGACTGGGAAGACCGCGACCGGGTGACGCTCGCGCGCAAACCGCTCGATGGCGCGTGACGCGGCCGGCGACGGTCGTGCGTCCTAGGGCGTGTCGCCGTTGACGAAGTCGACGATCGCCGGCACCACCCGCGGCGAGCGCTCATCGCGATACAGGCCGCCCAGCGGCGCCATGTGCCCGGCGCCGGGCAGCAGGATCAATCGCGCCGAACGGCCGTGCGCGTGCAACTTGTCGGCCAGTTCGACGCTGTCGCGCGACTCGACCACGCGGTCGGCATCGCCGTGGATCAACAGGAACGCCGGTTCGTCGCCGTCGACGAAATTCACCGCCTGCGCCCGCGGCCATTGCGCCGGCGATCCGAAGACCTTGCGGTACTGACCGGTGATTTCGAAGTCGTACGGCCCGGACAGGCCGATCACTCCGGCCACTTCGTCGATACCGACCCCGCGACGGCGCAGATAGCGCGCGTCGGTGCCGAGCAGGGCGGCGATCTGCGCGCCGGCCGAGTGCCCGGCGATAAACAAGCGTTGCGTGTCGCCGCCGTACGCACCGGCATTCGCCTTGGCCCAGGCCACCGCGCGCGCGCCGTCGTCGACGAACTCCGGGAAACCGGCGCGCGGCCAGGTGCG
Source organism: Lysobacter capsici (assembly GCF_018732085.1). Taxonomy (NCBI): domain Bacteria; kingdom Pseudomonadati; phylum Pseudomonadota; class Gammaproteobacteria; order Lysobacterales; family Lysobacteraceae; genus Lysobacter; species Lysobacter capsici. The sequence goes on along the minus strand of NZ_CP076103.1, from coordinate 4,578,425 downwards.
GTAATCGGCGACGATCGTCAACACGCCTTGCCGGGCCAGGCGCCGGCCGACGAAACGGTATTGCGCGCGGGTGCCGCGCTGCCAGCCACCGCCGTAGAAGAACACCACCACCGGCGCGGCCCGCGCGGACGCTGGCTGCGGCCGGTAGATGTCCAGCGACAGACCGAGCTCGGGCGCGTACACCGCGCTGGCCTCCGCCGGCGGCAGCCCGCGGTTGATGTAGCCGAACAGCGCGCGCTCGCAGCCGCTGCTGAGCAGCGCGGCCAGCGCGATCATCAAGGTGCTGAACGATCTGAACAATGACGGCATCGTGAGGCGGTCCGGGTGGTGGCGGGTGATGGGCGCTGGTGATCCGCGAGCGATCACTGCTGCCATGGACATACGCCTGCCGGATCGCTGCGGATGCGTTCGATCGCGTTGCATGCCACGCGCCTGCACAGGGCTTTCACTCATGGAGGATGGCTTCGTGCAGTTTGAAAACGGCCGCCTCCAAATGCCTCTGCGCGCTCCTTCCAGACCCTCATTCCCGCGAAAGCGGGAATCCAGAGACTTCAAGCGTTCTCGCACGAAAGGCCCTGGATTCCCGCCTTCGCGGGAATGACGGTCTGGGCGAGGGCGCTGAAGTCTCTGGACGTTCAGCGGTATCGAAACAAACCAAAGCCGGCTTTGTTTTTCGATTCATCGAAGCCACTACCTCCACACGCATCACATCGCGACGACCCGATCGCGCCGCGCCGCGCGCAAATCCCGGCCCTCGCCCTAGCTGCATCCGCATCCCGCTCGTTAGACTGCATGCCTCCCCGACCGCGAGACCTGCGATGCGCACGCTCTATCCCGAGATCGAACCCTTCGACACCGGCACGATCCAGGTCGACGACCGTCACCGCGTGTATTACGAACAGTGCGGCAACCCGAACGGCAAGCCGGTGGTGCTGCTGCACGGCGGCCCCGGCGCGGGCTGCAGCCCCAAGATGCGGCGCTTCCACGACCCGGCCAAGTACCGCATCGTGCTGTTCGACCAGCGCGGCGCCGGCCGTTCCACCCCGCATGCCGATCTGGTCGGCAACACCACCTGGGACCTGGTCGCCGATATCGAAAAACTGCGCGGCCAGCTCGGCATCGAGCGCTGGCAGGTGTTCGGCGGCTCGTGGGGCGCCACGCTCTCGCTGGCGTATGCGCAGACCCATCCGCAACGCGTCACCGAACTGGTCCTGCGCGGCATCTTCATGCTGCGGCGCTGGGAACTGGAATGGTTCTACCAGGAAGGCGCCTCGCGCCTGTTCCCGGATGCGTGGGAGCACTACCTCAAGGCGATTCCGCCGGTCGAGCGCCACGACCTGATCAGCGCCTTCCATCGCCGCCTCACCAGCGACGACGAAAAAACCCAGCTCGACGCCGCGCGCGCCTGGAGCGTGTGGGAAGGCGCGACCAGTTTCCTGCATGTGGACCAGGACTTCGTCAGCGGCCACGAAGACGCCAAGTTCGCCCTGGCTTTCGCCCGCATCGAGAACCACTACTTCGTCAACGGTGGCTTCTTCGAAGTCGAAGACCAGTTGCTGCGCGACGCGCACAAGATCGCCGACATCCCCGGGATGATCGTGCATGGCCGTTACGACGTGGTCTGTCCGCTGCAGAACGCGTGGGATCTCAAAAAGGTCTGGCCGAAGGCGGAACTGAGCATCACCCCGGCTTCGGGCCATTCCGCGTTCGAGATCGAAAACATCGACGCGCTGGTGCAGGCGACCGACCGCTTCGCCTGATCGTCTGGCGACTCGGCCGCGGCGTTGGGCATCGGCCCGACGCCGCCGGCGAAACCGTTCGCGAGTGCGGTGTCTATACCGCGCCCCTCGCTCCGCACCGAGCTTTGCGGCAGCTCTCACTGTCGCTCGCCATCCCGCGGCGTCGGGTTTCGGCGCATTCCCATCGGATGCAGCGTAATTAATGTGCTTGCGCGCGGCCTGTTCAGTGCGCGCCTTCGTTGAATTTCGCGCGAATCGCGGCACAGCCAAGCCGTAGCGCCTCGCCGCGCGGCCTTCGCAGCATTGCCTTTCGGCTGAAAAACACGGTTCGCGCCGCGTCCGTGGCCCCCCAGCCGCTTGCTTGACAGTTCTCCGATCAGGGTGTGATTCTCTAATTAGAATAAATAATTGATGAATTTTTAACGCTGTGGCGCACGGGGAGTTCGCCAGCGGCGATTTGAGCGGGGACGGGCGCGGTGCGTCCGGATCAGGGGAGTGCGGGCAGGGGATGTCGAAGAACAGTTCACTACATGGGCCGGGACAGCCGCTGACGCTGGTGCCGTTGCAGCAGTTGCTCGAACAGCCCGATTCGCAGGGGCGGTCCCGCTACAGCGCGCAGGGCGAGGACCCTCAGTTCGAGGTCCGGCCGACGCGGGACGCCGCGCTGCCGGCGACCGGCTGGTACCTGGTGACGGTGGATTTCGATATCGACGACGGGGCGATCGTCGCGCCGTGTCTGTATCCCGACTACGGCAGCGGCCTCAACGAATCGATCCGCATCGATCTCGCCGACCCGTCCGCGAATGGACGCTCGCGGACGGTGGTGGTGATCGGCCCGTCGCTGCTGGCGCTGCGCTTCGATCCGACCGAATGCAACGCGCGCTTCGGCCTGCGTCGGTTCGGCTTCCAGCGTATTTCGCGGGTGCGTGCGGTGTTCGAAATGCTGCGCGGCATCCAGCGCGTCACCCGGCGATTGCTGTGGGAGGACGCGCTGACCGCGTTCGCGCTGTTCCTCAGCCGGGCCTTGCGTGGCAAGGTCGGCGCCGGCGGCGAACTGCTCGCGCAGCGCTACCGCCGCACCTTGCGGCAGCGCGCGCATTCGTATCAACAGTGGCTGGCGCGTTTCGGCGGCCATCTGTCCGCGCGTCCGGACCCCGCAACGACCGATCCGGCCAGCGACGGCCCGCTGATCTCGATCGTGCTGCCGGTGCGCGATACGCCGTTGCCGTGGCTGCGCCGCTGCATCGACAGCGTCCTGGCCCAGAGCTATCCGAACTGGCAACTGTGCATCGCCGACGACGCGTCCTCCTCGGGCGCGGTCAAGCGCCTGTTGCGCGGCTACGCCGGCCGCGACCCGCGCATCGCCGTGCACTTCCGCGAAAACCACGGGCATATCTGCGAGGCGAGCAACAACGCGATCGATCTGGCGCGCGGCGAGTACCTAGGTTTTCTCGACCACGACGACGAACTGCATCGCGACGCGCTGAGCGAAATGGCGCGGGCGATCGGCGAGCACCATGAACCGAGACTGCTGTACTCCGACGAGGACAAGATCGACGAGTCGGGTAACCGCTACGAGCCGCACTTCAAACCCGCCTGGAATCCCGACCTGCTGTGCGGCCAGAACTATATCTGCCATTTCACCGTGATCCAGACCGAACTGGTCCGCGCGGTGGGCGGCATGCGACCCGGTTACGAAGGCGCGCAGGATCATGATCTGGTGCTGCGCTGCGTCGAGCGCATTCGCCCCGACCAGGTCGTGCATGTTCCCAAAGTGCTCTATCACTGGCGCTCGAGCAGCGAATCCACAGCGCAAAGCGGCGGCAGCAAGCCCTACGCGCTGGAGGCCGGCAGGCGCGCGATCGAAGACCACATGGGACGCACCGGCGTAGAGGCGAGCGTGCAGGTCACCGTGCATGGGTATTACCGGACGGTGCGCAAACCCGGAGCTCGGCAGCCGCTGGTATCGATACTGGTGCCGACCCGCGATCGCGCGGAACTGTTGAGAAAATGCATCGCCAGCATCCTGGAGCGCACTTCATACGGTCGGTTTGAGATCGTCGTGGTCGATAACGGATCTTCGGAATCCTCGGCCCTCGATTATCTGGCCAGATTGCGCGAGCGCGACAAAGTTAAGGTTCTGTCCTACCCGTGCGCGTTCAATTTCTCTTCGATCATCAACCACGCCGCGCGTCACGCCGACGGCGGCATTCTGTGTCTGCTCAACAACGACACTGAAGTCATAAGCACGCAGTGGCTGGACGAATTGGTGTCGCACGCGACGCGTCCGGAAATAGGCGCGGTCGGCGGGATGCTGTACTACCCAAGCGATACGATCCAGCACGCCGGCGTCATCCTCGGAGTAGGCGGCATCGCCGGCCATGCCCATGTGCATATGCGCCGAGGCAGCAACGGCTACCTGGGGCGCGCGGGCGTGGTCCAGAATCTGAGCGCGGTGACCGGCGCCTGCCTGGCGCTGCGTCGCGAGGTGTTCGACGAAGTGGGCGGCATGGACGAAGACCTGGCCGTGGCCTTCAACGACGTCGACCTGTGCCTGCGTATCGACCAGCGCGGCTATCGCAATGTATGGACGCCGTACGCCGAGCTCTACCACCACGAGTCGGCCAGCCGTGGCCACGAAAACACGCCGGAAAAACTCGCGCGATTTCGCGCCGAATCGGAAATCATGCGCCGCCGGTGGGGCAGCCTGTTGCTCAACGATCCGGCCTATAACCCGAACCTCTCCTTGAACAGCCTGCACTTCGAGCTGGCGTTCCCGCCGCGTTCGGCCGATAGCCGAGCGCCGCGTCAATCCCGTCATAGCGTGCCCGCATCGGTGCTTCAATGAGTCTATTGCTGTCTCACTTCAACCAGAGTTTGCGCCGGCCGGATCATTGGATCTACGGAAGCTGGCTGGACACCATCGTCAAATACCGCAAGACCTCGCTGGGCTTGTTATGGATCCCGATCCCGATCGCCGTCTACATCTGGGGCGTGGGCGGTTTCATCGGTGCCTTGCAGCCGGCGGTCGACCAAGGCAATTTCCTGGCCCATGTTGGCGTGGGTTTCCTGATTTTCCGTCTGATGTCGACGGTGATCCTGGATGCGACGACGCTGTATGCCTCGCATCAGTCGTATATCTACGACGGGCATCGAAACCTGACCGATTTCATCCTGCGCTGCATGAGTCGGTCGATGTTCTATTTTTTACTGTCGCTGCCGCTCTTGTTCGTCGCGATGCTCGGCGCCAGCGATCTGGAGATCGCCGGCCTGGGTTGGTCGTTGCTGGGCTTGGCGGTGCTGTTGGTCAACCTGTTTTCGTATTCGGTGCTGTTCTCGTTGCTCGGCGCCCGTTTTGCCGATCTCAACGAGTTCATGGGCAGCGCGATCCTGGCGGCGTTCCTGATCACACCGGTGGTCTGGTACGCGCGTCTGGCTCAGGAAGGCACCACCCAGGGGCTGTTGATGCGCGCCAACCCCCTGTACCACCTGTTGGAAGCGGTGCGCGCGCCCTTGTTCGGCGAGCAGGTGGAGGCGCTGACCGTGCAATACCTCGTGGTCATGACCTTGGTCGGCGTGTTCGCGGCGGCCGCCGCCTACGGCCGCTTCGCGCGCCGCGTACCGACGTGGCTGTGAGATCTATCCCATGACCGCTGTTTTACGTGCCAGCAATATCGTGCTCGAACTGCCCTTGGATCAGCAGCGGGAGTTTCGAGGTGAGTCGGCCTCCAGTTTCCGGGCGACTCTGGGGCGCAGCTCGCGCCGCTACAAGACCATCTTGTCGGGCATCGGCTTCGAGGCGAAGGAAGGCGACCGAATCGCCGTCATGGGCCTCAATGGAGCGGGCAAGAGCACCTTGCTGCGGGTATTGAACGGCGCGTTTCCGCCGACCCATGGGAGCGTGTACAGCCGCGGCAGCATGCAGTCGCTGCTCAATTCCAGCATCGGCTTTCACGAGTACGCGTCGGTCAGCGAAAACGTGTTTCTGCGCGGAACCGCGATGGGACTGCGGATCCGGCAATTGCAGGCGGCGTTGGACGACATCCTGACCTTCGCCGGACTCAAGGACTGCGCGGCGCATCGGCTGCATACCTTGTCGGCCGGTCAACGCACCCGTCTTGGATTTGCGATCTCCACCGCCGTGCAGCCGGACATCCTGCTGATGGACGAATGGCTGGCGACCGGGGACGCCAGCTTCATCGAGCGAGCGCGAGAACGGATGCTCGGCCGATTCCACGACAGCCGTATCGTGGTCCTGGCCAGTCACAGCACCTCGCTGCAACGCGAGATGTGCACCAAGGCGCTGGTACTCGATCAAGGTCGGATGCGCTATTTCGGCGGCATCGAAACCGGCATCGAGTGCTATCGCGAAATCGCCGCTGGGGTGAGCGCGAAGCTGCGCCAACAGCTGGTTGAGTCCGATCCGCTGATCTTCGGCGATTCGATCGGCGCGATCGAGCAGGTACGCGGCGATGGTCGTCGGCTGCTGATCGAAGGCTGGGCGGTCTCCGCCGGCAACGAGGCCAAGTCCTTGAGTTTCGAACTCGATGGTGTGCGCCGGATCGTGGCGCAGTTCGAACGCGTCGAACGCGACGACGTGCGTCGCTTCCTGGCCAAGAAAGCGGGTAAGTACGGATTCCGCTTCACGGTCGACGAGGTGGATATGCACGATCTGCCGGCATTGGCCGCGCGGATCCTGGTAAGCGTGGGCAATTCCCCTCAGAACCTGGGTGCGCCGCTGCCTTTGGTCGCGTCGCCAATCATCAAGTATGGTCTCGAGTGATGCATGCTCATGAATTTTTCATTGCGTAAGTCGGTGCCGGTCGCCGCTGAGCCCGATACCGCAAAGCAAGCCGAACCATTCCCGATCCAGCGCACGCCGGCGGAGATGGTCGTAGACGGTGAGGTGGTCGCCGGGCTCAAGGTCGATGTCGCGGTATGCGATGACGGCCGTGCGCGCGTCGGCGGCTGGCGAGTGGGTGAGCTGGACATCCTGGTCGAGAGCGAAACGGGCAGCGCGACGCCGTTTTGCCATGCGTTCGAACGAATCGATGTGAACGAACACTTCGGCCTGACGCCGGGCATGCTGGCCGGGTTCGCGTTCGAACTTGCCGTTCCATCGGGGGCGCAAACTCTGCGCCTGGGGTGGCGCTTCGCCGGAGGCGAGCCGGGATTCGCCGAACTCACCCTGATGCGGGGGGGCGACATGGCGCCGCGCGACGTCACCTTGCTTGGTCCGCTGGGAACGGCTCCGGGCGAGGACGGCGGGCATCATGGCCGCGATGCTATCAACATCAGCCAGATCGCGCGCTCGGGTCTGTTGGACGAAGCCTGGTATCGCAGCAGCTATCCGGACGTGGAGGCGGCATCCGCCGATCCGGCCACGCATTACTACTTCCGCGGCGCGACCGAGGGCCGCTGTCCCAATTATCTGTTCGACACCCGCTGGTACTGCGATCGGTACCCGGACGTGCTCGCTTCGGGCATGAACCCATTGCTGCACTACCTGCAATTCGGCGAGCGCGAGGGCCGCCAGCCGAGCGTCTACTTCGAGCCCACGTTTTACCGCTATCAGCTCGATCCGTCGCAATCGCCCAGCTGCCTGCTGGCCGATTACCTGGCCGGCGGCTGGCGCCGATACTCGCCGAACGAATATTTCCACGCCGATTACTATCTCGAATCCAACCAGGATGTGCGCGATGCGGATATCGATCCGTTGCTGCACTACACCTTGACCGGCTGGACGGAATCGCGCGACATCAACCGAAGCTATTCGTTCGAGCGATATGGCGAACTGGTGGCCAAGCGCCTGGGACGCCAGGTGGAGCCGTTGAGCTATCACCTGCAGGTCGGACGCGCGAACGGCGAGTCGTTGCCCCGCCACGGCGCGCCGGCGACGGTCGAGACCAGCGATGGCCTGACCCACCAGATCAAGGCGAGCCTGCAGCCTGGATCGCATTTCGAAGAACGCCTGATCGGCCGCGACGGGCTGGCCCAACAAGTGCGCGCGCGTTTGTTCGCGTTCTACCTGCCGCAGTTTCACCCGTTCCCCGAGAACGACCAGTGGTGGGGCAAGGGGTTCACCGAGTGGACCAACGTCACCCGCGCGATGCCGCGCTTCTCGGGCCATCACCAGCCGCAACTGCCCAGGGACCTGGGCTACTACGACCTGCGCAACATTGACAGCATCCGTGCCCAGGTCGATATGGCACGCACTTCCGGCGTGACCGGATTTTGTTTCTATTACTACTGGTTCAACGGCAAGCGTCTGTTGGACAAACCGTTGGATCTGTTCGTCGAGCACGCGGATGTCGAGTTTCCGTTCTGCCTGATGTGGGCGAACGAAAACTGGACGCGCCGCTGGGACGGCATGGAAAGCGATGTGCTCATGTCCCAGGAGTACCGTCCGGCCGACGATGAGGCGCTGATTGCCGATTTCGCGCGTTACTTCGCGGACCCGCGCTACGAGCGGGTCGACGGCCGGCCGTTGCTGATCATCTACCGCCCAGGCCTGATTCCCGAAGCGCGCAAGCGGATCGCGTCCTGGCGACGCGTGTTCCGGCGCAAGCACGGAATGGATCCCTTGATCCTGATGGCGCAGTGCTTCGACGACGACGATCCGCGGCCGTTCGGATTGGACGGAGCGATCGAATTTCCACCGCACAAACTCGCCAAGCACCTGACCCCGGTCAATTCCAAGCTGGAGATCTTCGATCCCGGCTTCAAGGGACATTATCTTGAGTATGACGATCTGGTGCAGAGCAGCCGCGACGTTGAACCGCCGGCGTTCGATCTGATTCGCACGCTGGTCCCGGCCTGGGACAACGAGGCGCGCAAGCCCGGCCGGGGAATGGGCTTCGCCAACGCCGACCCGGAGCGCTACGAGAACTGGCTGCGCTATCTGGTTGGTTGGGCGGCCGAACATCCCATCCAGGACGAGTACCGCTACGTGTTCGTCAATGCCTGGAACGAGTGGGCCGAGGGCGCGCACCTCGAACCGGATCTGCATAACGGGGTCGCCTATCTGAACGCGACTCTGCGCGGCTTGATCGGGATGCCGAAGAGCCGCCAACCCGGCAAGCGCATGCTGTTGGTGGGCCACGACGCACACCGGCACGGCGCGCAGTTGCTGACCTTGAACCTGATGCGGACGCTGCACGATAAATTCGGCGTCGAAGTCACCTTGGTGCTGCTCGAAGGCGGGCCGCTGGTGCCGGACTACCGTCGCTACGGCAAGGTGTTCGTCGTCAGCGAGACGGGCCTGCCGCTGGATCTGTTCCTGGATGTGGTCGCGCGCGAAGCACCGGACAGGGTCGCGATCTGCAACACGGTCGTGGTGGGAGATATCGTCAAGCATCTGCATGAGCGCGGGTTCAAGGTGCTGTCGCTGGTGCACGAATTGCCGCGTTTGATCACCGAGCGCTCCTACGAAGCGCGTGCGCGCGCGATCGCGACCCATGCCGACGAGGTTCTGTTCGCGGCCGAGTACGTGAAGACGGGATTCGAGGAGATCGTGGGCCCGCTCAACGGCAAGGCCGCGATCCAACCGCAAGGCATCTACCAGGACGTCGGCCTCAGGCCTGAGCACGCCGGCTACCTCAGAAGCAAGTTGCAGCTACCGTACGACGCCCGGATCATGATCAATCTGGGTTACGGCGACCTACGCAAGGGCTTCGATCTGTTCGTCGAGGTGGCGCGGCGGGTTACGGCCACCGTCGAACGAGCGCACTTCGTCTGGCTGGGCGAGGTTCACGACGATCTGCGTCTGTGGCTGGACGTGGATCTCGAATCCGAAGCGTTGAGCGGGCGTTTTCATGTGTTGCCGTTCACCGACGATGTGGCGCCTTATCTCAACGGCGCCGATCTGATGGTCATGACCTCGCGGGAAGATCCGTTCCCGTCGATCGTGCTCGAAGCGCTTGCCTGCGGTTTGCCGGTGGTGGCGTTCGATGGGGGCGGGGGCTACGCCGAAGCCATCGCCCGGCATGCCTGCAACGGCGATCTGGTGCCGATGGCGAACACCGAAGCCATGGCGTCCGCGGTGCGTGACTGGCTGAAAAACGATACCGACAGCCTGCGCGATCTGCGTTCGCAGCATGCCGCGCAGGAATACGGCTGGCGCGCCTACGTGTTCGGGTTGCTGCAGCGTCTATATCCCGACCTGAAGAAAGTGTCGGTCGTGCTGCCGAACTACAACTACGCCGCCTATTTGCCCGAGCGGATCGGCTCGATTCTGGCTCAGGATTATCCGATCTACGAGTTGATCGTCCTCGACGACCAGTCGCCGGACAATAGCGTGGCGGTCATCCGCGACTGCCTGGCCGCGGCCGGACGCGATGCCGCCATCGTGGTCAACGCGCGCAACTCGGGCTCGGTGTTCCGGCAATGGGAAAAGGGCGCCCGCATGGCGCAGGGCGAGTATCTGTGGATAGCGGAGGCGGATGACGCCAGTTCGACCCGTTTTCTGTCCAATGTGATGGCGATGTGCGCGGACGGGACGACGCTGGGCTTCACCGACTCGGCGCAACTGGACAAGGACGGAAACCGGATCGGCGATTCCTACGGGTTCTATTATCAGGACTTGCCGAGCAACCCGATGGCCGGCGATTTCGCCATGAAAGGCAGCGATTTCGTCAAAGACGTGCTGTCGATCAAGAACGTGATCCTCAATGTGAGTTCGGTGGTATTCGATCGCAAAGCATTGCTGGAGGTATTCGAACGCTCCGGCAGCGAAGTGCGCGCGTATCGCATGGCCGGGGATTGGCGCCTGTACAGCGAGTTGCTCGCGGACGAGAGCGCCAAGGTCGTCTACAGCGGCACGCCCGACAACCTGCACCGACGGCACGCGGTCAGCGTCACACATTCGCTGGCGGCGCAGCGGCATTTGGATGAGATACGCCAGGTCCAGGGCTACATCGCCGGGCGCATGGGGTTGTCCGAACTCCAATCCGAGCACGCGATGAGGTATCTGGACGAGGTGGCCGCGCAGTTGCTCGACGCCGTTGAGGACCGTCAGGAAGAGGCGCATTGAATGCCCGTGAAGCAGCCGCTTGTTTCATCTGTCTTGGCCGCTATCGCACTGGCCTCTACCCGCGTTGCGGCGAACGGATGCCATGTCTGAACATTTGATCGCGCTACGCGCGTTTCTGGCCGCCATGGCGGACCTTCCGCGGGACGGCGAAGCGGCCGGGACGCTGCGGTTCGCGTTATTGCTCAAGCTCGGACTGCTGGACGTGGTCGAAAAGGAGTTCATCGCGATTCCCGATCGCGAGGCCGCCTGGCGGATGATGAGCGCGGCCACCGAGAGCGTTCATGGGCACGGACATGTATACACCCAGCATGGCGTGAGCGAATCGCTTCGCCACTCGCTGTCGGCCGATCGAAAAAAACAGGTCATGCAACTGGTCGCCGATCTGCTGGCGCGTATTTCCCAGGAGTTCGGCGTGCCGACCTACCTGACGTCCGGGACGCTGCTCGGGTTGGTGCGCGAAGGCGACCTGATCGCCCACGACGACGATGTCGACTGCGCCTATGTCAGTCGCGCCGAGCACTATCTCGACTGGGCGCTGGAATGGCGCGCGCTGACCGACTTCATCAATGCCCAGCCCGGCTACCGGGCGCAGCAGCATCTGCCTGGGCTGTTGCACATTACCGCGGATATCACCGGCGGCGGGTTTCGTTTCGATTTGTTCTCCTCTCTGATCGAAAACAACTATGTGAACGAGTTCCCGCTCGATGTCGGAAAACTCAGGTCCAGCGACGTGGAGCCAACCCGGAACGTGGAGTTCGTCGGCGTGCAGGTGCCGATTCCGAACCAGCCGCAAGCGTTGCTGGAGGTGAACTACGGCCCCGGATGGCGGCAACCCGATCCCTCATTCCGGTTCGATTGGAATCGCGCCGATGTGGCGTACCGAGGCAGATTGCTGGCGATGTCGGAGTTCACCCCGACGCTGCCGTGGTTTCGCGAATGCCTGCCGCTGGTGTGCGGGCGCGCCGCGGCCCACCCGGACTCGGACTTCACCTGGTACAAGATCAAATCGATCGAGTATTGCCTGCGCGATCTGGCGCCCGGGTCGCAGGTGATGATCTTCGGCTTGCGAAATCCGCGTTTCGTGGACTGGTGCGCGCGCAGCTGCGAGAACCTGGGACTGACCTTGTGGCTGGCGGATCTGGATCAGCCGCTGGATGCTCCGTTCGCGTCGCTCAATGCCGGTGACGATTTCGTATTGCGCGACATCCTCACGACGCATCGTCACCGCGATAGCCTGCTGGTGGCCGACGCCGGCACGATCGCGCAGCGTCTGAGCCGTTCGTCCGCCAACCTGGATGCCGTGTTCATGCATACCGGCACCCGCCAGCGGACGGTCGACGCATATGGCGCGATCCGCGCCGCGTTGGCCGAACGTTGCAGCATCGTGTTCGATGACATGCTGCTGGAGAGCTCCGGGGTGTTGCAGAGCGGCCAGTATGCGGCGGTGACCGGTGCCGGCCTGGACGAGCAGCGATCGTTCCGCGCGATCGGACGCAGCAACTGGTCGCAAGTAATTTTCGCCACCCGTCGCGGCCAGCATGCCGCTCACCTCATTTAGATCGAACGATCCGTCCTGGACCCGCGATGAGAACCGTCATTACCTACGGCACCTTCGATTTGCTTCATGTAGGCCACGTCAATCTGCTCTCGCGCCTGCGCGCCCTGGGCGACCGCCTGATCGTGGGCTGTTCGACCGATGAGTTCAACGAAATCAAAGGCAAGCGCACGATCTATCCTTACGCGCAGCGGGTGCGGATACTCAATGCCGTCCGCTTCGTGGACAAGGTCATCGCCGAACAGTGCTGGGAGCAGAAGCGCGACGACGTGGTTCGCGAGGGCGCGGCGGTGTTCGCGATCGGCGACGATTGGGCCGGCAGGTTCGACGACCTGGAAGACGTCTGCGAAGTGATCTATGTGCCGCGTACCGCCGATGTATCCACGACCGAGATCCGGTACCTGGTCAATGCGATGCACGCCGACAAGCTGTCGGAGCTGCGTGTGCAGGTCGAGCGGCTGTCCGATATGGTCAAGCGATTCTGACGTGGGTTCTGAGTTAAGGGCGATCGAATCCGCGTAGCGACCCGGTCGGGCGCAGACGAAGCGACCAGAGCGAAGGGCGATTGGGCCGATGTCGGCCGGTCGCCGAAGTTATGGGGGCGTCGTCGGCATTCTGGCGCGGCGCAGAATATAGGTCTCTGTCATCAGCCCCATGATCCCGTCGTGGCGCGACTGCCAGCGCCGTACTTCGACGTCGAAACCGGTATTGCGCATGATAAGCAAGGGCAGGTCGTAGCCGTAGCGCCAGGTAACCAGGGCGCCGCCGCCCGGATCCTGGGGGTTTCCATGGTATTCGGGCGTACCGACGATGCGCAGCGTGCCGTCGTCGGTCACGAACGCGACCTGTTCGGATTTTTCGCGCTGCGCATAGGTCGGCGCGGTGAACATGCAGTAGCCGCCGGGTTTGAGTGTGCGGTGGATTTCGCGCAAGGCCAGGAACGGATCGAGCAAGTGCTCCAGGACGTCAAGATGCAGCACCAGATCGAAGCTGGCATCAGCAAAGGTCTGGGCGTGCAGGTCTTCATTGCGCAGCCGGCCCACCATCTCGCCGAAGGTTCGATCGGGGTAATAGCCGGACTTTACATAACCCGGGCAATTTTTTTGCAACCACGACGACAAGCCGCGTCCGGCCGGGGCCGCTTCATGGATTGCCAAGGCGCCTATGCGTTCGCGCGGATGCACGGAAAACAACGCACGCGCTAGCGCGCGTTCGCGAGTGATACAACTGCCCATCGGGCAAGCGGCGGCTTTCAGCAATTCCCGGCAGGTCCAATAGTCGTCCGGGGCGGAGAAGTCGACGCGCAGATCGCAGATCGGGCATAACGACTGCGCCGACTCTGCCGAAGCCTTCGCGGCGGGCTGTGCGGGTGTCGGCGCCGCGATTTCGGGCGTGATAGGCGACGCCGATTGCATGCTGGTCGCTACGACCGGTTTGCATGCGAACAGAGCGTGGGCGGATGCGATGGCGGTAGTGGCATCGGCATCCAGCGACAGCACATAGGGCCGGGTTTCCTGGGTGGAAAGCGGGGCCAGCAGCTCGGCGACAGTCAGGGCCGAGAAGCCTTCGCGATGATCGTGCGGCAGGCCAGCCAGGTAGCGTCCTAGCAACCAGTGCAACGACCACAGCGGCCGAAGCGCGCCGTAGACCTCGACCCGGACGTCGGTCAAGGGTTCGAACAGGCTGCGCAGTCCCTGCGCGGTCATGTTGTAGTAATGATGAGGATAGCCGTGCAGCGGCTGCAGGAACGGCGCCACGCACATCAGCTCGCCGCCGGGCTTGAGCACCCGCATCAACTCGCGCGCGGCCTGGAACGGGTCCTTGACGTGTTCGAGCACCGACAGCGACAGCACGGCATCGAAGCTGTCGTCCTTGAACGGCAGCCGTTCGGCGACGCCGAGCACGTCGGTGCTGTCGTAGGCGACCACTTCGTAGTTCACCACGTTCGCATAATAGACATCGCGCTGACCGGCTCCGCAATCGAGCACCAGGCCATCGGCGTGGCGCTCGATCAGTTCCAGCGCGCGCGCATCGTAACTGTGGCCGCTGACGTTATGGGTCGGCACGATGGCGAACGTCGCGCGCAGTGCCTCGCTCAAACCGTCCAGACGCTCGCCATCGTCGTGGATCGCGGCACCTTCGCGTAGCAGCGGCCGCAGTCTGAGCAGTTTTTCCCTGCGTTGCTCGCTCGGAACCGGAAGACGCAAACTGCGCCCTTCGGTGCGCCCGAAGTTGTCGAAATGCGCGCGTCCGGATCGGCAGTCGCCCTTATGCACCGCCGCGGCGACATCCGCGTTGGCGAGCAGATAGGCCTGCTCGTCGAAATTTTCGTCGGTGGCGAGTGCCTGCAGCGCATATGCATTCGTTCGCCGCGATGCGTTCGCGCGCGGCGAGGACGGTTGCTCGTTGACCGGTCCGTTCATGCCGGCCGGCCGAGTACACAGACCGATTGCCCGAGGTTCCCGTGGCCATTCATTTTCCGGCCATCGTCCCAACGTATCACTCGGTCCAGCGGTATATGCGGCAGATTGCCATCCTGGATGTCCAAGATGTCCAGTTCGAGGTGGCGCGCGAATTCGCCGATCATGTCGCGGTCGATGAACTGGTTGAGCACCTTGTCCGGCCGCTCGTCGATAACCGAGTTTTCGAATATGAACCAATGCGAGGGAATGCGGAATTCCAGAAACGAAAACACGATCTTCCCGCCCGGCCTGAGCGCCTGTTTGGCCGCGCACAGATAACGATAGGTTTCCTCGTGCTGCAAATGGGTGAACACCGAGAAGAACACGATGAAATCGGCGCTGCCGTCGGGTTCGGGAATGCTGGTTCCCGGCGCCGCGTAAAAACGCCAATCGCTGCGCCCGCACAGCGTTCGCGCGTAAGCGAACAGCTCGGGCACGACATCGATGCCGATGTAGGCGCCGGTCAGATAATCGGTGAGCTGCTTGGCCAGGCGTCCGCTGCCGCAACCGACATCGATGAGGCGGTGCCCAGGCTGCAATCCCAATTGTTTGAGCAGGCAGAATTCCAGCGCACCCACCGCCTCGAAGTCGCCACCGACGGCCAACGACATCGCACGCTGTTCGCCGTGCGTGTCGAGCAGTTCCTTGCTTTTTTTAAGATAGCTGGTAAGAAAATGCGGTAGTTTCATCGGGAGGCTCGTGCAGCAGGTTGGGCGCATCGCGCCGGATCGGGTGCGATGTCAGTAAGCCGCTGCTCTGTGCCAATCCCAGGCGCTGGCGATGATCTGGTCCAGGCGATCGAAGCGCGGGCTCCACTGCAAGCCGGACCGGGCCTTGTCGCTGGCGGCGACCAGTTCCGCCGGATCGCCGTCGCGGCGCGGAGCGAACGCGAAAGGGATGCGCAGACCGGTGATGTCGCGGGCGGTCTGGATCGTCTGCAATACGCTGAAGCCGTCGCCGTTGCCGAGATTGAAGCGGTGAGCTCCGACGTTGCAGTCCATGAAGTCCAGGGCGAGCGCATGCGCGTCGGCCAGATCCAGTACGTGCACGTAGTCGCGGATGCAGGTGCCGTCCGGCGTCGGATAATCGTCGCCGAATACTTTCAGGGGCGCGCCGATTCCCAGGGCCGAACGCAGTACGTTCGGAATCAGGTGGGTCTCCGGGAAGTGCGATTCGCCGATGCCGGCTTGCGCGGCGGCGCCGGCGGCATTGAAGTAACGCAACGACACCGAGCGTAACGCGTAGGCGCGCGCGGCATCGGCCAGCACGCGCTCGACCATCAGCTTGCTGGCGCCATAGGGATTGATCGGAGATTTCGGGTGGTTCTCTCGAATCCGCCCGGATATCGGCTGCCCGAATACCGCCGCGGTCGATGAAAACACTAGCCGCTCCACGCCGTGACGATGCATGGCGCGCAACAAGTTGAGGCTGCCGACGACGTTGTTGTCGTAGTAGTCGTAAGGCTGGCCGACCGATTCGCCGACCAGCGAGCGCGCGCAGAAATGCATGACCGCATCGACTGGGCGATCGAAGCCGGCCTCGAGCGTTTCGGGCTTCAACAGATCGGCTTCGATCAACCGCCCCCAGCGCACGGCCTGACGATGACCGGTGCTCAGGTTGTCGAGCACCGTGACTTCGTGGCCGCGTTCGGCCAGGACATAGGCAACATGCGAGCCGACATAGCCGGCGCCCCCACACACCAGAATATGCATCGCGACCAACGTGGAACTTAAGACACGCAGGCAGCTTAGTGGCGGAGTACTCGCGGAAATAGGTCGAAAAAACGTGGCTATTTCGTGGTTGGCCTCTCGCCGGTCAGACGATTGAAACGACGCAGGCGCTGGTACGTCGAACGATGGACAGGCGCAGGCGATGTGCTTGGCGAGACGGGCTGGGCGAAAAAATCAACCCACCGCCGACCCATCCGGATTCCGCTCGATCATCCAAAGCCCCGCCCACAGCTTGAGGTCGAGTTCGTAGCCTTCCGCCTGTTTCTGCATCAGCCACATCGGCGCGGAGGCGCGCGGTACCTGGTGGACGATGATGTCCTCGCCGGCCACGCCGCCGCCGTCGCCGACCTTGCGCAGCTGGGTGGCGCGGACGAAGGCGATGCGTTCGCTGCTCATGCCGGCGGAGGTCGGGCCGGTGAGCAGGACTTCGACGCGCGCGGGGTCCCAGCCGGTTTCTTCGATCAGTTCGCGTTGCGCGGCCGATTCGAGGGTGTCGTGGTCGTGGTCGTCGCCGACCAGGCCGGCCGGCATTTCGATGGTGCGCGCGCCCAGCGGGACGCGGTATTGCTCGACGAACAGGATGTTGTCGTCGGGGGTGACGGCGACGATGATCACCGCCATGCCCTTGCCGTGGGTGCGTTCGGCGTATTCCCAATGGCCGCGGCGCATCATGCGCAGCCACTGGCCGGTGTAGATGGTTTCGATCGGTTGGTCGTGCGCGGCGTGATCGGCTGACGTCATTGCGTTCCTCGCAGGGTCGTCTCGCGGCGGGGCGAGGCGCTTGGGCATGGCTGAAAGTGGGTGCGTCGCGGCGAGGCCGGCCGATCGGGACCGGCCGCGGCCGCGCGGCGACGCGTTCATGCCTTCAGCGTACCGCAGCGGGGCGGGGTCGGTCGGTGCCGTGGCGGCCGCGCCGCGGGCGGGTGATGCTACGACGGAACCTGTGACGCGGCGAAGTCCAGGCCGACCGCTTCGTGCAGGCGGCGCCGGGTCATCGGCCCGAAGCGCAGACGGTCGCACAGGTCCAGCAGGCCGGCCGCGTCGGCCTGGCCGCGCACGAAGTGGCCGCTGCTGTCGCCCAGCGGCGCGTCCAGCGCGATCGTGGTCAGCTGCCGGCACAGCAAGGCCTGCGTGCGGTGTTCGCGCAGCCGCGCCGCGGCGCTGGCGGCGCCGCGCAGGCGCAGGAACGGGACTTCCTCCACCCGCGCCAGCAAGGCGTCAAGGGTATCGAAGTGGGCGAGCAGGGCGGCCGCGGTCTTGGCGCCGATCCCGGGCACGCCGGGGATGTTGTCGACCGCGTCGCCGGTCAGGGCCAGGTAATCGGCGACCTGTCGCGCATGCACGCCCTGGCGCGCGTGGACGCCGTCGGCGCCCCAGCGTTGGCCGCGGGCGAAGTCCCATTGTTCGTCGTGGGTATCGAGCAACTGCGACAGGTCCTTGTCGGCCGACACGATCACGCCGCGGTAGCCGTGGCTGCGCATGGTCACGATCGCGCTGCCGATCAGGTCGTCGGCTTCGTACCGCGAATCCGACAGCACCGACAGGCCCAGCGCGCGGCACAGCGCCTGGCAGTGGCCGAACTGGCGCTTGAGCGCGTCCGGCGCGGGATCGCGATTGGCCTTGTAGGCCGGGTAGATCGCGTTGCGGAAGCACGAGTCCAGCGCTTCGTCGAAGGCGATGGCGATATGGCGCGGGCGTTCGCGCTCGATCAGTTCGAGCAGGAAGCGGGCGAAACCGTGGACGGCGTTGGTCGGCCAGCCTTCGGCGTCCTGGAATTCGTCGGGGATCGAGTGCCAGGCGCGGAACACGTACAGGCTGGCGTCGACCAGGTAGACCGGTGTGGGTGCGGCGTTGTTCATGGGCTCATTCAAGCACGCGGCGCTCAGCTCGGCGACCAGGCTTGGGTCAGTTCAAGCGGATCGGGGCGCTCGCGTTCGGGCGCATCGAGCTTGGGCGTGCCGATATGGATGAAGCCGGCGATGCGTTCGTCGGCCTGCAGCCCCAGCCACTGCGCGACCTGCTCGTCGTAGGCCGGCCAGCCGGTCAGCCAGACCGCGCCGAAGCCGCACGCCTGCGCCGCCTGCAACAAGGCGAAGCACACGCTGCCGACAGTGAGCACGCGTTCGAACTCGGGGATTTTTTCGTCGGGGCCGAGTCTGGCGATCACGGTGACGATCAGCGGCGCGGAGGAATACCGGCCGCGATCCTTTTCGACCGCAGCCTCGCCGGCGTCGGGAAACACCTCGATGCCGCGCGCGGCGACGCGTTCGCCCAGGGCGTGGCGCGCCTGTCCTTCGATGGTGAGGAAGCGGAACGGCACGCGCTTGCCGTGATCGGGCACGCGCACGGCCGAGGTCAACATACGTTTAAGGGTGGATTCGTCCGGTCCGGGCGCGGTGAGCTGCTTGGCGGGGACGGATCGGCGGGTGTCGAGGGCGGTGAGCAAGTCGGGGGAGGAGGGCGGCATGTAAGTAAGTTGAACCTCGGTCACAAAAATGAACGGCGACACATAAATGGTCGCATCTAGGCACTATCCTGACCGTGGCAGTCGCAAACAGACGCGACCGCATCCATCAGGGGGAACTCCGTACGTGTCCGGTCATTTGCACGGCGTCGTTCAGACCACGCGCAGCGATCCGTCGCGCGTGCTCGAAGAAATCAAACGACAGACGCTCGAGCAACTCGGGGGGCTGCCGGGCACCCTGTATGGACCGATTGAGGAAGCGCTGAAGGCCGACTCGCTCAAGGGCGACGGTCGCAATCATCATTACGAAGACCAGGCCGCATTGTGGATCCTGCGTCAGCAACAGGCCAGCCATGTCATGGCGTTTCGCCAGCAGGTCGGTCACGGCTTCGACGCGTTCCGCCAGCCCGGCAGCGTGGTCGGCGGGCTCGGCGGTTCGCCGCTGCAGTTGGTCGGCGAACAGCAGCTGGCGTTCGACCTGGACGGCGAGCGCCTGACCGAGGCGCTGGAACAGCGCTATCAGCGCCCGCTGGAAATGATCCGCAGCCGTCTGCAGATGATGTCGCAGGCGATGGGCGCGCCCGAGGGCGACAACCCGTTGGGGCCGTATCGGCTGGTCAAGGCCTTCACCGCCATCTACAGCGAAGCGCAGGTCAACGAAAGCCTGCGCGTGCGCCTGTTCCGCCAGTACGAATACGAACTCGCGCGGCTGCTGGGCGACTTGTACGGCCGCATCAACAATCTAATGGCGACGGCCGGTTACGGTGTCAGCATGGGCGGCGCAGGCGCGCCCGGCACGCCCGCGCGCGCGGCCGAAGAGCGCCGCGACCGCAACACGCTCGACAGCGTGTTCGACACCGTCCCGCATCGCGAGGCTGCTGCGTCCGTGCCCCATGACTACAACGCTCACTCCGCCGCGAGCGGCGGTTACGGTGGCGACGGCCATGCCGCGCATGCCGGCGGTCACGACGGCCAGCCGAACAACCAGCCGATTTCGCAGGCCGATGTGGCCGCGATGGCCAGCGAACTGGCCGAACTGCGCTCGCAGCTGCACGCCTGGCGCGAGGGCATGGTCAAGGCCGGCGGTCTGCCGCCGGGCCAGGCGCCGCAGCGTTCGATGGCGCCGCGGCGCGAGCTGCGCATCGACGAAGTGGTCGGCATGGCCTCGCTGCTGCAGCCCGAACCGCCGGACGCGTACGCGCGTGCATTGGCGGTGTCCGGACGCCTGGGCGAAACCATCCGCGACCAGCTGTTCGACGGCGCGCGCCGGCTCGGCTTCAATCCCGACCAGACCTGCTTCAGCGCCGAAGAAGACGATGCGATCGACCTGGTCGCGTTGCTGTTCGACTCGCTGTTCCGCAACCACGCCCTGCAGGACCGCGCGCGGCGCGTGTATGCGCGGCTGGTGATGCCGTACGTCAAGGTCGCGCTGACCGACAACGAGGTGTTCGTCAAACGCGAGCACCCGGCGCGGCGCCTGCTCGATGCGATCACCGAAGCCTGCGAAGGCAACGACGGCGAAACCCCGCAGGACCGCGATCTGCTCGAGCGCGCTTCGGACATCTCGCAGCGCATCGTCTCGGACTACAACGAAGACCTCGCGGTGTTCGAGCTGGCCCACGCCGAACTCGACGCCTTGCTGTCGCAGCACCGGCGCCGGATCGAATTGCAGGAACAGCGCGCGGCCAAGGCCACCTACGGCCGCGAGCGCCTCGGCGCGGCGCGTAGCCAGGCCGACGCGGCGGTGCGCGAGCGCATCGGCGAAGGCCGGCTGACCCAGGCGGTGGCCGACTTCCTGGCGACGCCGTGGCGGCATCACATGGTCCAGGTGTTGCTGCGCGAAAACGAAGATCCCAAGCGCCGTGCGCAGGCGCTGGCGCTCGGCGACGCGCTGGTGATGGCCGACAAGCTCGCCGCCGAGAACCGCGGACGCGAACTGGCCGACCAGTTGCTCGCGTTGCAGCCCATCATCGTGCAGTGCCTGGCCAGTTCGGGCCTGGACGACAGCGCGGCCCAGCACGGCATGGCCGGCCTGGTGCGGGCGCTGGCGACCCCGGACAGCGAGCGCGACGAACACGCGCCGCCGAGCGCGTCGGAGGTCGAGGAAGACATCGCCGAGGAACGCCGCCTGTACATGGCCGGCGGCGACGGGTCCGGCGCGCACGATCCGTTGCTGGCCGAGCGCATGCGTCAGCTCGAACCGGGCGATTGGCTGCGCCTGACCAACACCCAGGGCGAGACCGTCGCGGTCAAGGTCGCCTGGGTCAGCCCGTTGACCTCGCGTTTCCTGCTGGTCAACCGGCGCGGCGTGCGCGCGCTGGTGGCGTCGGCGGAGGAGTTGGCGGTGTTGGCGGCGTCCGGCCGGTTGCTGGTCGGCGCCGAGCGCACCGCGTTCGACGAGGCGATGCGGCAGGTACGGCGGCATCTGGATCGGGTGATCTGAGCGGCAGGTCCATCGCCGCGGGCCGAATCGGGGCGACATTCCTAATACACCTGCTACACCATCACGACGGGGCGAAAGCCCCGAAGTTTTTTGTGGGAGGGCCTTCAGGCCCGACGCTTTCGGCTCAGGTCGCGTCGCCCTGGCGGGGGCTGGCGGCGATTTGATCGAAAAGCGTCGGGGTTGAAACCCCTCCCATAAAAGACCTCGTGGTTGACTCGCAGTTGATCGGAAGCACTTGCGGCGAAGGCCAGAAGTCTTTTGTGGGAGGGCCTTCAGGCCCGATTCTTTTGGCTCAGGTCGCGTCGCCCTGGCGGGGGCTAGGCGGCGATTTGATCGAAAAGCGTCGGGGTTGAAACCCCTCCCACAAAAGAACCTCGCGGCTTTGCAGCGGCGCGGCGGTGGGACGGCCCAAGAGGCGACGTTGTCGCCACGATGTGACCCCAATCCGTTTCCGCGCCCGCCCGCCGTCGCCGTCATCGATTCGAGATCGCACGGCCGCCGGGCATTCCGCTACGATGCGGTGAACGGGGTACGGAGCGGAGCATGTCGGGCATTACGATTGGCGTTGCGAGCGAAACCGCATCAGGCGAGAAGCGCGTCGCGCTCACGCCGGAAACCTGCAAGAAACTGGTCGCGCGCGGCGCGCGGGTGCGCGTGCAGCGCGGCGCCGGCCGCGCGGCGAGCTTCACCGACGATGCCTATGTCCAGGCCGGCGCCGAACTCGCCGACGACGCGGCCGCGGCCGTGGCCGACGCCGAGGTGGTGCTGTGCGTGCAGGCGCCCGACCCGGCGCGGCTGGCGAGCCTGCGCGAAGGCGCGGCGCTGGTCGGCCTGCTGCAGCCGCAGGCCGACGCCGCGCGCGGCGAGGCCATCGTCGCGCGCAAACTCAATGCCTTCCCGCTCGAACGCCTGCCGCGCACCACCCGCGCGCAGGCCATGGACGTGCTCAGCTCGCAGGCCGGCATGGCCGGGTACAAGGCGGTGTTGATCGCCGCCCAGCTGGCGCCGCGCTTCTTCCCGATGCTGACCACCGCGGCCGGCACGATCCGCCCGTCCAAGGTATTGATCGTCGGCGCCGGCGTCGCCGGCCTGCAGGCGATCGCGACCGCCAAGCGCCTGGGCGCGCAGGTCGAAGGCTTCGACGTGCGTCCGGAAACGCGCGAACAGATCGAATCGCTCGGCGGCAAGTTCCTCGACCTGGGCGTGAGCGCCGCGGGCGAGGGCGGCTACGCGCGCCAGCTCACCGAGGAAGAACGCGCCGAGCAGCAGCGCCGGCTCGGCGAGCACCTCAAGAACATCGACGTGATCGTCTGCACCGCCGCGGTGCCGGGACGCCCGGCGCCGAAGATCGTGACCGCGGCGATGATCGGCGGGATGAAGCCCGGCAGCGTGCTGGTCGACCTGGCCGCCGAAACCGGCGGCAATTGCGAACTGACCCAACCCGGTGAAACCATCGACGTCGACGGCGTGACCATCGCCGGCCCGTTGAACCTCGCCAGCAGCGGCGCGGTCCACGCCAGCGAGATGTACGCGCGCAACGTGTTCAACTTCGTCAGCCTGTTCGTCAACGACGGCGCGGTGAATTTCGACTGGAACGACGAATTGCTGACCAAGACGGTGTGGCCGGAGCGCGCCGCGCCCGCCTGATCGGTGAAGCGGATCGTCACCCGCGAGGATGCGATCGCCTGGTTCAGGGACCAGGGGTTCCTGCATTGGCCGGGCGCCGAGCGCCCGGGCCACATCGGTATCGCCGGCGAAGTCGAACGCGTGGTGTTGGGCGCCGGTCGGCGCGGCCCTGAGGATCCGGGCACGGTGCTCGATCTGCATCACGACACCTTCCTGATCGCTCAGGATGGCGCGCGCTGGCAAGTCGTGGACAGCGCGGCGCAGAGCGAAGACCAGAGTTTCGATTCCCTGCACGAGGCCGCGCTGGAAGTCGGCCGCCGCATCAACGCGCTTCGCAACGAACGCGGCCGCGGCCACGACGCGCTCGCCGATGCGCTGTCGCAGTTGCGCATGCGCGGTTTCGTGGTGCGCAGCGACCGGCATTGGTCGTCATCGCGCATCCTGCTGTTCGACGCGGCGCAGGGCGATGCGGCGGATACCGATGAGCTCAAGCGCAGCCGCGCGGTTTTCAGCCTGAGTTTCGATCCGCGGCGCGGGGATTGGCGGGTGCTGGGCTATCGCGAACCGCATCGCGGCGAGGAAATCCGGTTCGAGGCCGTGCATGACGCGATCGCGTGGTTGGTGGTGCGGCTTGATGGCGCGGTGTCGGGCGATGCGGGTGGGGTATCGCGCTAGGTGGTTCGCGGGTGGCGGCGCTTTGTGGCGGGGCGATCGGGTTTGCACGAGTTCTGAGCGATGCGGCGGCGCGGTGTATTGCAGCATTCCCCTCCTGACGTTCCCCTCCTGAGCGGAAGCGATGGCGTGTCGAAAGCGATCACGCTCGGATGGCTTGGATGTGTGCTGCGAGATGCGGTGACGCCGTGGGCGAGGTGGCGCGGTCGCGGCTCGCGCCGCTCCAGGGGGTAATCGTGGCTGCGATCAAGCCCTGTAGGAGCGGCGCGAGCCGCGACACGCAGGGTTCGGTCGCGACGTTAATCAGATTGCCGGACTAAACGGCTCGCCCGGACTGAACGGCGCGGTGCGCGCTTGTGTGGTCCGCCGGGCCGAGTCAAATCGATCCCGATTCCCGATTCCCGATTCCCGATTCCCAAATCCCAAATCCCAAATCCCAAATCCCGAATCCCGAATCCCGAATCCCGAATCCCCGGCCAATCAATCCCGCGGCGGCCGCCCACCCTCGGGCTTCGGCGGCGCCGGATTCGCCTGCGCCCAGGCGCGGCGCTGGTCCGGGGTCATGGTGCGCCACTTCTCCATCAGCGCGCGGCGCGCGTTGTCGTCCAGGCCACGCATCTTGCCGTACAGGGCGCGCATCTGGCCGCGTTCTTCCGGGTTCAGATGCTCCCAGCGCTTCATGCCGCGGCGTGCGTCCTGGCGTTCGTCGGGGCTCATCTGCTGCCAGCGGCGGGCGTGTTCGAGCATGCGCTCGCGTTCTTCCGGGGCGTTGTTCCAGCGGTCGCGCATCGGCGCGATCAGTTGCTCGCGCTGCGCCTGGCTGAGCTGTTCCCACTTCGGCAGGTTGGCCGCGGAAGCGCCCGCGGGCGGAGGCGGCGGCGCGGCGAAGGCCGGCGCGGCGAACACGACGCCGACGGCCAGGGCCAGGCCGGCGAAGCGGAGCGTAGCGAGGCGAGGCATGGCGGTTTTACTCCGTGTGATGCGGCAGGGCGTCGGTGTTGGACGCCAGCCACAGGTAAAGATCGGGATTTTCGTCGAGCGCGGCGACCGCGGTGTCGGGGTCGTAGCTGATGTCGACGACCGGGTGGGCGAGGTTGGCGTTGCTGGCGAGCGCGGGTACCGCAGTGACGCCGGGCACGGTTCCCGAGCTGCCCGGGTTGCCGGCGAACTGCAGGCCCAGGGCCAGCGCGAACGCGGCCACGCCGCCGCTGGCTAGGGCCCAGCCGAATACGCCGCCGCGGCGGCGCGCGCGCGCGGCGGAATCGTTGCGGATCGCGCGCAGGCGCATGCGGGTATCCGGGCTGACCTGTTCGACCGCCTGCGCGTACATCGCGCGCATCGCCGCGTCGAAGCGCTGCTCCGGGTCGTCGTGCCGTTGGGACCGCGACGGATCGCCGCCGGGTGGGTTTTGAGTGCTCATCGCCATTCCTCCAATTGCCGCTGCAGGGCTTCGCGTGCTCGCGACAGATGGGTTTTCACCGCGCCTTCGCTGCAACCCATCGCCCGCGCGGTCGTGGCGACGTCGAGTTCTTCCAATATGCGCAAGGAAAACGCCTCGCGTTGCCGGCGCGGCAGCTTGGCCAGCGCGTCGGCGAGTTTGCCGTATGCCTCGCGGCCGTCGTGGGTGCGCGAGGGGTCGGGGCCGTCGTCGGCCCAGTCCATCGGCGCATCGTCGTCGTCGCGCGCGGCCGGCATCAGCCAGCGCAGGCGGAAGGTGCGGCGGCGCTGGATGTCGACGATCCGGCTGCGCAGGATGCTCCAGAACAACGGCGTCCATTCCTGCGGCGGACGCTCGCGGTAGCCGAGCATCTTCATCATCGCGTCCTGGACCGCGTCGAGCGCGTCCTCGCGATGGCGCAGGCCCAGTTCGGCGAAACGGAACGCGCGCGTGCCCAGGCCGGCCAGGAACTCCTCGATCGTCGCCGGCAGGCGCGCGGGCGGCGTTTGATCGGCCTGCTCGTGTTGTGCCTGTTCGGGCTGGACCGGTCGGTTCGGGGCGGCGTCCGGCGGCGCGCTGTCGCGCAGCCTGCTCGTGGACGCGGCCGGGTCCGAGGTCGACCCCGGCGCCGTTCGTGGCGTAGACGGCCCGGTCGGCGCGGCCGATTCCGGGCGCACGCCGCCCGCCCGCCGATGCTCGTAGCGGTGTTCCAGCGGATCGCCCGGCGGGTCGTTGTCGACGCTCACGGCCTCCAGCATACGGGCGCTTGGCGGTAGCAGCACCTGGACCTCCTCAACGGCGGCCGGCCGGGCCGGGCGGGCGAGTGTGACGGCGGGTGGTGGTCGGCATGGGCATTCCTGGCACCGGAATGTGCGGCGCTTACACAATCCGCAAACGTCCCCGCCCCGGATCGGTTGACAGCGGTGGCGCTGCATTCACGGACGGTTATGATGCGGCTGACATCGCATGGGGACAGAACGGATGAGCGACGGGTTCGTGGCGCTGTATATCTTCATGCTGGCGGGTATCGCCGGCCACGTCATCATTTCGCGGGTGCCGGTGATCCTGCACACCCCGCTGATGTCGGGTTCCAACTTCATCCACGGGATCGTGCTGATCGGCGCGATCATCGTGCTCGGCCACGCCGACACCACCCTGGAGAAAGCCATCGGCTTCGTCGCGGTGCTGCTCGGCGCGGGCAACGCCGCCGGCGGCTACGTGGTGACCGAACGCATGCTGGAGATGTTCAAGTCCAGCAAGAAGCCGGCCGGCAAGGCGGGCGGTTGAATGAGAACGCCCGTGCATTCGCCGCGATCGCCGCGGCCGTCGTCGGCCTGGCGCTGGTCGCCGGCCTGTCCTTCCTCGGTTACGTCCTGCCGTCCGGGCAGCTGTCTTTCTATGGAGCGCGCGTCCTGATGGATCTGTTGCCGATCTTGGTCAAGAGCAGTTATCTCGTCGCCGCCACCTTGTTCCTGCTGGGCCTGCAGCGCATGGCCTCGCCGGTGACCGCGCGCAGCGGCATCCGCTGGGCCGGCGCGGGCATGGTCATCGCCACGGTGGCCACGTTCGCGCTGCCGGGTATCGAAAACTACGGGCTGATCCTGCTGGCGTTGGTGATCGGCACGGGCCTAGCGTGGGTGTCGGGCAAGAAGGTCGCGATCACCGACATGCCGCAGATGGTCGCGCTGTACAACGGCATGGGCGGCGGTTCGGCGGCCGCGATCGGCGCGGTCGAACTGCTGCGGCTGTCGGCGCGGATGCCGGCCGATCCGCTGCAGGCGCAGATCGAACGCGGCGTGATCGCGATGCAGACCCCGAGCGTGTCGCTGGTGCTGGCGGTGATCGGCGCGGCGATCGGCGCGATCTCGCTGTCGGGTTCGGTGATCGCCTGGGCCAAGCTCGACGGCCGCCTCGACCGGCGCGTGGTGTTTCCGGGCCAGCAGGTGTTCAACGCGATCGTCGCGCTGGCGATGGTCGCGCTGGGCATCGCCGCGTTCATGACCCTCAACGTGCCGATCATCATCGCCTTCTTCGTGGTCGCGCTCGCCCTGGGCGTGCTGATGACGCTGCCGATCGGCGGCGCCGACATGCCGGTGGTGATTTCGCTGTACAACGCGTTCACCGGCCTGGCGGTGGCGTTCGAAGGCTATGTGCTCGGCAACGAGGCATTGATCATCGCCGGCACCATGGTCGGCGCGGCCGGCATGCTGCTGACGCGGTTGATGGCCAAGGCGATGAACCGGCCGATCAGCGGCGTGCTGTTCTCGAATTTCGGCGGCGGCGGCGAAGCGCAGGAAATCAGCGGCACCCAGAAGCCGATCGAAGCCGGCGACGTCGCCGCGATGATGGCCTTCGCCGAACGCGTGGTGATCGTGCCCGGTTACGGCCTGGCGGTCGCGCAGGCGCAGCACAAGATCTGGGAACTCAGCCAGAAGCTGATGGAGCGCGGGGTCAAGGTGAAATTCGCGATCCATCCGGTCGCCGGCCGCATGCCCGGGCACATGAACGTGCTGCTGGCCGAAGCCGGCGTGCCCTACGATCTCATCGTCGACATGGACGACATCAATCCCGAGTTCGCCAACACCGACGTGTCGCTGGTGATCGGCGCCAACGACGTGGTCAACCCGGTCGCCAAGACCGATCCGGCCTCGCCGATCTACGGCATGCCGATCCTGGACGTGATCAATTCCAAGAACACCATCGTGATCAAGCGCGGCAAGGGCACCGGGTTCGCCGGCATCGAGAATGCGCTGTTCTACGCCGACAACACCCGCATGCTGTACGGCGATGGCGCGGAAATGGCCAGCGCGCTGGTGTCGGAATTGAAGGGGCTCGACGGCGGGCATTGACCGCTTCGAACCGATCGCGGATACAGGCGCAGGCAAGGCATGCGCGAGATACGGCTCAGCCCGCTCGGCCAGCATCTTTCGCTGGCCGAGATTCGCGGCATCGTGTATTCGGTCGCCCGACACATCGGCGCGCGGGTGCTGACGATCGACGACCCCAACGCCGCGCGCAGTTTCGTCGCGGTGATGCTGGAAGAGCAGTAGCCGTGGGGAACCTCACGGCGGATCTATCTGTTGTATTCGTTCGACCACGACGCCTGGGCCGTGGTGACGCCGAGCAGACTCGGACTCGGACACGAGCACGAGCACGAGCACGAGCGCGCGCACGGAGCGCCGCCCATGGGCTGGACTCATCTGTACGAACCCGAATTCCTCGATCACGAGGGGCTCATCGCGGCGATGGCCGATTTCCACGGCATCGAGCTGTGGTCGTCGTACGATCCGACCCGGCCGGTGCCCAAGGATTTCCCTGCGCGCGTACCCGGAGACTTGAGCTACTGGCGGCCGCAACGGCTCGGCGACGCCTTGTTCAACTGGTGGGATTGAGCGAACCGGCATCCGCGCCTTGAGCCGATCCCGCGCGCAATCGGCGCAGGGCAAAGTGGTGACGTTTGGGATTGGGGAATCCGCGCCGGGTTGCCGATGATCGACGGCTCAGTCCCGCAGGATTCGTCGTCATGAAGCTACGCGCCGTATCGCTCGCCATCGCCGCGGCCTTGTCGCCGTTCGCCGCCACGAGTCAGGTGATCGGCGTGGCGGTGGATTCGAAGGTGATCCTCAAGGACGGCGCCAGCGCGATCGCGCCCGGCCCGCATCGCGATTCGGCGGTGTTCTTCCGCTTCGCCGACGGCGCGCTGCGCAGGTTCGGCGAAGTCGAGGTGCCGACCAGTTACCTCGGCGCGCCGTCGTCGGTGGCGGTGTCGGGCGACGGCAAGCTGGCGTTGGTCAGCGCGTCCACGCGCTTGGATCCGGCCGATCCAAGCAAATACGCCGACGACGATCGCGTCTCGGTGGTCGACCTGAGCGGCAAGACGCCGAAAGTGACGCAAACGCTGGCGCTGGGCGTGTCGCCGTCCTCGATCAAGTTGAACCCGGCCGGGACGATGGCGCTGGTGCCGTCGAGCCCGGGCAACAGCATCACCGTGCTGTCGGTGCGCGCAGGCCGGATCGCGGTGGTGGATACGGTGAAGATGGCCGCGAACATGGGCGCGCTCGCGGCCGGGTTCTCGCCCGACGGCAAGCAGGTGCTGGTGACCCAGGCCGATGGTCAGCGCGTGGGTTTGTACGCGGTCGAAAACGATCGCCTGCGGCTTCCGGCGATCCGCGAGATGGGCGCGGGCATCACTCCGTTCACGCCGTCGTATTGCGGCGACAGCGGTCTTGCGGTGGTCGCCAATTTCGGCGTTCCCGACAGCGGCAACGGCGATGTCGACACGGTCAGCCTGATCGATCTGTCCGGCGCCAGGCCGCGCGTCATCGACACCGTCAGCGTCGGTTCCGCGCCGGAGGATGTCGCCTGTTCGCCCGATGGCCGTTACGCGGTCGCGGCGGTGCAGAACATGAGCAACCGGCCGAAGGATCATCCCTTCTATTCGCCCGACAGCCTGGCGGTGCTGCTGAAGATCGAAGGCCGGCGCCTGCAGCGCGTGGATCAGGCGCCGTTCGGCGCCTGGGCCGAGGGCATCGGCTTCGCCGACGATTCGCGCACGCTGTTCGCGCAGAGCATCGTCGAGCGCGCGATGTACACGTTCCGGATCGAAGGCGATCGGCTGCAACGCGCGGGCGCGCCGATCGTGTTCGCGAACGGCGCGCCGGTCGGGATCGGCGTGGCCGGACGTTGAGTCGCCGCTTCGCGCCACGCTTGCCGACGCGGAGCGACGAAACCGATCAGCCTCCGCGCACGCGCAAGGTCAGGCCCTTGAGGAAGTTGCGCAGCATCTGATCGCCGCAGGCGCGGAAGTTCTTGTGGTCGCTCTGGCGGAACAGCGCGCTCAGCTCGGGTTTCGACACCGGAAAACCGGCCAGTTCGAACACCTGATGCATGTCGACATCCTTCAGTTCGAAGGCGACGCGCAATTTCTTGAGCACCAGGTTGTTGCTGACCCGCTTCTCCATCGGCCGCGGCGGCGCGTTTTCGTCGCGGCCGCGGTAGTGGAACACCAGCCCGTCGAGGAAGCGCGCGAGCACCGCGTCGCTGCATTCGGCGTAACCCTCGTCTTCGTCCTTCTTGAGGAAGGCCTGCACGTCGGCCTTCTCAATGGCGAAGTCGGGATCGGCGAGCTTGACGATCTCGACCACCTTGAGGTCGCTCAGGTCGAGCATGTAGCGGATGCTGCGCAATACGTCGTTGGTGATCATGGTCTGTCCTGCCGGGCCGCTCGGCCCGGTGATGAAGCTGTCGGCCGGCGCGCGGGGCGCCGCCGTCCGATGGAGTGCCGTCGTCGACGCGGCGCCCGGCGAGAACGCCCGGCGGCCGTCGAGATGGGATGCGAGGGCGGATTCTCGCATTTCGGGCGCGGCTGGGGACGGATGGGGCGCGGATGCGCCGGTTTTGCCCGGATCGGCATGGAGGGCGCGACGGCGCTCGGCGGCTTGGTCGCGGGCTGCCCGAGCGGGCTGGGACGATTTCAATCGTCGGCCGTGCGCGGAACGCGCGGAACAAGGCGGGGCACGGCGCGACCGGGCGCGGCCCGCGCTGCGCCCGGTTCGGCGGAGTATCGATCCGCGCACTCAACGGGCGCGGACATCGAATGCCGCCGCGGCTACGACTCGCCCGGCTGCGGTGCGGTCAGATTCGGCCATTCGCTGAACACATCGCCGTGCGGCCTGCGGCTGGCGTGGCAAGCCGCGCAACCGTCGCGGTCGGCGTTGTTCAGGCGATCGGTGGCGCTGCCGGCGGCGAATTCGGCGTAGCCCCAGCCGCCGGTCGCGGCGAAGCGCCGGCTGTCCTTGACCATCACGTCGATCTGCCGGCGCGGGCCCTGGTCGACGAGGCCGTCGCCGTGGTCGCGGGTTTCGAACAGGTCGTAGACCAGCACCGAGCCGTCGGCGTAGCGGCCGCTGCGATAGCCTTCGAGCGAGGCGGCGTTGGCGTAGATGTGGTGCAGGCCGCCGAAGCGCGCGAAGGCCGGGTGCTTGGCGGTGATCAGGCCGCTGCGGATGTGGGTCCAGCGCGAATAACCGGTCGGGTAGGCGATGCGGTCTTCGGTGCGCGTGGTGGCCGCGACCGCGCTGTCGGCGACGGCCGGCGGTGTGGCGGCGCTGGCCCAGCAGCCAATCGTCAGGGCGAATGCGGCCATGCCGAGCATCGTCGGCGTCCGCGTCGGCCGCGCCGGCGACTGCGTGGATCGCGTACCGCCGGCATTCGCGCTATCCGCGTTGCGATCAACGCCCATGGCGCGAGCCCTGGTTCGACAGCGCGCGATTCACCGCCCAGGCGATCGGCCAGGCCACGAAGACGATATGCACCGCCACGCTGAGCACGATCCACAGCATGTCCGGCGGCAGCCCCTTGGCGCCGGTGCGGGAGAGCGGCACGACGATGAAATTCATCGCCACGAACAGCCACAGGCCGTAGATGGTCGAGGCCAGCCACGGATGGCGGCGCATCCAGTCGAGCTTGCGCGCGGCGACGGCGTACACCGCGGCCATCACCAGGGCGATGAAGTAGTGCAGGAACAGGCCGAGCGACGCGGTCGTCGCACCGCCGGCCAGCGCCGCTTCGCGCCCGACCAGACCGGAGGCGACGCTGTGCAGGATGCGTTGCGCGGGGACGTGCTGGGTCAGGCCCCAGTAGGTGATCGCGTAGACGATGTCGAGGGTGCCGGCGATGAGTCCGCCGATGGCGGTCCACAGGGGCAGGGAGCGGGTGGTGGCGGGCATGGTGGGCTCGGGTTGGAGAGGGTGGGGTGGCTGCCGCTGTTTGAGGTCGATGCGTGGTTCGCTTGCTGCGAGGTGTTGCAGATGCGGTGGTATGCAATTGGCGTGTAGGACGTATGCAGCCAGACCGAGTCATTCAACGGTCTTGAGAAAAAGTCGCTGGATATTCGGCTCCGCCGAAGTACAGCGGAGCCCGCGTTCGCGGGAATGACGGCTTGAAAGTGTTTCGCGCGTTCGTGCTTTTGCTCGTCATTCCCGCGAACGCGGGAATCCAGTGACTTAAGCGTCATGGCTCACGAGCGATTGCATGACCGATGCGCGGCTTTGGAAAATCCGATTCCCGATTCCCGATTCCCGATTCCCGATTCCCGAATCCCGAATCCCCACCCAATCAAGCCGCCCTGACCGCAGCCCGCTCCAACCGCCGAGCCTGCGTCGCCGTCACCCCGAACGAATTCTTGAACGCACGGCAGAACGCGCTCTGGCTTTCGAACCCCAGCGCCTCGGTGATCTCGCACACCGGCATGCGGGTGTCGCGGACCATGCGCCAGGCGCGGTCCGAGCGCAGGCGCGCGGCGTACTCGGTCGGGGTTTCGTCGAACACGTCGCGATAGATGCGGATCAGGTGGCAGGGCGAGTAGTTGGCGCTGCGGGCCAGGCGGTTGAGGTCCAGGCGGATCTCCGGATGCCGGCGGATCAGGTGTTGCACGCGCAGCAGCCGCAGCAAGGTCTGCTGGCGCCGGCGCTGGGTGCGGCCGCTGCAGCGCGGCAGGCGTGCCTGCAGGTCGCGTTGTTGTTCCAGCAGCAGCGAGCACAGGGTGCGGACCAGGGCTTCGCCGTTGGCGGCCAGTTCGTCGGGTTGCGCGACCAGCCGCGCCAGCCGCACCAGCAGCCGTTGCGCGTCGCGCGGGGCCAGGCCTTCCCAGGGGAA
This sequence comes from Lysobacter capsici, assembly GCF_018732085.1. NCBI lineage: Bacteria > Pseudomonadati > Pseudomonadota > Gammaproteobacteria > Lysobacterales > Lysobacteraceae > Lysobacter > Lysobacter capsici. The sequence goes on along the minus strand of NZ_CP076103.1, from coordinate 4,545,609 downwards.
CAGGTCTTCGGCGCCTTCGTCCGGACCGGTCAGCAGGTGCGGGCGCCACGCCGCTTCCGGGCCGCACAGGCACAGCCACCAGCACGGCACCCGCGCGCTGCTGCGCAGGCGGCCGTCGCGCCAGATCTGCAGGTGCCCGGGCGCCAGTTCCCAGGTGCTGTCGGCCGACTCCAGCCGCAGCGGTCCGCGCAGCGGCAGCCACAGCGACAGCCAGCCGCTCGGCAGGTCCAACTGGACCGCGCGGCCGGAGGCGCGGACCAGGTGCAGGGTCGGGCGGGACGCCGACAGGTCGAGGTGTTCGGCGAAGTGGATGCGGTGGTGATGCAGGCTCATGCGCGCCTCGTGGGGTGTGCGGCAGTGGGGGAGACCACAGCGGTTGGCCCCTAAGCTAGCCATCCGGGGCTGTCATCTGGAGGGCCAATTACCCTGGCCTCGAAGGAGCCAATCGGTGTCGGCCCGGTTCACCCGCGACACCCGGTATTGCGCCGGGGGCGCGCCGTCGATGTGCCGGGACCGACCGACTCGCGCTCCACGCCTCGCAAGTCGCCGATTGGCTTGGCACTATCGGCCGCAAACCCGGTCCGCAGGGGCCAATCCGGAGCACGCCATGTATCTGCCGCTGGACGGCCGGGGGCCTTTGCACGGCCAATTGGTCCGGTCGCTGAAAGAGGCCGTGCTGGGGGGCCGGTTGCCCGCCGGAGTGCGGTTTCCGCCGACCCGGCTGCTGGCCCAGCAGCTCGGGGTGTCGCGCAATACGGTGCTGGCGGCCTACGAGCAACTGCGCGCGGAAGGCTTCATGCAGGCCCGGGTCGGCTCGGGCAGCTACGTGGCCCTGCCCGGCGCGCCGGTGCAGCCGCGCAGCGAGCCGCCGGCGCGGATCGCCGCGCAAAGCGCCTACGCGCGGCGCCTGCGCCGCTATCACGATCACGCCAACATCCCCGGCCGGCGCGCGCCGGGCACCCTGCACAGCTTCCAGTACGGGGTGCCGTTCACCAATCCGCTGCTGACCTCGGCCTGGGCGCGCGCGTTGTCGCATGCGGCTGCGTACCAGCCGCCGAACTACCCGCCCGCGCAGGGCCTGCCGGCGCTGCGCGTGGCGGTGTGCGAGTACCTGTCGCTGCGCCGCGGCGTGCAGGCCGCGCCCGAGGACGTGGTGATCTGCGCCGGCACCCAGCAGGCGATCGGCCTGACCGCGCGGGTGCTGCTCGACGAAGGCGACGAGGTGGCGATCGAGGAGCCGCAGTACTTCGCCGTGCGCGAAGCGCTGCAGATCCACGGCGCGCGCTTGTTGCCGGTGCCGGTCGACGGCGAAGGCCTATGCACCGATCTGTTGCCCGAGCGCCCGCCGCGATTGATCTGCGTGACCCCGTCGCACCAGTTCCCGACCGGCGCGCTGATGTCGCTGCCGCGCCGGCGCGCGCTGCTGGACTACGCCAACCGCCACGAGTGCTGGATCTTCGAAGACGACTACGACGGCGAATTCCGCTACGACGCGCAGCCGCACGCGGCCCTGGCCGGGCTCGACGACGGCCGCCGGGTGATCTACACCGGCACCTTCTCGAAAGTGCTGTTCCCGTCCTTGCGGCTGGGCTACATCGTCGCCCCGCCGGGTTTGCGCGACGATTTCATCAGCGCCAAATGGTGCGACGACTTCGGTTCGCCCGGGATCGAGCAGGCCGCGCTGGCGCATTTCCTCGCCGACGGCGGTTTCGAACGCCACCTGCGCCGCACCGCCAAGACTTTGAAACAGCGGCGCGATGCCCTGCTGGAGGCGCTGCGGCGCCTGACCGGCGACGCGGTGCAGATCGACGATTCGCATGCCGGCATGCACCTGCTGGTGTGGCTGCGCGGCCGCGACGCGGCCCAGGGCGCGGCCTTCATCGCCTTCGCCCAGACCCGAGGATTGGGGCTGTATTCGATCGCGCCGTACTACTTCGAACCGCCCGATCGCGCCGGGTTGTTGTTCGGCTACGGCGCGCTGTCGGTGGCGGAGATCGAGGAGGCGGCGCGGATGTTCGCGCATTGCCTGGAGGCGATGGCGTTCGGGGAGTGACGAGTCGGGACGAAAGCGGCCCGCAGCCCCTGCAGGAGCGGCGCGAGCCGCGACCGCGAAACGCACACACCGCGCATGCCGCGGTTCGATTCGTCATGCAGGCTGCGGCGTTCAGCGGTGCGAACAAGCCGTTTCGATCGCCGGCAGTTGCGACGTCGTTTGGTTTTCGCGGTCGCGGCTCACGCCGCTCCTACAGGGGCTTACGGACGCAATCGCATGGATCGGGCGACCCCGCAGCCCGGGTAGGAGCGGCGTGAGCCGCGACCGCGAACCCCGCACACCGGCGCGGGCCGCACCCTGACCCGCGCCCTCAGCGCGACGCCACCGCCGCAACGACCAACGCAATCCCCAGCCAGATCAGGTCCATGCCGGTATTGGCCAGCTGGAACAGGATCAGGAAGAAGTTCGGCCCCAGCTTGGACGCCGAGTCCAGCGGGTCCAGGCCCATCACCGCGCCGTACTGGCCCGCGGCGATGCCCCAGTTGGCGAACAGCACGATCGCCACGGTCGCCAGCACGCCGAACGCGAGCCGGCGCGGGCCCGGGCGCCAGCCGCCCAGGCGCATCATCCAGGCGATGTCGAGCGCGCCCAGCACCGCCATCCAGCTGCATTGGCGGTCCCAGGCCAGGCTCAGCAGCACCCAGAACGCGGCGAACCCGAAGATGCCCAGCACCAGCAGCAGCCACGACAGCGGGGTCATCCGGCGCTCGGCACCGGCCGGCGGGGCCTCGCTCTGCGACGCCTCGCGTTGGGAAGCGTGGGCGCGCGGGTCGGTCGCGTGGTGGTCGGGCGGGACGGCGACGGTCATGGGCGGAACACTGTGGATGGGGCAAGCCCTACAGCATAGCCGGCCGCGACCGGTAGAATGGCGCGACTTGTGCTGCGGCACGGCATCCCCATCTTTCCGCCATGTATTCCCGCAGCAGCGAACCCGTCCGTTTCGAGCGCGATTGCGCCGCCGTCCTCGTGCCGCAAGGCGAAGAGGTCAATCTGCCTGCCGGCAGCGTGGGTTACATCACCCAGGCGCTCGGCGGCAGCTACACCGTGTTCGTCGAAGGCAACCTGTTCCGCATCGCCGGCCGCGACGCCGACGCGATCGGCAAGGAGCCGCCCGAACCGCTGGAACTGCCCGCGGGCGCCGACGACGAGGCGGTCGAGCAATTGGTGTGGAAGCAACTGCGCACCTGCTTCGATCCGGAAATCCCGATCAACGTGGTCGAGCTGGGTCTGGTCTACGAGGCCGTGGTCAAGCCGCGCGAGGACGGCCAGCGCGTGGTCGAAGTGCGCATGACCCTGACCGCGCCGGCCTGCGGCATGGGCGACATCCTGGTCGACGACGTGCGCAGCAAGCTCGAAATGATTCCGACCGTGGCCGAGGCCGACGTCGAGCTGGTGTTCGATCCGCCGTGGGGCCGGCACATGATGTCCGAGGCCGCGCGCCTGGAAACCGGAATGCTCTGACGCGTCGGCGCGAAGCCGCGTTCGACACCGCTCGTATCGACACTTGAAACATCGCGCTGTGATCCAAGCGTCCTGATCGCGCTTCGGCGATCCAGCGCGCGCATGCCGGTCGCGCCGGACGGTTCGCTCTACAACATCCACAACCGCACCGGCGGCAGCGCCGACAACGTGACCGGCACCTTCACCTTCAACCTGTCGAGCGAGGCGCTCAACGGCGCCTGGACGCTGCGCGCCAACGACAACGCCCTGGGCAATGCCGGCCGCGTCGACAGTTGGAGCATCACGTTCTGATTCGAACCATCTCGCTTCAAGCCGCGCGATTGGAAGCGGCGTGATTTGCAAAGGCGCGATTGAAACGGTGCGATTCAAGGCCACGCGATTCAAAACATCGCGATCCAAAGCGTCACGATCAAAGCGTCACGATCAACGCGGCACCGATCGATAAGCACCGATCGATCGCACGCATGCGCGGCTTGCCGACAGGCGCATGCGCTCGCCCCTCTCCCGCGCGACGCGGGAGAGGGGCGAGGCGACAGCGACACGCGACGATCATGAATTTCATACGAAACAACTAGGAAATCGACGAGCGCGGGATTCGCTTGCCGATTCGCGGCGCGGGTGCTGCGCCGCAGCAACGCCGTTCAGCTGCAGACGATGTGTATCGATCGCATCGAAAAAACCTAAATGTGCAACGCCGCTCACACAACGCCCCCTGCAACCGGACGGCAAACCGCTTGTTGGCACTGTTAGTGCAGCCGTAGCGTGTTACCGCGGACCAGGCAGTCACGAGTCCGTACACAAACAGCGTGGTCGCTGTCGTGTGCAGACATGGATGTGGCCACACCCGCCACGCGTTGAACGCCGCACGACGGCACTTCGTTTTTGGGGGTTTCATCCATGTCCGACCGCACCATGCGCGGCCTGCGCAAGCACGCGCTTGCCGCCGCCACCGTGACCGCTCTGTCCTGCGTCGCGGTATCGGCCTACGCCGCCGACCGCATCAACCTCACCGCCCTGGCCAACGCCGGCCAACAGGACGAGTTCATCGTCAAGTACCGCGACGGCAGCGCCGCGCGCAGCAACGAAGCCACCTTGCTCAAGTCGCTCAGCGCCGCCTCGACCGGTTTCTCCGGCAAGAGCAACGCGCTGGGCCTCAAGCACGTGCGTCGCACCTCGATCGGCGCCGACGTCGTGCGCGCCGGGCGCAAGCTCGATCGCGCCGAAGCCGAATCGCTGATGCGCCAGATCGCCGCCGACCCGAACGTCGAGTTCGTCGAGCCCAACGCGCGCATGACCGCGTTCCTCACCCCCAACGACACCCGCTTCGGCGAGCAGTGGGGCTATACCGCCTCGGGCATCAACGCGACCCAGGCCTGGGACGTGAGCACCGGCACCGGCGTGGTGGTGGCGGTCATCGACACCGGCATCACCAGCCACAGCGATCTCAACGCCAACATCATCGGCGGCTACGATTTCATCAGCGACGCCACCGCCGCGCGCGACAGCAACGGCCGCGATTCCAACCCGGCCGACCAGGGCGACTGGTTCGCCGCCGCCGATTGCGGCTTGGGCTACGCGAGCAATTCCAGCTGGCACGGCACCCACGTCGCCGGCACCATCGCCGCGGTGACCAACAACGCCAAGGGCGTGTCGGGCACCGCGTACAACGCCAAGGTCGTGCCGGTGCGCGTGCTCGGCCGCTGCGGCGGCACCCTGGCCGACATCGCCGACGCGATCACCTGGGCGTCGGGCGGCACCGTGTCCGGCGTGCCGGCCAATCCGAACCCGGCCGAAGTCATCAACATGAGCCTGGGCGGCAGCGGCGCCTGCGGTTCGACCTACCAGACCGCGATCGACGGCGCGGTCTCGCGCGGCGTGACCGTGGTGGTCGCCGCCGGCAACAACAACGGCAACGCCTCCAACGCGCGTCCGGCCAACTGCACCGGCGTGATCACGGTCGGCGCGGTCGACAGCAACGGCGCGCGTTCGGTGTGGAGCAGCACCCAGAAGTCGAACTACGGCGCCGTGGTCGACGTGGCCGCGCCGGGTTCGAACATCCTGTCCACGCTCAACGCCGGCACCACCACGCCGGGCGCGGAAAGCTACGCGTCCTACGGCGGCACCTCGATGGCGACGCCGCACGTCGCCGGCGTGGTCGCGTTGATCCAGGCCAAGGCCACCACGCCGAAGACCCCGGCCGAGATCGAGACCATCCTCAAGAACACCGCGCGCGCGTTCCCGAGCACGCCGGACCAGCCGATCGGCGTGGGCATCGTCAACGCCAAGGCGGCGCTGGATTCGCTCGGCGGCGGCAACCCGAACCCGGGCACGCAGACCTACAGCAACGGCACCGACTACAACATTCCGGACAACAACGCGACCGGCGTGTCGAGCACCATCACCGTGTCGGGCCGCACCGGCAACGCGCCGAGCAACGCCTCGGTGACGATCAACATCATCCATCCGTACAAGGGCGACCTGAAGGTCGACCTGATCGCGCCGGACGGCTCGGTGTACAACCTGCACAACAACACCGGCGGCAGCGCCGACAACGTCGCCGGCACCTACACGGTGAATCTGTCGAGCGAAACCCTCAACGGCGCGTGGAAGCTGCGCGCGGTCGACTCCGGTCCGGCCGACGTGGGCCGCATCGACACCTGGAGCATCACGTTCTGATCCATGCACGACGGGCGCGTCGCGACGCGAGCGCCCTGGCCTCATGAGCGCACCCCGGCTTCGGCCGGGGTGCGTTTTTTTTGCCCATCCATCGCCATCGGCGATGGTTTCGGCACCGCCGGATCCAAGCCCGATCGCATCGCCGAAGTCGCCTTGCGCATGCGGCCAATCGCCAGTCCCCTGAAACCGATCCGCACCGGACCGGGCGCATATCGCGACAGCGAATCCAATCCGGACAGGTGCATTTGAAGTGCGTTAGTTGTGTCGTTTCAGACATGTCTGATGGTTGCGTCCGCACACGCTGAGTAATTTCAATCCCGAGGGTGGCCGTACGAACGTCCATCCGCAGCACGCTCCGCCTTGCACCTGGAGCGCTTCGCCGCCAACGCCGCCGCTCGCGGCCGTCATCGGGATTTACCTCATGCCGCTTCGCGCCTCGCCTCTTTCGCGCATCGTTTCGCTGGTCGCCGCCGTGTCCGCGGCGACGATCGCGGTCGCGACCACGCCGTCGACGGCCGGCGCGCCGGCCGCCGACGCGGCGCGGATGGCCGGCCATCAGCCGCCGGGTTCGACCATGCAAGAGTTCATCGTCAAATACCGCAGCGGCAGCCGCGCGCGATTGGATGCCGACAGCCTGCATCGCACGCTGCGCGAAGCCGAGGCCGGCTTCGCCCACGCCGCCGGTCTGCGCCGGGTGCGCCGCGTGTCCACCGGCGCCGACGTGATCCGCGCCGATCGCGCGCTCGAACGCGCCGAAGCGCTGGCGCTGATGCGGCGCATCGCCAGCGACCCGCAGGTCGAGTACGTCGTGCCCAACGGCAAGGCGCAGGCGGCGTTGTCGCCCAACGACAGCCGCTATTCCGAACTGTGGGCGTTCCACGACTACGACGCCGGCAGCAATACCGGCGAGGCCTGGAACCTGGGCAACGGCAGCGGCGCGGTGGTCGCGGTGATCGACACCGGCATCGTCGCGCACAGCGATCTCAGCGCCAACGTGCTGCCGGGCTACGACTTCATCGCCAGCCCCTGGCGTTCGCGCGACAACGACGCGCGCGACCCCAATCCGCTCGACGAAGGCGACTGGGTCGCGGCCAACGAATGCTACGCCGGCCACGGCGCCGGCGCGTCGGGCTGGCACGGCACCCACGTCGCCGGCACGGTCGCGGCGGTCGGCAACAACCGCAACGGCGTGATCGGCGCCGCCTACGGCGCGCGGATCGTGCCGGTGCGCGTGCTCGGCCGCTGCGGCGGCGATTTCTCCGACATCATCGACGCCATCACCTGGGCCTCGGGCGGCTACGTGCCCGGCGTGCCGGCCAATCCGAATCCGGCCGAGGCGATCAATCTGAGCCTGCTCGGCGCCGGCGTATGCGATGCGGCGACCCAGGACGCGATCAACGGCGCGATCGCGCGCGGCGTCGCGGTGGTGGTCGCCGCCGGCAACGGCAACGCCGATGCCGGCGGCTTCCGGCCCGGCAACTGCAACGGCGCGATCACCGTCGGCGCCACCGATGCCGACGGCCGGCGTTCGATCTGGAGCGGCGGTTACGCCTCCAATTACGGCAGCGCGGTCGACCTGGCCGCGCCCGGCAGCAATATTCTGTCCACCGTCGGCGTGGGCGCGACCAAGGTCGCGGGCGAGGACTACGCTTACTACAACGGCACCTCGATGGCGACGCCGCAGGTGTCGGCGCTGATCGCGATGATGCAATCGCTGGCGGCCACGCCGAAGACGCCGGCGCAGATCGAAGCGCTGCTCAAGCAGACCGCGCGGCGTTTTCCGCTCGCGAACGATCGGCCGATCGGCGCCGGCATTCTCGACGCGAAGGCCGCGATGGAAGCGGTACGCGCGGCCAATCCCGCGCCCGCCGGCGGCAAGCGGCGTTATGTCAACGACGCCGACGTGATCATCCACGACAACGCCACCGTCGAAAGCGCGATCGTCGTATCCGGCCGCAGCGACGCGGCGCCGCTGACCGGCACGCCGGTCAGCCTGACCATCCGCCACAGCTACATCGGCGATTTGAAGGTCGACCTGATCGCGCCTGACGGCAGCGTCTACAACCTGCACAACCGCGGCGGCGGCAATGCCGACGACATCGTCAAGACCGTCGCGGTGAACCTGTGGGGCAAGCCGCTCAACGGTGCATGGCGGCTGCGCGTCAACGACAACTACAGCAACGACACCGGCTGGATCGACAGCTGGAGCATCGAGTTCTGATCCATCGCCGCATCCATCGCGGCGAGTACGACAGGGGGCGGGCCCGGACTTCCGTGGGGGCGGAAGTCCGGGGAACCCGTCGCCGCATGCGATGAGTCATCGAACGAACGCGAAACCGTTTCCTGCGTGGTGTTGGAGGGCGGCTCCCGGACTGCGGCCATGGCCGCAGTCCGGGAATCGGTTCCTCATGCGGATCGCAGCCGCGAGCGATCCATTCGCGCTTCGATCACCGCGTGCGGCATTCGTATCCGGACGATCCGAGTCTTGCGGGGCGATTAATGCGTGCGCCAAAGCAAGGTTGACGAAACGCGCGCCGCATTGCGAAAGCGATCGTTCGAATGTGGTGGATGCGATGCATGAATTTCTAATCGTCGAATGTGTTCTAAGGCACACGGTACTTTTATAAGTCGCACATTTATTGCGTTTTTCCCTTGTTTTAAAGGCTTATTTGGAAAAGTCGTCGACTGGAAGGGTGGGGTGGTCGGATCGTTTTTCGTTCCGCATCGATTCGAAATAACCGTTTCGTACATTGCGACGCAAGTCACTTCGCGAGCCGCCGAATCATTCAAAAACGCTTGCCGGAATTTTCCTCGCGTCGCTAGCGTTGGACCCCGGGTCGCGGCCCCACCCGCATCCATCGCAACGTTCCGCGCGCAGGCGCCGCCACCGCCCGTCCGCCGGAGCGTTCCATCTCACCGCGTCGCGGTGCTCACTTGGGATCATCACGTCATGACGTCTCGTTCGAATCGCATCCATCGCTCGCACCTGCTCGCCGCGGCCACCGCAGTGGCGTTGACCGGCCTGACCGCGCCCGCGTTCGCCGGGCAGGTGTATCTGGGCAACCTCAAGGACCAGGGCAACCAGCAGTTCATCATCAAGTTCAAGAGCGGCAGCGCGCCGGCGGCCAGCCCTGCATCGATGTCCGCTTCGCTGCGCCAGGCCACTTCGATCGCCGCCATGCCCGCCGCGGGCAAGCGTCCGACGCTGCGTCCGTTGCGTCAGATGATCATGCCCGGCGGCCGCGTCGTCGCGTCCGATCGCGCGCTCGATCGCGCCGAAGCGATCGCGCTGATGCGCCAGCTCGCCGCCGATCCGAATGTCGAATTCGTCCAGCTCGACGGCATCAGCAAGGCGCTGATGACCCCGAACGACCCTAGCTTCGGCCAGCAATGGCACTATGCCGATACCGCGTTCGGCATCCGCGCGCCGGTCGCCTGGAACACCAGCAACGGCAGCGGCGTGGTGGTGGCGGTGATCGACAGCGGCATCCTGTCGCATGCCGATCTCAACGCCAACATTCTCCCGGGCTACGACTTCGTCAGCTCGACCACCGGTCTTCCCGAGGCCGAATGCCGCGAAGCCGGCGGGCAACCCGGATGCGGCAAGTCGGACGACGGGGATGGGCGCGACGCCAATCCGCTGGACTCATCGAATATCGTGCACGGTACTCATGTGGCCGGCACCATCGGCGCGGTGACCAACAACGGTGTCGGCGTGGCCGGCGTCGCTTTCGGCGGCAAGGTCCTGCCGATCCGCGCGTTGGGCAATCAGGGCTTCGGCAGCGATTCGGATATCGCCGATGCCGTGGTCTGGGCATCGGGCGGCAGTATTTCCGGCGTGCCGGCCAACCCCAATCCGGCCGAAATCATCAACCTGTCGCTGGGCGGCAACGTGCCGTGCAGCCAGATGCCGGCGTGGCAGGCCGCGGTCAACCTCGCCGCGGCCAACGGTTCGACCGTGATCGCCGCCGCCGGCAACAGCAACAACGACGTCGCAGGCACCACCCCGGCCGGCTGCAACAACGTGATCTCGGTGGCGGCCAGCTCCACGACCGGTTCGCGCGCCTCGTACTCCACCTGGGGCGCGACCATCGACATCACCGCGCCGGGCGGCAACGGTTCGCTGTTCGGCGGCGCCACCGATGTGATCTCCACGCTGTCGAGCAATGGGTACGGCGGGATGTCGGGCACCTCGATGGCCGCGCCGCATGCGGCCGGCGTGGCGGCTTTGATCCTGTCGGTGTCGCCGACGAAGACCGCGGCGCAGATCGAGCAGATCCTGGAAAGCACGGCGCGGCCGATTCCGGCCAACCGCTGCAGCGGCGGTTGCGGCGCGGGCATCATCGACGCGGCCGCCGCGGTCGCCGCCGCGGCTGGCGGCACTCCGGGCAATCAGGTGCCGGTGGCGAACTTCAGCTCGGCGGTCAACGGCTTGAGCGTGAACTTCACCGACAGCTCGAGCGACAGCGACGGCAGCATTGCCTCGCGCAACTGGAGCTTCGGCGACGGCACCAGCTCCACCGCGACCAACCCGAGCAAGACCTACGCGGCCGCCGGCACCTACACCGTCACCCTGACGGTGACCGACAACGCCGGCGCGACCCACAGCAAGAGCTCGACGATCACGGTGAGCGGCGGCAGCGGCGGCGTGCAGACCTACAGCAACGGCACCGACGCGAACATTCCCGACAACAACGCCACCGGCGTGAGCAGCAGCATCGTGGTCTCCGGCCGCAGCGGCAATGCGCCGGGCAATGCCGAAGTGTCGGTCAACATCGTCCACACCTACCAGGGCGATCTGATCGTCGATCTGATCGCGCCGGACGGTTCGGTCTACAACCTGCACAGCCGCACCGGCCAGGGCACCGACAACATCGTCAAGACCTACACGGTGAATCTGTCCAGCGAAGCCCTCAACGGCACCTGGAAGCTGCGCGCCGCCGATCGCGCCGCGCAGGACGTCGGCAAGATCGACAGCTGGAGCATCAAGTTCTGATGTCGACCACGACGCGGCCGCAGCGATGCGGCCGCGTCGTCGCGCTTGCCGCGCAAACCCCGGCTTCGGCCGGGGTGCTTGATTGCGGCCAAGGCGGATGGGCCGCGGCTGTTCGCGCCGTCACGCCGGTGCCGCGAGCAAGCGGCGACGCAACCGGTGGTTGCGATTAGGACTCGTCCTATTCGCCGGCTTCGGTGATAGGCGTCGCAAAAAATCGTGATGGCACGCACGGCGAAACCGCGCCGTGCGGGCGGCGGACGTTCTAGCGTGAATCCCACGGTCCGCGCCGCGGTGCGGGCCTGCTGCATCCGACCCGCGACGCGTAGACGGTTCCGCGCGATCGCGGCCGGTTCATTGCCGCGCATGCGGCCCATGTTCTGTCAGGGGGCTTCAACCGATGTCCGCACGTTCCAACTCGTTCACCCTGCTCGCCGCCGCCACCGCCTTGGCGATCGCCGCCGCGTCGGGTTCCGCGCTCGCCGCCGATCGCGTCGATCTGAGCAGCCTCAATGTCGACGGCAGCCAGCAGTTCGGCCGTTTCGTGCTCAAGTACCGCAGCGGCAGCGCGCCGCGCGGCGACGTCGCCAGCTTCAACAAGGCCATCGCCGGCGCCGCCAGCGCGACCAGCAACCGCCTGGGCGGCGGCAAGCGGGCCGTGCAGCTCAAGCGCCTGCGCCGCACCGCCGGCGGCGCCGACGTGGTGCTCAGCAGCCGCGCGCTCAGCCGCGACGAAGCGGCCGCGCTGATGCGCCAGCTCGCCGCCGATCCGGCGGTGGAGTCGGTGTCCAACGACATCTTCATGGTTCCCTACTTCACCCCGAACGACACCAATTTCAACCAGCAGTTCGGTTTCGGCGCCGGCAACGGCGGCATCCGCGCGACCACCGCCTGGGACGTGACCAAGGGCGAGGGCACGGTGGTGGCGGTGATCGACACCGGCGTGGTCAGCCACACCGATCTCAACGGCAACGTCATCGCCGGCTACGACTTCATCAGCGGCGATCCGCCGGATGAGGGCTTGCCGCCGGGCGGTTTCTTCGTCGCCAACGACGGCGACGGCCGCGACGCCAATCCGGCCGATCCCGGCAACGGTTTCGATGCCGGCCAGTGCGGCCCGGGCACGGCGGCCCGGAACTCCAACTGGCATGGCACCCATGTCGCCGGCACCGTCGCCGCCGTCACCAACAACACCAAGGGCGTGGCCGGCACGGCGCATGCCGCCAAGATCGTGCCGGTGCGCGTGTTGGGCCGCTGCGGCGGTTACGGCTCGGATATTTCCGACGCCATCGTCTGGGCCTCGGGCGGTTCGGTGCCGGGCGTTCCGGCCAATCCCAATCCGGCCGACGTGATCAACATGAGCCTGGGCGGCAGCGCGCCGAGCGCCTGCCCGCAGATCTACAAGGACGCCGTGGTCGACGCGGCCGCGCGCGGCACGATCATCGTGGTCGCGGCGGGCAATTCGAACGCCGACTCCTTGACCGCGCTCGATCGCGCGGGCCAGCCGGTCGGCTACACCCTGACCAATTGCGGGACGGTGATCTCGGTCGGCTCGGTCACTTCCAGCGGCGCGCGCTCGTCCTTCTCCAACTACGGCGCGGGGGTCGATATCGCCGCGCCGGGCTCGGGCATTCTGTCCACCAGCAACAACGGTACCCGTGGACCGACCACGGAAACGTACTTGTCCTACGACGGCACCTCGATGGCCGCGCCGCACGTCGCCGGCGTCGCCGCGCTGGTGCAGTCGGTGGCGCCGACGCCGTTGACCCAGGAACAGATGCGCACCCTGCTCAAGAACACCGCGCGCGCGTTCCCGGTGTCGCCGGGCACCAAGCCGATCGGCGCCGGCATCGTCAATGCCGCCGCCGCGGTCGCCGCGGCGCAGGGCACGGGCAATCCGGGTGCGCAGACCTACAGCAACGACACCGACGCGAACATTCCGGACAACAACGCCACCGGCGTGTCGACCAGCATCACCGTGGCCGGCCGCACCGGCAACGCGCCCGGCAATGCGCAGGTCACGGTCGGCATCGTCCACACCTATCAGGGCGACTTGATCGTCGACCTGATCGCGCCGGACGGCTCGGTCTACAATCTGCACAGCCGCACCGGCGCCGACGCCGACAACATCAACCAGACCTATACGGTCAACCTGTCCAGCGAGGCGCTCAACGGCACCTGGAAGCTGCGCGCGGCCGATCGCGACGCGCAGGACACCGGCCGGATCGACAGTTGGAGCATCAAGTTCTGATCCGCCGCGGGCGCGATCGCCGCGCGCGGTGATTGAGGGTGCGACGCGGCCGCGGCGATGCGGCCGCGTTCGCGCCCTTTCGAACCCGGCTTCGGCCGGGTTTTTTCGTAGTCGCAATGCCCGCCGCGGCGGTGCGATGGCCGACGCGGTCGTGCCAACGTGGCCATGTCCAGCGCATGCGCGAAGGGCATATGGCGGCCACCGATGGGATTGCCGGTGCCAAACGACAAACCACATCAACGCAAGATGTGACCTGCATGCACATGATTTCAGCAGCGGAAAAATTTTCTTGCTGAAAATGTGACCGCACAGACGATTCCACCCCGGCGACATCGATGTCTGCGCCTTCCATTCGCCCACCCCCTCGCGAAGTATGGATTTCGGATCGGGCCAACGGATCCGCGCCCAGCGCCGTGCCGCTTGCCGGCACCGCCGCCTTCGAACGCTGCAAACCACTTACTCGGGGAATCGCAATGCACATCGTGTCCAAACCTCATCCGCGCATCCGCGCGCTTACCGCAGCGGTTGCGCTGTGCATGGCCGGCATCGCCCACGGCGCGCCGCCCGAGCAGCAATCGCCGGGCGATCCGAATCGCGTGTGGATCCGCTTCGCGCCCGGTCAGAAGGCCCAGGTCAAGGCGCAGATCCAGCAGACCGTCAGCACCGTGCGGGCGTTGAGCGCGAGCAGCGCGAAAGCGGCCGGCGTGGTCGCGCCGAGCATCGGCGACGGCAAGACCCATTACGAGTTCGACAATCTCAACGCGGTGGTGATGACCTTGCCGCCCGAGGTGCTGCGCAAGCTGCGCGCCGACAAAAATCTTGTCATCGAGCAGGACGTGCCGCGTTATCCGATGGCCGAATCGCTGCCGTACGGCATCACCAAGGTGCAGGCGCCCGACGTGGTCGCCACCGGCGCCGACGGCACCGGGGTCAAGGTGTGCGTGATCGATTCGGGCATCAAGGCCGATCACGAAGATTTCGCCGGCATCACCATCACCGGCTACGCGCCCAGCGGGCAGTCGTGGAACACCGACACCTGCGGCCACGGCACCCATGTCGCCGGCACCATCGCCGCGGTCGGCGGCAACGGCACCGGCGTGGTCGGCGTCAGCCCCGGCAAGGTATCGCTGCACATCATCAAGTACTTCGACGGCCCGACCTGCGGCTTCAGCTACAGCTCGACCCTGGTCGACGCGGCCAACCGCTGCGCGCAGGCCGGCGCCAAGGTCATCAACATGAGCCTGGGCGGCAGCCTGTCCAGCACCAGCGAGAACACCGCCTTCACCAACCTCTACAACCAGGGCGTGCTGTCGGTGGCCGCGGCCGGCAACGACGGCAATGCGACCAAGAGCTATCCGGCGTCGTACGCCAACGTGATCTCGGTGGCCTCGGTCGACATCAACAACGTCAAGGCGGCGAGCTCGCAGTTCAACGACGCGGTCGACATCGCCGCGCCGGGCGTGGACGTGCTGAGCACCTATCCGAAGAAAGGCACGCCGGTGTCGGTCAACGGCGCCAGCTACGAGGCGACCGGGCTCACCGGCGCGGCGGCGATTTCGGCCAGCGCGCCGATGGTCGACGGCGCGCGCTGCGCCGCGGCCGGCAGCTGGAGCGGCAAGGTCGTGCTGTGCGAACGCGGCGACATCTCCTTCGGCGACAAGGTCGCCAACGCGAAGAACGGCGGCGCGCTGGGCGTGGTGATCTACAACAACGTGCCCGGCGCGTTCTCCGGCACGCTCGGCGACGGCGTCACCTCGACCATTCCCGCGGTCAGCGTCAGCCAGGCCGACGGCGTGAGCTTGCGCGGCCTGGTCGGCCAGACCGCCACGGTCAGCGGCGTGGTGATCTACAACGTCAACGCCTACAGCCTGCTCAGCGGCACCTCGATGGCGAGCCCGCACGTGGCCGGCGTGGCGGCGTTGCTGTACAGCGCCAAGCCGTCGGCGACGACGACTCAAGTGCGCGACGCGATCACCTCCACCGCGCTCGACCTGGGCGCCGCCGGCCGCGACAACGAGTACGGCTTCGGTCTGGTGCGCGCGTTCAATGCGGTCGAAGCGCTGGTCGGCGGCACGCCGGGCAACACCGCGCCGGTGGCGAACTTCAGCTCCAGCGTCAGCGGCCTGACGGCGAGCTTCACCGACAGCTCGACCGACGCCGATGGCACGATCGCTTCGCGCAGCTGGAACTTCGGCGACGGCACCAGCTCGACCGCGACCAACCCGAGCAAGACCTACGCCGCGGCCGGGACCTACACCGTCACCCTGACCGTCACCGACAACGGCGGCGCCACCCACACCAAGACCGCCTCGGTCACGGTCAGCGCCAGCGGCGTGCAGACCTACACCAACGGCACCGACGTCAACATCCCCGACAACAACGCCACCGGCGTGACCAGCGCCATCGTCGTCTCGGGCCGCAGCGGCAACGCGCCGAGCAACGCCGAAGTGACCGTCAACATCATCCACCCGTACAAGGGCGACCTGATCGTCGACCTGGTCGCGCCCGACGGCTCGGTCTACAACATCCACAACCGCACCGGCACCAGCACCGACAACGTCAGCGGCACGTTCACCTTCAACCTGTCGAGCGAAGCCTTGAACGGCACCTGGAAACTGCGTGCGGCCGATCGCGCCGCGAGCGACGTGGGCCGCATCGATACCTGGAGCATCAAGTTCTGAGCGGGCAAGTCGTGGGCAGGCAGGTCCTGAGCGGCTAGATTCCGAGCAGCATCTCCCGAGCACCGGGAAAGGCGACACGGCCGCAGCGATGCGGCCGTGTTCGCGTCGGCGCCATACCGCGCCGGTTCGCAGACAGCGCCATTCCGGATTCCCCCTGCAGGAGCGGCGCAAGCCGCGACCGCGATCGTTCCCGCAGCGGTGCAGCCGCCATCGCGCCCAGCGCTCCGAGCGTTCCCGCGGGCGCCGCCGGCCAAGGTGCTTGTTCCGATCATCCGCACCCAGGGCAGCCGCAGGCAGGGCAGGGATGCGCATCACCCGGGCATGCCGTTCGTCGGCAAATCCACCACTGACCGCGCCCGGCCGTCCAGTCGATATTTGTTTTAAGAACAACGGCTTGTATGCGGTGAGGTCCCCGTTCCGAAGCGAAGCCGTCCCTCGGCCGCTCATCCGACCCTTGCAATCGCCGCCGCCGTAATTATGATTGAGCAATCACTCATTAATTGATTCCAGCCCCGTCCCATGGCCCGTCCCCGCAGCGAAGACAAACGCAACGCCATCCTGCTCGCCGCGACCCGCGTGTTCGCCGAGCAGGGCCTGGCCGCGCCGACGGCGAAGATCGCGCGCGAGGCCGGGGTCGCCGAAGGCACCTTGTTCACCTATTTCGCCAACAAGGACGAACTGCTCAACCAGTTGTATCTCGAACTCAAGTACGAGATGCGCGACGTCATGAGCGCCGGCCTGAGCCGGGTCGACGAAGCCGACCTGCGCGAACTCACCCATCGGTTTTGGGTCGCCTACATCGACTGGGGCGTGGCGCATCCGCACAAGCGCAAGGTCATGAGCACGCTGATGCTGTCGGACCGGGTCAGCGAGGCCAGCCGCGCCGCCGGCGCGAGCGCGTTCGCGGTGTTCAACGCACGCATGAACCAAAGCGTCGAGCTGGGCCTGCTGTGCGGCCCGTCGCCGAGCTTCGTCGGCGCGCTGCTCGGCGCGATCGGCGAGGTCACCATGGATTTCGTCGCGCGCGAACCCGACCAGGCCGAGCGGTATCGCGAGGCCGGGTTCGACGCATTCTGGAAAGCGATCTCCGCCTGAAACCGCCCGAGCGTCAGGCACGGCGCCGACGGCGGTGTTTTTCCGGTCATTTAATGAGTGCGTAATCAGTCATTTTTTTTAGCGTCTTCCCTCACTGCAATCCTCAAGGAGTCATGTCATGTCGAAAGTCTGGTTGGTCACCGGCAGCAACCGCGGCCTGGGTCGCGATATCGCGCAGGCCGTGCTCGCGCGCGGCGATCGTCTGTTCGCCACCGCGCGCGATCCGGCGCAACTCGCCGATCTGGTCGAGCGCCACGGCGAGCGCGTTCGCGCGTTCGCGCTCGATGTCGTCGACGCCCACGCCGCGCATCGCGCCGCGCGCGAAGCGGTGGCCGCGTTCGGCCGCATCGACGTGCTGGTCAACAACGCCGGTTACGGCCGCATGGCGCCGTTCGAACAGACCGGCGAAGGCGAATTCCGCGATCAGATCGAAACCAATCTGTTCGGCGTGGTGAACCTGTCGCGCGCGGTGTTGCCGATCATGCGCGCGCAGCGCAGCGGCCACATCATCCAGATCTCCTCGGTCGGCGGCCGCATCGGCACGCCGGGGCTGTCGGCGTACCAGGCGGCGAAGTGGGCGGTCGGCGGTTTCAGCGAAGTGCTCGCGGCCGAAACCGCGGGTTTCGGGGTCAAGGTCTGCACGCTCGAACCCGGCGGCATGCGCACCGGCTGGGGCGTGGAGGCGATGGCCGATCTGCCGCGGATGCTGCCCGAGTACCAGGAGGCGTTCGGCCCGATGGTCGAACTGTTCCGCGGCCTGCTCGCGGGCGACGCCGCCAACCCGGGCATCAGCGTGGGCGCGTCCGGCGATCCGGCGCGGGTGGCGCAGGTCGTGCTGGGCATCGCCGATCACCCGCAGCCGCCGCTGCATCTGCTGCTCGGCAGCGACGCGCTGCACTACGCATCCAACGTGGAAACCGCGCGCGCGCAGGCCGGCGAACGCTGGCGCGCGGTCAGCCAATCCACCGACGCGGCCGCGAGCGGTCCGATCCCCGCGTTTCCCGCGTTGTGATGCCCAAGGCGCCCGACTCATGAAAACCTTCACCCTCAGCGACATCGAAGCGCAACCCGGCCGTCGCGTGGTCATCACCGGCGCGACCGGCGGCATCGGCCTGCAGACCGCGCTGGCCCTGGCCGGCGCGCGGTTCGAGGTGATCCTCACCGGCCGCAACGCCGACAAGGGCGCGGCCGCGCTGCGCCAGATTCGCGCGGCATATCCGCAGGCGACGGTGCGTTACGAAGACCTGGACCTCGCTAGCCTGGATTCGGTCGCGCGTTTCGCCGAGCGCTTCGCCGCGCAGCACGACGCGCTCGATGTGCTGGTCAACAACGCCGGGGTGATGACGCCGCCGCAACGCCAGACCACCGCCGACGGCTTCGAACTGCAGTTCGGCACCAACTACCTCGGCCACTACGCCTTGACCGCGCGTCTGCTGCCGATGCTGCGCAAGGGCGCCGCGCCGCGCGTGGTCAACGTCAGCAGCGGCGCGCACAAGCTGCTCGCCGACATCCACTTCGACGATCTGCAATGGCAGCGTCGCTACAAGCCGTGGCGCGCGTATGCGCAGTCGAAGCTGGCGATGCTGAGTTTCGCCTTCGAACTGCAGCGGCGCAGCAATGCCGGCGACTGGGGCCTGATCAGCAACGGCGCGCATCCGGGCTATGCGCGCACCGATCTGATCGCCAACGGTCCCGGCAACGACGCGTGGTTGACGCGATTGGGCATGCGCTGGTTTCAGCCATGGGCGAGCCAATCGGCGGCCGACGGCGCACTGCCGACGGTGTACGCCGCCGCCGCGGCGCAGGCCGTAGCGGCGGGTTACTACGGCCCACGCGATCGCTTCGAACTGCGCGGCCCGGTGACCGACGCAACGATCGGCGCGCACGCCAAGGACGAAGCCATCGCCGCGCGGCTGTGGGACGTGTCCGCGCAGCTGACCGGAGTAAGCTGGCCGCGAACCCTGATCGACACCGCCGCACCCGCGCGCGGCGCGATACGGCCCGACCGGGAGCGAACCGCATGAACGTCCTGATCTTCGGCGCGACCGGCATGGTCGGGCAGGGCGTGTTGCGCGAATGCCTGGCCGCGGCCGATGTCGAACTCGTGCAGACCGTCGGCCGCAGCGCGACCGGCGGCGGCGAAGCGAAACTGCGCGAAGTGGTGCATGCCGACTTCCTCGACTTCAGCGCGATCGAAGACCGGTTGCGCGGCTTCGATGCCTGCTTCTTCTGCCTGGGCGTGAGCTCGCTGGGCATGAACGAGGCCGACTACACCCGCATCACCCACGACTACACGATGGCCGCCGCGCGCACCCTGGCGCGCTTGAACCCGGCGATGGTGTTCACCTACGTCACCGGGACCGGCACCGACAGCAGCGAGCAGGGGCGGGTGATGTGGGCGCGGGTCAAGGGCCGCACCGAGAACGAATTGCAGCGGCTCGGCTTCAAGGCGACGTATCTGTTCCGGCCCGGCGCGATCCTGCCGCTCGACGGCATCGCGCCGAAGGACGCGCGCCTGCGCGGCCTGTACCGCTGGACCAAACCGGTCTGGCACCTGGCGCGCGCACTGCTGCCCAATCAGGTCGCGAGTACGCGCACCATCGGCCTGGCGATGCTCGGCGTCGCGCGCAAGGGCGCGGACAAGGCGATTTTGGAACCGGCCGACATCGAGGCGATCGCGCGGCGCGAGCAGGGCGGTTGAGCGTAGCCGGCGTGGACGCGCGTGAGGCGGCGTCCATGCCTGGGACTACGGTGTCGCGTCCTTAATTGGTCGCCGCGTGCGCCACGGCGATTACGACCCGCCGCATCATCGAACTCAGCATGCATGGCGAATGCACGGCGAATGTTCATAATCGTCACCCGGCCAGACTTGCCGCAGGCAACGCATATTCATAGTGGTCGTCCCGACGGACCTCGTCGCGCGTAGCGTTTGTTTGCAATTGCTGTCCCGATGAAAACTGCCGTACACAAGGCATGTTCGTAATGGCCATCCCTGCGGAATTCGCCGTACGCACCGTTTGTTCGTAATCGTCATCCCGACGAAACTTCCGTACGCAGCGAACGTTCGTAGTGATCATCCCGACGGAACCCGTCGGACGCAGCGGATGTGTGTAATCGCCATCCCCGCGAAAGCGGGAATCCAGGGCTTCATCGGGCACAGTTCCGAAGTCGCGACGGCCCCGGTCACAACCACTCCGGCCACCCATTCACAGTCCAGTCCAGACACATGGCGCACATCCCGTGGGTAGGGTGTTTCCGCGCTTCTGCGTTGTGACACTCGGCACACAACCGCGTAATCAATGCGTGATTCGTTTCACCATTGAGGCGTAAAAAATCCCAGAAAAACCCTTGTCCCCGAGTTCGCGCACTCGTTAGCGTGAATCAAAGGACGCTTACCGGCCGCACGCCGGATACGCGTCCGTAAACCGTCCGGGCGACGCGGCTTCTCGTCGTTGCCGTCCTCGCACCGGACCACTGTGCCGCGCTCGCGGCTTTCTCGGGGGTTTCATACGATGTCCGTCCGCACTCATCGCACGCACGCTCTGGCCGTCGCCACGGCTCTGGTATTGGCCAGCACCGCCGGCAGCGCGTTCGCCGCCGAACGCATCAACCTGAGCGGTCTGCAGACCGCGCAGAAATTCGATCGCTTCATCGTCAAGTACAGCAACAACAGCGCGCAGCGCAGCAGCGCGGCGAACGTGCAGAAAGCGCTCAACGCCGCGGCCAGCAGCACCGCCGGCAAGACCCGCGGCGTGGCCGCGTTCGGCCTGAGCCATCTGCGCCGCACCGCGATCGGCGCCGACGTCGTGCGCAGCGACCGCGCGCTCGACCGCAGCCAGGCCGAATCGCTGATGCGCCAGATCGCCGCCGATCCGAACGTGGAATACGTCGAAGTCGACGTGCTGCGCCAGCACAAGCTGACCCCGAACGACACCCACTACGGCGTGCAGTACGGCTTCAACGGCGCCAACGGCGGCATCCGCGCCGACCAGGCCTGGGACGTCGCCACTGGCACCGGTTCGGTGGTCGCGGTGCTCGACACCGGCATCACCCCGCACAGCGATCTCAACGCCAACATCCTGCCCGGTTACGACTTCATCTCCGACACCTTCGTTTCGCGCGACGGCGACGGCCGCGATTCCAATCCGAACGACGAAGGCGACTGGAACAACGCCACCGAATGCGATTCGCCCGGTTACGACGCGCCGGCCGGCGATTCGAGCTGGCACGGCACCCACGTCGCCGGCACCATCGCGGCGGTGACCAACAACGCCAAGGGCGTGGCCGGCACCGCGTTCAACGCCAAGGTCGTGCCGGTGCGCGTGCTCGGCCGCTGCGGCGGTTACGACTCCGACATCTCCGACGCGATCGTGTGGGCTTCGGGCGGCACCGTGTCGGGCATCCCGGCCAACGCCAACCCGGCCGAAGTGATCAACATGAGCCTCGGCGGCGGCGGCGCCTGCCCGAGCAGCTACCAGACCGCGATCAACGGCGCGGTCGGTCGCGGCACCACCATCGTGGTGGCGGCCGGCAACGAAAGCGCGAACGTGTCGACCTCGACCCCGGCCAACTGCGCCAACGTCATCGCGGTCGCGGCGACCACCTCGACCGGCGCCAAGGCCAGCTATTCCAACTACGGCACCGGCATCGACGTGTCCGCGCCGGGCGACCAGATCGCCTCGACCCACAACAGCGGCACCACCACTCAGGGCAGCGAGCAGTACGTGTACATGAGCGGCACCTCGATGGCCTCGCCGCACGTCGCCGGCGTGGTCGCGCTGCTGCAGTCCAAGGCCACCACGCCGAAGACCCCGGCCGAAATCGAAGCCCTGCTCAAGAGCACCGCGCGTGCGCTGCCGGGCGCTTGCTCGGGCGGTTGCGGCGCCGGCATCGTCAACGCCAAGGCCGCGCTCGATGCGGTCAACGGCACCACCCCGCCGACCGGTACGCAGACCTACAGCAACGGCACCGACTACAACATCCCGGACAACAACGCGACCGGCGTGTCGAGCAGCATCGCGGTGTCGGGCCGCACCGGCAACGCGCCGAGCAACGCCTCGGTGACGGTCAACATCATCCACCCGTACAAGGGCGACCTGATCGTCGACCTGATCGCGCCGGACGGTTCGGTCTACAACATCCACAACCGCACCGGCGCCGCCGCCGACAACGTCAGCGGCACCTTCACCCTGAACCTGTCAAGCGAAGCGCTCAACGGCACCTGGAAACTGCGCGCCGCCGATCGCGCCGCGCAGGACGTCGGCCGCATCGACACCTGGAGCATCACCTTCTGATTGCGGTTGCGAGGAACTGACGTTCGACCCGAACCCCGGCCGCGAGGCCGGGGTTTGTTTTTGCTCGTGATCCGGACTCGCGGGTGGTTTTTGCGATCCGCCCGCGACGGCCGGGGCGATCGCCCGCGCGCAGATGCGCGCAACGAGCATGTGCGCGATGCGAACGACAATCCGATAGTGGCAGCTCGAAGCCATCCGGATCCGGATCGATGCATGCACGGGGCCGGGTGCGATGCGGTGGAATGCGACGCATAGATATTCGCACTCGTTACGCATGAATGATGCGCCGAATGCGCAATACGACCTGTCCGCACCGCGAATCGGACGAGTCAGAATAGGGGAAAAACCCGCTATTTCGTTGTGCAAATCGCGCGACGCGCGATGTCGCGATATGTGATCGGCGACGGTTTTCGAACGCGCTCATGTTGTGTCGCCGGCTTGCCGCGGTTTTTTTTTGCTGCCTATCGTCGAGACAAGGACGCGGCATGCGTCGCGTCCGCATCGAATGTCCCGTCGCTCGCCTCGCGCGCGCTGCGAACGCGGGAACGTTGCAGTTCGCCGCCATGCGGCATTCAGTCAGGGGTTCTTTCTCATGAAATCGCGTTCCGATAGTAACCGGCGTGTGCATTCGTTCGCCGCCGCGGCGCTGCTGGCGCTGGGCGGCCTGGCCGCCGTTCCGGCGTTCGCCGGCCAGGCCCATGTGGCGGGCCTGCAGGACGGCCGGACCTACCGGCAGTTGATCGTCAAATTCGTCGCCGGCAGCGCGCCGGCGCGCCACGCCGCCGCGGTCGACGCCTCGTTGCGCCGCGCCGGTCTGGGTCTGGTATCGGGCAAGTCGACGCCGGTGCTCACGCGGCTGCGGCGCATGGCGATCGGCAGCGATGTCGTGGCCAGCGACGTGCCGTTGAGCCGCGCGCAGACCCAGGCGCTGATCCGGCGGATCGCCGACGATCCGAATGTCGAATGGGTGCAGGCGGATCTGCCGGTGGACATCACCGCCTTGCCGAACGACCCGCGCTTCGCCGAGCAATGGGACCTGGCCGACAGCGCGGTCGGCATTCGCGCGCCGAGCGCATGGGCCACCAGCGACGGCAGCGGCGCGGTGGTGGCGGTGGTCGACACCGGCATCGTTTCGCACCCGGATTTGAACGGCAACGTGATCGCCGGCTACGACATGCTGTCGGTGAGCGACGGCAACGGACGCGATCCCAATCCGACCGACACCGTCTACGCGCCGTCGCTGCCGCACGGCACCCACGTCGCCGGCACGGTCGCGGCGGTGACCGGCAACGGCGTCGGCGTCGCCGGCGTGGCGCCGGGCGTCAAGATCGTTCCGGTGCGCGTGCTCGGACAGGGCAGCAACAGCTTCATGTCCGATCTGGCCGACGGCATCGTCTGGGCCTCGGGCGGACGCGTGGCGGGCGTGCCGGCCAATCCCAATCCGGCCGATGTCATCAACCTGTCGGTCGGCACGCCCACGGCGTGTTCGCAGACGCCGGCGTGGCAGGCCGCGATCAACACCGCGACCGCCAACGGCACGATCGTGGCCGCCGCCGCCGGCAACAACAATATCGACGTGCGCGGTTTCACCCCGGCCAGCTGCAACAACGTGATCACCGTGGCCGCCAGCGATCAGGGCAGCCGCCGCGCCTGGTATTCGGGCTACGGCGCCGGCATCGACATCACCGCGCCGGGCGGCGAAAGCTGCTCGCCGTCGACCGAATTCCTGCCGCTGGGCCGCTTCGTCAACAAGCCGCAGGAATGCACGCGCCAGCATCTGACCCAGGGCATCCTGTCGACCTATTCGGGCAGCCGCTACGAATACCTGGACGGCACTTCGATGGCCACGCCGCACGTGGCCGGCGTGATCGCGATGATCCAGGCCGCCGCGCCCACGCCCAGGACCTTCGAACAGGTGCGCCAGATCCTGGCGACGACCGCGCGTCCGATCAGCGCGGCCAACTGCCCCGGCGGTTGCGGCGCCGGTCTGGTCGACGCGGCCGCGGCGGTGGCGAGGGCGCGCTCGGCCACGCCTTGATCCTGCACGACGGCGTCGGTCCGGACTCGGGCCGGCGCGCGTTCAGTCCGCCTGCGCCCTTCACCCGGCGACGATTGCGTCGCCGGGTTCGTCATGCCGGTTGTGCAAGAATGAAACCGGCCTGCTGCGTTCGGCACGGTTTTGGCGTCTACGGCGCCAGCTCGACCCCGATCGGTTCGGGCCTGCGTTGAAACCTGTTCCACCTCAGGAGCTGCCCGCATGTCATCCTCGATCCGCACACGCTGGCTGCCCGCCGTGGCCGTGTTGCTTTCCTTCTCAGTGAGCGCCTGCATGGCATCCGGCACCAATCCCTCCGATCCGAAATCCGCCGATCCGCAGCCCGTGCAGACCGGCTCGCCCGATCCGCGTACGCAACCGGTGCAGCCCGACCGCAACGGCCCCGATCAGAACCAGCCCGAGCAGGCGCCGCCGCAATACGTCCAGCCCGGCGACACACAGCCCAAGCAGGGCGCCGGCCGCGCCCAGGTCGGTGCGCCGGTCGGCGCCGGGCCGTTCGGCCAGTTCATCGTCAAGTACCGCGACGGCACCGGGCCGCTGACCCGGCAAGGCGCGGTGCAGCCGCGCCTGGACCAGACCGCGCAACGCGCCGGCCTGGCCAACAAGAGCGGCCTGAAGCTGACCTGGAAACACCGCATGGGCATCCAGGCCGATGTGTTCAGCGTCAGCCCGGCGCTCGACCGCGCCGATGCGGTGCGGCTGATGGAAACCTTCGCCGACGACCCGGACGTGCAGTTCATCGAGCCCGACAATCACATCGCGCTCGACCCGATTATTCGCGGCCCGGCAGTGATCGACAAATAGGCGCGCTCGCGAGGCGTCGATCGCGTCGCTCGGCCGCGTGCGCGGCCCAACTGGACAGTCAACAAAAACCCCGGCATTGCCGGGGTTTTTCTGTTGCGCCGCAGTAGCGTCGAAGCACCGAAACAGTGTTTATGCGTGCAGAAAATATTCAATTCGCGCAGCAATTTTACGATGCATGACAAACATCACGAACGACGCGCCTGAATCGCGGCCAATCCCGTTGCCGTCGCGTTCCTCCACCGGCTAGCGTCATGACAGGGGCGAGCCGACGACTCGACCCATCATCAGACCGGAACCGCGGGATCGCCTGCCACCGCGCTGTCGCTCAATTCCGGCCACGACCACCGCAATCCGACGCTTCGACCGCGCAAGCGGCTTTCATCCATCGGGGGTTCCACCAATGTCCAGCAAGTCCTCACGCCGCGCGCCCGCGCGCGGTACGGCAACGCTTTGCGCCGCATTGCGCGGCGCCGTGCTCGTCTCCAGCCTGGTCGCCGCGCCGGCGTTCGCCGCGCAGCCGCTGTTCACCGGCGATGCGCCGACGGCGCGCGCCGGCCTAGCCAGCGCGCAAGCCTCGGCGCTGAGCCACGCACAAAGCCTGGCGGCCGCGCCGGCCACCGCATCGCTGCAACTCAAGCGCGCCAACGCCGCGCTGGTCAGCGCGCAGACCCGGGAGATCGAACTGCAACTCGGCGGGCATCGGGTCAACGCCGTGCTCGACAGCGCGCGCGACACCGGCCGCGGCAGCACGGTGTGGCTCGGCCATCTGCGCGATAGCTCTCAGCAAAAGCAGGCCAAACGCGCGAGCGCCGACGTGCGCGAAGTGCGTCACGACGAACTCAATTCGGTCGCGCTGGTCCGCCGCGGCGACGGCGTCACCGGCAACGTGCGCGTCGACGGCCAGCTGTATCGGATCCGTCCGCTCGCTGACGGCAGCCATGCGGTGATCGAAGTCGACGAAAGCAAGATGCCGCCCGATCATCCGCTGGGCTATCGCGACTCGGACCTGCCGCAGATCGACATGCGCGAAGCGTCCCGCATCGCCAACGCCAACGCCAACGCCGCCAGCGCGCGCATCAACAGCGCCGCGGTCGGCCCGGCCGCGATCGATCCGGGCGCGACCGCGACCATCCGCGTGCAGGTCGTGGCGACCAACGAAGCGGTCACCGCATACGGCGGCGACATGCAGGCGCTGGTCGAACTCGCCGTGGCCGAGAGCAACCAGGGTTACGTCAATTCCAATGTCGGCATCCAGCTGGAACTGGCGAACTACCGCACCGTGCAGTACACCTCGGCCGGCGACGGCCACTTCACCGACGAAGAACGCTTCGCCGATCCCAGCGACGGCTACATGGACGACATCCACGCCAGCCGCGACGCGAATGCCGCCGACGTCAGCGTGCTGATCATCAACGACGCCGGCAACTGCGGCCTGGCCCATTCGATCGGTTCGACCGCGGCGACCGCGTTCGCGACCGTGCATTACGACTGCGCCACCGGTTACTACAGCTTCGCCCATGAAATCGGCCACCTGCTGTCGGCGCGTCACGATCCGGCCGCCGATCCGACCAACACGCCGTACGCCTACGGCCACGGTTACCGCTACGAGCCCGCCACCGGCACCAAGTGGCGCACGATCATGGCCTACGCCTGCACCGGCGGCTGCACCCGCCTGAACTACTGGTCGAACCCGGACGTGACCTACAACGGAGTGCCGATGGGAACCGCCGACAAGAACCACAACCAGCGCGTGCTGGTGCAGACCAAGGCCGCGGTCGCCGCATTCCGTGGCGCGCCCGGCGGCAACACCGCGCCGGTGGCGAACTTCAGTTCCTCGGCCAGCGGTTTGACGGTGAACTTCACCGACAGCTCGACCGACGCCGATGGCACGATCGCTTCGCGCAGCTGGAACTTCGGCGACGGCACCAGCTCGACTGCGACCAATCCGAGCAAGACCTACAGCGCCGCGGGCACCTACACCGTCACCCTGACCGTCACCGACAACGGCGGCGCCACCCACACCAAGACCGCCTCGGTCACGGTCAACGCCAGCGGCGTGCAGACCTACACCAACGGCGCCGACGTCAACATCCCCGACAACAACGCCACCGGCGTGACCAGCAACATCGCGGTGTCCGGACGCAGCGGCAACGCACCGAGCAACGCCTCGATCTCGGTCAATATCGTGCATCCGTACAAGGGCGATCTGATCGTCGACCTGATCGCGCCGGACGGCTCGGTCTACAACCTGCACAACCGCACCGGCGGCAGCGCCGACAACGTCAGCGGCAGCTTCAGCAAGAACCTGTCGAGCGAAGCGCTCAACGGCACCTGGAAGCTGCGCGCCGCCGATCGCGCGTCCGCCGACGTGGGCAAGATCGATACCTGGAGCATCACGTTCTGATCGGCTCGCCTTGATCGGGCCGTACCCGCAAAACACAGTCGGTCGGAGCACATGACTGGCAATCAGGGGGGCGTTTTGGGCCGCATTGTCGCCACGCAGCCCAGCGTGATGTCACCGGCCCGCGGATCGCCTCGATCCGCGGGCATCGCAAGCGCAAGACCTCGCAGTTCGAGCGCGCACAGGGGAGCGCCTCATCCCGCGCGGCGTGCCGTCGTGTACGAGGGCGACGTGTCGACCCGGTCCGCCGCGGACGCAGGCCGGCATCCGCCCCACGCGATCCACACCGCCATTCACCGTGGTCCAAACCGAACCATCGCCTGAATCATCAAAGGACACAGACATCCATGAAACGCATCACTCTCACTCTCGGCCTGCTCGCCCTGTCGGTCGGCACCGCGCTGGCCGGCCCGGCGCTGCGCCCGGCCGCGTTCGACAACGCCCGCCTGTCCCGCGTCGACGCCATCGCCGTGCGCGCGATGCCGGCGGTCGACGTGGCCAAGCTGCGCGCCGAAGACCTCAAGCGCGACGCGCGCAACGAAGTGCCGCGCTTCGCCACCGCCTTGCCGGTGAGCATCGACACGCTCAACACCGGCACCTGGGAATCGCTCGACGACGGCAACGTGGTCTGGCGCACCCGCATCGAATCCAAGAACGCGCTGTCGCTGAACTTCCACTTCGATCAGTTCAATCTGCCCGAAGGCGCGCGCATGCTGATCTATCCGGCCGACCAGGCGCCGAACTCCAACGCCGGCCGCGTGCGCAGCTTCACCCCGGCCGACAACAACGCCGTCGGCGAACTGTGGACGCCGGTGGTGCTCGGCGACGAAGCGGTGATCGAAGTGGTGGTGCCGGCGGCGAAGGTCGGGCAACTCAAGCTGCATCTGGCGAAGGTCAACCACGACTACGTCGGCTTCGGCAAGCTCGCGCGCAACGCCGCGCTCGATGTCGGCCCGATGGCGACCTCGGGCAGCTGCGAAATCGACGTGGTCTGCCCGGAAGGCAACGGCTACCGCGACATCATCCGTTCGGTCGCGGCGTACTCGAAGCAGGGCACGATGTGGTGCACCGGCTCGCTGGTCAACAACACCGCCAACGACAAGAAGATGTACTTCCTGACCGCCAACCATTGCGGCATGACCAGCGCCTCGGTCAACAACTCGATGGTCGTGTACTGGAACTACCAGAACAGCACCTGCCGTCTGCCCGGTTCGTCCGCCAGCGGCGCCGACGGCGACGGCTCGCTGTCGCAATCGCAGACCGGCGCGACCCTGCGCGCGACCTACGCGACCTCCGACTTCACCCTGCTCGAACTCAATACCGCCGCCAACCCGGCGTACAACCTGTACTGGGCCGGCTGGGATCGTCGCGACCAGAACTACAACAGTTCGATCGCGATCCACCATCCCAACGTCGCCGACAAGCGCATCAGCTTCTCCGACAGCGCCTCGCGCACCACCAACTACGGCGGCGCCGACTACAACCCGCCGACCGTCGCCAACGGCAGCCACGTGTTCGTGAAATGGGGCGTCAATCGCGGCGTGACCGAGCCGGGTTCGTCGGGCTCGCCGTTGTACAGCCCGGACAAGCGCGTGATCGGCCAGTTGCACGGCGGCCCGTCGAGCTGCACCGTGCCGCAGGAACAAAAGGCCGATTACTACGGCCGCATCTTCACCTCCTGGACCGGCGGCGGCGCCGCGGCCTCGCGCCTGAGCGACTGGCTCGACGCGTCCGCGACCGGCGCGCAGTTCGTCGACGGCCTGGATTCCACCGGCACGCCGCCGGCCAACAACCCGCCGAGCGCGAACTTCACCTCGACCGCCAGCGCGTTGACGGTGAGCTTCACCGACACCTCCAGCGACAGCGACGGCACCATCGCCTCGCGCAGCTGGAACTTCGGCGACGGCACCACCTCGACCGCGACCAATCCGTCGAAGACCTACAGTGCGGCGGGCACCTACACCGTCACCCTGACCGTCACCGACGACGACGGCGCCACCAACACCAAGACCGCCTCGGTCACGGTCAGCGGCGGCAACGGCAGCCAGACCTACAGCAACGGCACCGACGTCGCCATCACCGACAACGCCACCGTGGAAAGCTCGATCGTGGTGTCCGGCCGCAGCGGCAACGCCCCGGCCAGCACGCCGATCGCGGTCAACATCCTGCACACCTACAAGAGCGACCTCAAGGTCGACCTGGTCGCGCCGGACGGCACCGTCTACAACCTGCACAACCGCACCGGCGGCAGCGCCGACAACATCATCCAGACCTACACCAAGAACCTGTCGAGCGAAGCCTTGAACGGAACCTGGAAGCTGCGCGTCAACGACAACGCCGGCGGCGATACCGGCAAGATCGACAGCTGGAGCATCACGTTCTGATTCAACCACGCAATCCGAAGTGATCAAATCAAAACCCCGGCTTCGGCCGGGGTTTTTTGTTTATACGCCTGCGGCGATCGGAACCCGAAGCGTCGCGCTGAAATTCCCTCCCAAAAAAGCGACACACCGCATTGCGATGCGACGGTCAGGTCCGAGCGGCTTGAGCGTCCAGACCGCTTGAGTAGCGATGCTCGGTTGTCGCATCGCCCGCCACCGATGTCCGCGCGACGCAGCCCACGCAGTGTGTTGTGGGAGGGAGCTTCAGCCCCGACGCTTTTCGGTCAGATCGCCTGGCCGATCCACGCATGCATGCGTACCCACGAAAACCCCGAAAGATCAGGCTCCCGACCAGCGCCAGCACTGCTGCTTCATCGCTCGCGCCTGCGAACTTCGCATCACCCTACCTCGAAGTTCCCGCAATTCGTGCGCTGCATTGCATTGTGAATTCGCGCGGCATCTCAGTTTCAATTTCCCGTCATGCACACCGATTTCAACAGCAACAAATCTTCGTCGTATGCGTGACGCGATGCACGGATGCTATGTCGACTCGGCGGGTTTGCGTCTTGTTGTGTGCGACAAGTCTGCCGCAGAGTCACGCCGTGGTCGTCATCGATGCCTCGTTGCGCACCACGCGTCGAAGAACCAACGCACGCTCATGGGGAAGCATGCGGCACCGCCTGCATCAATCGCTGGAGCTTCCAGTTCCCACCACCTGACCCGTCGCCATCGCCATCGGTCACCGGCCCAGCCGGCGGCGCGGTCATGCCTCTACTACGGACGGAGAGACTCATGAAACGCATTTGTGGTTCCTTGCTGTTGCTCGGACTGTCGATCAGCGCCGCTCTCGCCGCGCCGGCCTCGCGCCCGGCGGCTTTCGAATACACCAACGTGTCGAGCGTGGACAAGGTCGCCCTGCGCACCATGCCCGCGGTCGACGTGGCCAAGCTCAAGGCCGAAGACCTGCAACGCGACAAGCGCGGCGACATCCCGCGTTTCGCGTTCCCGATGACGGTCGACATGACCCCGCTCAATTCCGGCGTGTGGGAAGACGTCGACGCCGACACCGTGGTCTGGCGCCAGCGCATCCGTTCGGAAAAAGCGCTGTCGTTGAACTTCGGTTTCACCCAGTACCACATGCCGCAGGGCGGCCGCCTGCTGATCTATCCGGCGACCCAGACCGCCGGCGGCGATCGCGCGCTGATCAGCGAATACACCGCGCGCGAAAACAACGCGCAGGGCCAGCTGTGGACCGCGGTCGTGCCGGGCGCCGAAGCGGTGATCGAAGTGGTGGTGCCGCGCGCCAAGATGGGCGAGCTCAAGCTGCACCTGACCAAGGTCAACCACGACTACGTCGGCTTCGGTCCGCTCGCGCGCCGCCTCGCGCTCGCCGCGGGCGAAAAGGGCGTGTCGGGTTCGTGCAATATCGACGTGGTCTGCCCCGAGGGCGATGGTCGTCGCGACATCATCCGCTCGGTCGCGGCCTACTCGAAGAACGGCTCGCTGGCGTGTACCGGTTCGCTGGTCAACAACACCGCCAACGATCGCAAGATGTACTTCCTAACCGCGCATCACTGCGGCATGACCTCGGCGTCGACCGCGGCCAGCATCGTGGTGTACTGGAACTATCAGAACTCGACCTGCCGCGCGCCGAACACCCCGGCCAGCGGCGCCAACGGCGACGGTTCGATGAGTCAGACCCAGACCGGTTCGACGGTCAAGGCGACCTACGCCGACTCCGACTTCACCCTGCTCGAGTTGAACACCGCGGCCAATCCGGCGTTCAACCTGTTCTGGGCCGGTTGGGACCGCCGCGATCAGAACTATCCCGGCGCGATCGGCATCCATCACCCGAACGTCGCCGAGAAGCGCATCAGCAACTCGACCAGCCCGACCTCGTTCGTGGCCTGGGGCGGCGGCGCCGGCACCACTCACTTGAACGTGCAGTGGCAGCCGAGCGGCGGCGTGACCGAACCGGGTTCCTCGGGTTCGCCGATCTACAGCCCGGAAAAGCGCGTGCTCGGTCAGTTGCACGGCGGTCCGTCGAGCTGCAGCGCGACCGGCACCAACCGCAGCGACCAGTACGGCCGCGTGTTCACCTCGTGGACCGGCGGCGGCGCGGCCTCTTCGCGCCTGAGCGACTGGCTCGATCCGGCCGCGACCGGCGCGCAGTTCATCGACGGCCTGGATTCGGGCGGCGGCACGCCGAACGTTCCGCCGACGGCGAACTTCACCTCGACCACCAGCGGCCTGACCGCGACCTTCACCGACAGCTCCACCGACAGCGATGGCTCCATCGCTTCGCGCAGCTGGAACTTCGGCGACGGCACCACCTCGACCGCGACCAATCCGAGCAAGACCTACAGCGCCGCCGGCACCTACACCGTCACGCTGACCGTCACCGACAACGGCGGCGCCACCAACACCAAGACCGGTACGGTCACGGTGTCCGGCGGCCCGGGTTCGCAGACCTACACCAACGACACCGATGTCGCGATCCCCGACAACGCCACGGTCGAAAGCTCGATCAGCGTGTCCGGCCGCACCGGCAACGGTTCGGCGACCACGCCGATCCAGGTCACGATCTACCACACCTACAAGAGCGATCTGAAGGTGGACCTGGTGGCGCCGGACGGCACGGTGTACAACCTGCACAACCGCACCGGCGGCAGCGCCGACAACATCATCCAGACCTTCACCAAGGACCTGTCGAGCGAAGCGCTCAACGGCACCTGGAAGCTGCGGGTGAACGACAATGCGACCGTCGATACCGGCCGCATCGACAAGTGGAGCATCACGTTCTGATCGAACGGATGTGATCGACACGACGCCGCGGCCTTCGGGCCGCGGCGTTTTTTAAAGGCGCGTGCGATCGGCCGACGGGATCGACTCTCGCGGCGATCGCTTCGCCCGCGCATCGCGATATCGCCGTCGCGCTTGCGACGAAGACCTTCGAGCGCGCGCGATTCGCATCGTTCCCGCATCGCGTCGGTGGTGATGAATTCGTGCGTCAGTCGCCACTACCTCGTTCTGTTGTACGCATCACGAAAGCACGCCGTCCATGCGCCGAGCGGCGCTTGTCAGCGCTTCGATCCGCTCCGCAGCATGGCCTGCAGCGCGCCCTCGCGCCTGCCCACCGCCCATGATCCATGGAGAGTTTCCCAATGCGCTTCCAACCTGCCGCGTTGCCGCTGCTGCTGGCTTTGTCCGCCAGCGCCGTGGCTGCCGATGATCTGCCCGTATTCGTAACCGCCCAGTACGACAACCCGGCGCAGCTGCAACGCATCGCCTCGCGCTTCCAGCATTTGAACGTAGACCGCAACGCCAAGACGGTGAAGGTCGAGGCGATGCCGGAGGATCTGACCGCGCTCACCAAGGCGGGCTTCAAGTATCAAGTCGATCAGGAGGCCACCGCGCGACTGCAGCGTCTGCAGACCGCGCTGCAAGGCTCGCTCAACGGGGTCAAGAGCATCCCGGGCTTCGCCTGTTTCCGCACGGTCGAAGAAACCTATACGACGATGGATAACCTCGTCGCGAGCAAGCCGAATCTTGCGCGCATCACCAACATCGGCCCGACCTGGCAGAAGACCCAGAACCCCGGCACCGGTTACGACATGCGCGTGCTGCGGCTGAGCAATACCGCCACCGACGCGGCCTTGCCGAACAAGCCGACGCTGGTGTTGTTCGGTTCGATCCACGCCCGTGAGTACGCGCCGGCGGAACTGGTCACGCGTTTCGCCGAAGGGCTGGTCAACGGCTACGGCACCGATCCCGAAGCGACCTGGCTGCTCGATAACTTCGCCTTCCAGTTGGTGCTGCAGGCCAATCCCGATGGCCGCAAGAAAGCCGAGGCCGGCGCGTCGTGGCGCAAGAACGTCAACAACAGCAACGGCGGCAGTTGCAGCGCGAGCAGCTACGGCACCGATCTAAACCGCAATTTCCCGTATCACTGGAACACCGCAGCCGGTGGCTCCAGCGGCAACCAGTGCGCGGAAACCTATCGCGGCCCGACCGCGTCGTCGGACCCGGAAACCCAGAACCTGATGCGCCTGGTCGCCGGCACCCGCGGCAGCAACGGCGTCTACACCGGCGGCATCTTCGCCGACCGCCGTCCCGACGACGTCAACACCGCCGCGCCCGACGACACCCAGGGCGTGTTCATCGACATCCACAGCGCGGCCGATCTGGTGCTGTGGTCGTGGGGCGACACCAGCAATCCCGCGCCGAACATGAGTTCGCTGCGCACCCTCGGCCGGCGCATGGCGTACTTCAACGGCTACTACCCACAGCAGTCCGACGAGCTGTACGCCACCGACGGCACCACCGACGACACCATGTACGGCCTGCTCGGCGTGCCGGGCTATACGATCGAACTCGGCGGCAGTTTCTTCGAAAGCTGCAGCAGCTTCACCGGC